>JACRBA010000209.1 GCA_016213265.1 Burkholderiales bacterium | reverse complement strand
GGGGCACCCGGCTGCCGGCCGCCGTGGTCGGCGCCGATGCGCCCGTGCTGGCGCCGGCGCCCGCCCCCCTGGCTGCCGCGCGCGCCGTGTCCGCGGCGTCTGCCGCCAGCTGAAGGCACCGCACCGCATGTCTGTTCATCCTCAACCGCTGTACTTCGGCAAGCTGCCTTCGCGTGGCGACTTCGTGCGCAGCCCCCATTCGCCGGCCGTGATCCACACACTCGACCAGTGGCTCACCGGCGGCCTCGAATCCATGCTGGCCGATCCGCGCTGGAAGGAGGTCTACGACGGGGCGCCGGCCGCGCACTTCGCCGTGCTGGGGCCTCGCAACCCGGTGGGCCTGGCCGGGCACCTGGTGCCCAGCCGCGACCAGTCCCGGCGCCGCTTTCCTTTCATCGTGGCCAGCCGGGTGGAGGCGATACCGCCGCTGCGTTTCCTGGCGCGCAGCCCGCTGGCGCTGGGGCGCGCGTGGATGCGCTGCGCCCAGGTCGCGACCGCCGCCGTCGACGCGCAGGATGGCCCTGCCGTGCTGGCTGCCTTGTCCGGCCCGGGCTTCGACATCGACGCCTGCGCCGAGGGCTACGAGGCGGCGTGGCGCGATTTCACCGAGATGCAGACGCTGGCGTCGCTGGCCCGCCTGCTGCAGTCGGCGGGGCACAGTGTCGATGTGCGCACGCTTTTGCTGGGGCTGGGTCTGCTGCTGCAGCCCGTGCCGGCCAGTGGCACCCATGCGCTGGACAAGGGCCTGCTGCTGCCGCTGCCCGCCGACCCGCTGTACGGGTCGCTGGTGGCCGCGCTCTGGATGGAGCTGATCGCTGGCTTCCTGGCGCGCGCGGAGTTCGAACTCGTCCTGTTCCTGCCCGTCGCCGCGGCGCACCAGCCGCCCGTGGCCCTGCTGGGGTTCGACGGGGCCTCTGCGCGTGTGCTGCGCGCGGTGCTGGATGCCGCGGCCGGCCGGGAACTGTTCATCGACACCCGCGACGCGGCCTGGGTCGACGACCAACTCGATGCGACGTACCCCCTGCACAAGCTGTCCAGCTACCTGGCCAACGAGGGCCTGTCCCTGCGCCAGGCGGTCGAGTCCTTCAAGGAAACCTTTCTCGGGAGCTGACCCATGTGCCTGCCCGTTTCCGCGCTGGCCCGCCGCTGCCTGTACGTCCTGGGCGGCCTGCTGCCGCTCGCGCCCCTGGCTGCCGGTGCGCAGGCACGGGCCGGATCACCGTCGCCGCCCGGCCCGGTGGTGGTGGCCGGCGTGGTGCCGGACGAGGCCACGCGGCAGGCCATCGTCGGGCGCCTGAAGGAGCTGTATGGCGCTGACCGGGTGGTGGACCAACTCGGCGTGGAGGCGCTCGTGGCGCCGCCCCAGTGGGCCCAGCATGTGCAGCGCATGCTGGGGCCCGAGCTCAGGCAGGTGAGCCGCGGCGAGCTGGCCGTGCAGGGCAACGTGGTGCAGATCAAGGGTGACGTGCCGAACGAGGCGCTGCGCCAGCAGGTGGTGAGCCAGCTGTCCACCCGCATCGCCAACCCCACCTACACCGTGCGCAATGGCCTGCGGGTGGCCGTTGCCGGGCAGGAGCAGCTCGATGCCGCACTGGCCAATCGCATCGTCGAGTTCGAGCCTGCGAGCGCCGTGCTCACGCCGCAGGGCCAGGCGGTGCTGGACCAGCTCTGGCCCGTGCTGCAGCGCATGCCTGGCCGCCAGTTCGAGATCGTGGGGCACACGGACGCCCAGGGGGCGCGCTCGGCCAACGTGGCGCTGTCCCAGGCCCGTGCGGACGCGGTGCGTGCCTACCTGGTGAACCGGGGCCTGCCGACCGGCGCCTTCGTCACGGCGGGGGTGGGCCCCGACCGGCCCGTGGCACCGAACGACAGCGCGCAAGGCCGCGCGCGCAACCGGCGCATCGAGTTCCGGGTGCTGCAGTGACGCCTGCCCGCTGGCGCACGCCGCGCGGCGTTCCCGCGCGCCCCGCCCGGCGTTAGCATGGTGAGCATGAGCCGTGCCTCGCCTTCCCACTCCGCTGCCCGCCCGCAGACGCTGGGCGAGGAAATCGCCAACGCCGTGAGCCACGGCCTGGGCGCGCTGCTGGCCATCGCCTCGCTGCCCATCCTCGTGTACTACGCCGCCGAGCAGGGTGGGGCGGTCGATGTGGTGGCCGCCAGCGTGTTCGCCGGCACGGCCATCCTGCTGTATATGGTGTCGGCGCTGTACCACGCCGTGCCCGAGAGCGCCGCCAAGCGCTGGCTGGGCCGGCTGGACCACGCCGCCATCTACGTCTTCATCGCCGGCAGCTACACGCCGTTCGCGCTGGGCGTGCTGCGCGGCGGCTGGGGCTGGACGATCTTCGGCATCGTCTGGGCAGCGGCCGCTTTCGGCGTCACCATCAAGCTGCTCGACCGCCTGAAGCACCCGCTCGTCTCCACGGCGCTGTACCTGGCCATGGGCTGGGTCGTGGTGGTGGCGCTCGGCCCGCTGATGGAGCGCATGTCCGCCAGCGGCCTGGCCTGGCTGGTGGCCGGCGGGCTGAGCTACACCGCCGGTGCGGTGGTGTACCTGCTGGACAACCGGGTGCGCTATGCGCACTTCGTGTGGCACCTGTTCGTGCTGGGCGGCAGCGTCTGCCACTTCTTCGCCGCGCTCTGGCACGCGGTGCCCACGTCGGCCTGATCAGGGCATCGGCAGATTCGGCGGCCGGGCCGGGTCGGCAGGCGCCAGCCCGGCCAGCGCGGCCGGCAGCAGCGACTGCAGTTCCGCCCGCCACGCCCGCACGCGCTGC
Organism: Burkholderiales bacterium; assembly: GCA_016213265.1. GTDB lineage: Bacteria > Pseudomonadota > Gammaproteobacteria > Burkholderiales > Burkholderiaceae_C > Ideonella. The sequence continues at coordinate 9,636 of JACRBA010000209.1, read as the reverse complement.
CCGTGCGCTTCGCGGGTGGGGCGCATCCACTCCGATTTCTCCAGCGGCCGCAGGCGGGCGGCGGCGCGCTTCTCGGCGGGCCCATCGCCCAGCGCGATGGCGGCCAGCCAGGGCGTGACGGCGCGCCAGAAGCGCCCGCTGCCGCTGTCGGCGCCACGCCGGCCCTGGCGCGCCGCCGCGTCCAGCGCCCAGGCCTGTGCATCGCGCCACGCACGCTCGGCCAGCACCCATTCGGCGTGGGCCTCGCCGAACTGGGCCGCCCGGGCCAGTGCGGCGGCGCGCGCCAGGCGCAGGCTGCCGAGGTGGCTGGCCAGGTAGTGGTCGGGCTTGAGCAGCACCGATCGCCGGTAGCTCTGCAGCGCCTCGTCGAACGCCTCCTGCCGGGCGGGATCGAGCTCCCACAGGCGGCGGTGCACGGCGGCCCACAGCCCGAGTGTCTCGGGGTCGTTGCTGCCCGCGGGCTCCAGCGGTGCGAGCAGCGCCTGCGCCTTGGCGAGCGCGCGCTGCTCGCTGGGCTGGCGCGCGCGGTAGGTGGCCAGGGCCAGCTGCAGGGTGGCGTGGCGGTCGCCGGGGGCGAAGCGGTGCACCTGCGTCCAGGCCCGTACGGCGGCGCCGTAGTCCTCGTCCGCCATCGCCTGCTGTGCGCGCTGCAGCCATTGCCTGGCGCTGGTGCCGGGCCGGGTGGCCACCTGCGTGGCATCGCTGGTGGCCTGGGGCGGCTGCAGCCCCGGCAGCATGGTGTAGACGGGGCTGTCGGTGCGCGCGTCGGCCATCACCGCCTGGATGGCGGCGGCCAGCTCGCGCTTGAAGCGCTGGGCCTCCTTGGCGCCCAGGTCGGGGCCCAGGTGCTCGTAGCGGCGGATGACGATGTGGTTGACGTCGAAGGGGCTCTTGAACTTCGATTCCGCCACCACCAGCGTGGTGCGCGGCCGCAAGGCGTAGCGCACGCCCAGCTCGAAGGCCGCATTGAGGTTGTTGGTGGACAGGTCGGCGATCACCAGGTCGGCGTGCAGCAGGCGCTCGTACATGGGGATGTCGATGGTGCCGGCGTGCACGATCTCGTCGGCGCGCTGGCAGCGCAGGCCGGCACGCTCCACCGCCTCCTTGATGACGTCGTAGGACGCGTCCAGGTCCAGCTGCCGGCCATCGGTGTAATCGGTCTTGATGCCGAAGCCCTGCACCACGAAGCACAGCGGCCGGTCATCGGCAGGGGGCGGGGGCGGCTTGGGGCTCGGCATGGTGGGCGGGCAAGGGGTGGCTCGGGCGGCTGGCGTCGATTGTGGCCGCGGCCTCAGACGAAACCGTCCAGGTGTTCCGGACGCAGGGTCATGGCCGCATACGTGGCGCCCACGCGCTGGATCGCGTCGATGTGGGCCACGCCGTCCAGCGTCTGCACGGCGGCCGGGTCCACGTCGTGCAGGCCGAGCGCATCCAGCCCGGCGCGCGACACGTCCGGGTCGTAGCGCAGGTAGCTGAACAGCTTGGCCGACGAGGTGGCGGTGGCCCCGTGCGGGCCGGTGCCGGACAGGCTCACGAGGTCGCCCACCTCGCGGTCCAGCGGCGGGCCGAAGCGGCAGTCGCCCACCACGCGGCAGGCCATGTCCCACCCGGCACTGGCGCCGGTCATGAGCGCCGCGGGCAGGTTCTTCGCATGGTCGAGCAGCCAGAGGTCGTCGGCCTGCAGGCCGGGCCGCGCACGAGGCGCGTGGCCGGTGCCCACCGACACGATGAGCAGCTGCTCGCGCCCGGCGGGCCAGTGCACGCCGTAGGGCGCCGCGGTCACCATCTCGAAGGCCAGGAACGCCGGGTTGTTGTACGTGGTGACGCCGCCGTCGACGAAGACGAAGGTCTGCTCCTTCGGGCTGCCCGCGCCGAGTGTCACCACCTCGGGTGGGAAGTAGGTGGGGGCGGCCGTGCTCGCGCGCACCAGCTGCCACAGGGGCAGGTCGAGGTTGCAGTCGGGCCGCTCGCGACGGTTGTAGCGGGCCCGCGGATGGTTGCTCACCGGCCACGGGGAATCCGTGGTGTGGTTGCGCAGCACCATCATCAGCAGCGTGCGCAGGCCCGGGTCGCCGAGCGTCGCGGGCGGTGCCCCCTCGGGATGGCCCAGCGCCGCGTTCAGCGCCTGGCGCAGCGTGGCGGCGAGCGGCTCGTCCTCGTAGCCGTAGCGCAGGCGCTTGAGCAGGCCGGCCGGGTGGAACATGGCCTCGCCGCTGTCCACGTAGAAGCGGCGGATCTGTTCGGTGCCCATGCCCGCGGACAGGCAGGTGGCGATGATCGCGCCGGTGGAGGTGCCGCAGCAGAAATCGAACCAGTCGGCGAGCACGCCGTCGGGCCGGCCGCTGCGCTCACGCAGCAGGGCTTCCAGCCGGGCGAGGATCTCGATGCTGATCAGACCGAGGATGCCCCCGCCGTCGCAGGCGAGGATGCGCTTGGGACCGGGGCCGTCCAGGCGGCGCAGCAAGGCGGTGTGCATGGGCTGGCAGGGTAACGCCTGCCAGCGCCGGCGCCGCGCTCAGGCCGGCAACAGCCGGCGCCTGGGCGCGCGCTCCAGCAGCGCGAGGGCCTCCGGTTCGTCCAGCGGCGGGGCGAAGAGGTAGCCCTGCCCGCGCCGGCAGCCCATGTCGACCAGGGCCTGGGCCTGGGCGGGCGTCTCGATGCCTTCCGCGATCACGTCGGCCTTGAGCGCCGCGCCGATGGCCACGATGGCCCTGGCGATGGCGTTGCCGTGCGCCGCCTCGCCGTCGTCCAGCTTGCGCACGAAGGCACGGTCGATCTTCAAGGTGGTGATGGGGAAGCTGTCCAGGTAGGCCAGCGACGAGTAGCCGGTGCCGAAGTCGTCGATGGCCAGGCCGAAGCCCGCCGAGCGCAGCTGGCCCAGGCGACCCAGCATCAGCTCGCTGCGGTCGACCAGCAGCGACTCCGTGAGCTCGAGTTCGACCGCACCGGCCGGCAGGCCGCTGTTGGCCAGCACCCGGGCCAGCCGGGCGATGGACTCGTCGCTGGCCAGCTGGCGCGCCGAGAGGTTCACGCTCATCTGCAGATGCGGGTGGCGGCGTCGCCACCGCACCAGATGCTCGCAGGCCTCGCGCAGCACCCACTCACCCATGCGTTCGATGGCGCCGGAGGTCTCCGCCAGCGGGATGAACTCGGCCGGGCTCACCGGCCCCACCGTGGTGTGCACCCAGCGCAGCAGGGCCTCGAAGCCGAAGACCGCGGCCGCGGTGGGGGTGCCCGTGCCGCCGCCGTCGCCCATCATGAACTGCGGCTGGAAGACCAGGCGCAGTTCGCCCCGGTCCAGCGCGCCATCCAGCGACTCCTCCACCAGCTGGCGGCGGCTGGGCGCCTCGGGCCCGCCCTCGTGGTGCAGCCAGTAGCGGTTCTTGCCACGCTCCTTGGCGCGGTACATGGCGCCGTCGGCGCGGCGCATGAGCGCATCGCGGTCGCGTGCGCCGTCGGGATACACGCAGGCGCCGATGCTGGCCGAGATGGCCGGCGCCTGGCGCTGGCCCACGCGGTAGGGCATGGCCAGTGCCTCCACCAGCTTGGCGGCCACGGTCTCCACCTGCCGGCTGTCGCTGTCGTCGTCGATGATGACGGCGAACTCGTCACCGCCCAGGCGGCACACGCCGTCGCTGCGGCGCAGCGTGTCGGTCAGGCGCCGGCCCACCTCGCGCAGCAGCTGGTCGCCGCTGTCGTGGCCGAGGGTGTCGTTGACCTGCTTGAAGCCGTCCAGGTCGATGTAGAGCATGGCCGCGCGGCCGCCGTCGCGCGCGGCGCGGGCCACGGCCGCGTCGATGCGCTCGCGGAAATAGTGGCGGTTGTGCAGGCCGGTGACGGGGTCGAAGTAGGCCAGGTCGTTCAGCCGCAGCTCGGCCTGGCGGCGCTGGTGCAGCTCGTGGGTGAGCCGCTCGTCGCGCCGCTGCAGCTCGTGCATCATCTGGTTGAAGCCGCTGGCCAGCGCGTCCACCTCGTGGCTGCCTGACACGTTGGCCCGCAGGCGGAAGTCGTGCTCCCGGCTGACGCGGTCGGTCAGCTCGACCAGCCGGCTCAGCGGCTCGGCCACCCGCGCGGCCACCCGCCGCCACAGCGGGATCGATGCGACGAAGGCCACCATGGCCAGCGCGAGGCTGAACGCCAGCGTGCCGGCCATCGCGCGGTAGGACGAGTCGAGGCTGGCCTCGATGGCGACCACCCCCACCATCTGGTCATGCAGGCGCACCGGCTGGTACATCACCGCCCCGCACCAGCGCAGGTCGAAGCCGATGGCGGCGTTCGAGGGCCGCAGCACGTGGCAGCTGTCGTCCGCACCGGCCGCCGCATAGCGGCCCAGGGTGCGGCCGTCCGGCAGGAACAGGCGGGCCTGCCGCACGTCGGGCCAGGCGGCCAGCGACGCGAGGATCTCGTTGGCCTCCTCCTCGTTGCCGAAGGCGATGGCCGCGGCACTGTTGCTGCCGATGATGTCCGCCTCGATGGTCAAGGTGGCCTGCAGCGTCTGGTGGCGGTTGGACGCCTCGTGCAGCAGCATGCCCGCGCCGAACACGAGCAGCACCCCGGCCGTCAGCACCAGCCCGAGGGTGGTGATCTGGCGGCGGATGGTGTGCCGTTGCAGCGACAGGAGGGCCCGCATGGTGGAAGGTGTCCGGCGGGCGTTCAGCCGCCAGCCACGTAGCTGGCCAGCTTGAGCATGCGGGCGCTGAAGTTGATGTTGGCGCGGCGGGCCACTTTCAGGTTCACCTCGAAGCCCAGGCGGGCATCACGCTTGTGGATCTCGATCATCATGCCGCGGTCAGCCAGACCGTCCCCGTCGGTGATGGTGAGCACCGGTGCGCCGGCCAGGCGGCCCAGCACCTCGTCGACCTGCTGCCGCTGGCTGTCGTCCACGTAGAGCGCGTGGCAACCCGCCAGCGATTCGCGCGGCATCACGTGGCGGATGCTCACGTGCAGGCCGTTGAGCACCGGTTTGCCCTCCAGGCGCGCGAGATGCTCGTCCAGCGGCGTGCGGCCCAGCACGCACAGCCGGAACGGTTCTTCCGGCGGCACGGGCCACTGCGTGAACTGGATGAAGTTGAACAGGTAGGCGGCCTTGAGGGCGCGCTCGTCCACCTGGGCCAGGGCCGAGGCGGCCGGCCACAGCAGGGCCATCGCCACCACGGCCAGGCGTCGCGACAGAGGGCGGCTCATCGGAACGTCCCCGTCAGCTCGATCCAGGCCGAGCGGGTGGCGTAGCCACGGGGCGGCTCCCAGTAGTACTCGTCGGTGGCCGCCTCGCGCTTCTGCAGCACGTTGCGCCAGCCGATGCGCAGGTCGAGACCATCCACCGCCTTCTGGGAAACGAGGGTCAGGTCGAGCAGGGTGCGCGGGGGCACCCGCCCGATGGTGTTCTCGTAGGCGCCGGTGTGCCGCACCGTGGCACTCAGACGCAGCGCTTCGCCCATCAGCGGGGCCGAGGCCTGCAGCTTGGTCAGGTGCCGGGGTGCGTAGACGAGCAGCTGGCCGGCGGAGGCAGATGGGTCTTGCCACGCCTGGCTGCCCCGCAGGCGCCACCCTTGCCACTGCCATTCGGCCTCGAGTTCCGCGCCTTGTCCATTCGTCGATTCGGAGTCGATGGCATCGCCGACACGGTTGTCCACGCGGTAGCGGTAGACGGAGCCGAGCAGGCGCAGATGGCCCGCGCGGTACTCGCCCACGAGTTCGCTGGTGGTGGCGGTCACGGTCTCGTCAGAGGGGCCGGGGCCCGAGGTGTCGTCGGACTGCCCCGGTGCCGGCGAATTGGCCGCCGAGCGGAACAGGGTCGACCGTCCGTGCGATGCCTTGACCGACCACGACGCGGACGGCTGCCAGACCGCTGCCAGGCGCGGACTCCAGGCCCAGGGCGTGCCATCGCGCCGGTCGGCGCGCACGCCAGCGGTCACGGACCACTCATCGCCCAGGGCCAGTTCGTCCTCCAGGGACAGCCCGGCGCTCCGGCGGGCCTGGTCGAAGTGGAACTCTTCTCCGTCGTAGTCCGTGGTGTGGAAGTGCTGTTGGGGGTCCTGACGCACGCGCGCACCGAGAACCAGGCGATGCCCCTTCCAGCCGTCGAAGGCCGCCTGGCTGTCCAGCGCCCACCACCGACCATCGTCGCGCTGGCGCGAATGCCCCCACAACGTGTCGTCGTCGTGGTACCGGTAACTGTACCGGCCGGCCTGGGCCTTGAGCGACAGGCGCCAGTGGTCCGCCGGCTGGCTGTCATGGCCGAGGGCCAGCAGTTCGTTGCGGTCCAGGTAGGTGGTGTACCAGGCCTGCGGGGGAGGCTCGTCCCGGTAGTCGCTGGCCGATGCCCGCTGGGCGGTGAGCAGCAGGGCGTGGAATCCCTCCCAACGCGCCTTGAGCAGCACCGTCTGGCTGTGCGCGATGCTGCGGTGGAACTGGTCGCCGATCTGGGGCGAGGGCAGGCCGGAATCGGCGTGGCCCGTGACGGAGGCGAGCCATTCCAGCCCGGTGGACTCGCGCCCGCCGGCGCTCACGCGCCAGGTGCGCTGCGACCAATCCCCCAGTGCGCCGGACACCTGCACGCCGGCCACGTCGCGGCCACGCTTCGTCACGACGTTGATGACGCCCAGCAGCGCGTTGTTGCCGTACATGGCCGAGCCGCTGCCGGGTGCGTACTCGATGCGGTCGATCATCGCCACGTCGATGAGCCCGTCGCGACCGAGGTAGAGCTGGTCGTACAGATTGTCCGGGGGTGGGTTGCCGTCCACCAGCATCAGGACCCGCGTGGCGAAGCTCTGGCCACCAGTGCCACGCGCGCCCAGGAACACGTAGTCCAGCGAATGGCTCACGTGGATGCCACGCATGTGGTCGAGCACCTCGCCCAGGGTGCGCAGCCCGTAGATGCGGATGTCTTCGGCAGTGAGCACTGACACCGCCGATGCGGCGTCCGTCACCTGGCTGGCAAAGCGTGTCGCGCTGACCACCTCGGTGTCCAGCAGGCTTTCCAGCGGCAGTTCGGTCAGATCGGCGGGGCCGGCGAACGCCCCGGGCACCAGGGCCAGGCAGGCGGCGGCGGCCAGGGTGGCGCGTGTGAAGGAGAGGAGGCGATCGGTGCGGCGGGGCATGGGCAGGGGACATCCCGGCGACCCCCGGTGGGCCGCCGACTGCGTTGGATTGTCCCCGTGGATATCGGACGCGCTGTGCACACATTCAGTGCATCGGGCGGCGCCCCTCCCCGCGCCGTGATGCGCGTCACGGCGGTCTCGCGGCGGATCAAGAAAGAGGGCCCGGCACGCCTGGCGGCATGCCGGGCCCCGGGCAGGGTCCCAGAGGGCGCCGGACGGACCCGTCCTGACGGCGCCGGTCAGGGGCTCAGCGCACCTTGCCCTGCTTCCACGCGTTCAGCAGCGTGTCGTAGGCGATGGTTTCACCCTTGGGCTTCTCGTTGGCCAGCTTGGCCCAGGGGGCCTGCTTGTCCGACAGCCACTTCTTGGGGTCTTCCTTCTTGTTCAGCTTGGGCGCGCACTTGGCCATGCCGGCGCGCTCCAGGCGGGCCAGCACGTCGTCCATCTCCTTGGCGAGGTTGTCCATGGCGGCCTGCGGGGTCTTTTCACCCGTCACGGCCTGCGCCACGTTCTTCCACCACAGCTGGGCGAGCTTCGGGTAGTCGGGCACGTTGGTGCCGGTGGGCGTCCAGGCCACGCGCGCCGGGCTGCGGTAGAACTCCACCAGGCCGCCGAGCTTGGGCGCCATGTCGGTCATGGCCTTGCTCTGGATGTCCGACTCGCGGATGGGCGTGAGGCCCACGATGGTCTTCTTCAGGCTGACCGACTTGGCCGTGACGAACTGCGCATACAGCCAGGCGGCGGCGGTGCGGTTGGCGTCATGGCCCTGGAAGAAGGTCCAAGAGCCCACGTCCTGGTAGCCGTTCTGCATGCCCTGCTTCCAGTACGGGCCATTGGGGCCGGGCGCCATGCGCCACTTGGGCGTGCCGTCGGCGTTGACCACCGGCAGGCCCGGCTTGGTCATGTCGGCGGTGAAGGCGGTGTACCAGAAGATCTGCTGGGCGATCTGACCCTGGGCGGGCACGGGACCGGCCTCGCCGAAGGTCATGCCAGTGGCTTCCTTCGGCGCGTACTTCTTCATCCAGTCCACGTACTTGGTGAGCGCGTAGACAGCGGCCGGCGAGTTGGTGGCGCCACCGCGCTCGACCGAGGCGCCCACGGGCGCGCACTTCTGCGCATCCACGCGGATGCCCCACTCGTCCACCGGGTTGCCGTTGGGGATGCCCTTGTCGGCGGTGCCGGCCATGGACAGCCAGGCGTCGGTGAAGCGCCAGCCCAGCGACGGATCCTTCTTACCGTAGTCCATGTGGCCGTAGATGGGCTTGCCGTCGATGGTCTTCACGTCGTTGGTGAAGAACTCGGCGATGTCCTCGTAGGCGGACCAGTTGAGCGGCACGCCCAGGTCGTAGCCGTACTTGGCCTTGAACTTGTCCTTCAGGTCCTTGCGCTCGAACAGGTCGGCGCGGAACCAGTACAGGTTGGCGAACTGCTGGTCGGGCAGCTGGTACAGCTTGCCGTCGGGCGCGGTCGTGAAGCTGGTGCCGATGAAATCCTTCAGGTCCAGCCCGGGGTTGGTGAAGTCCTTGCCCGCACCGGCCATGTAGTCGGTGAGGTTCATGATCTTGCCGTAGCGCCAGTGCGTGCCGATGAGGTCGGAGTCGCTGATCCAGCCGTCGTAGATGCTCTTGCCCGACTGCATGCTGGTCTGCAGCTTCTCCACGACGTCACCTTCCTGGATGAGGTCGTGCTTGACGGTGATGCCGGTGATCTCGGTGAAGGCCTTGGCGAGCGTCTTGGCCTCGTACTCGTGGGTGGTGATGGTCTCGGAGACGACCGAGATCTCCTTCACGCCCTTGGCCTGCAGCTTCTTGGCGGCTTCGATGAACCATTTCATCTCGGCCATCTGCTGGTCCTTGCTCAGCGTGGACGGCTGGAACTCGGCGTCGATCCACTTCTTGGCCTCGGGCTCGCCGGCCCAGGCGTGGCCGGCGACGGCGCAGGTGGCTGCCAGGGCGAGCGCGGTGTGGCGCAGCTTCATGTCATGTCTCCTCGTCTCATTGCTTCCCCGTGTGCGGTTGGCGGTCACCACGGCCCCGGGGAAGCACCGGGCCGGATCCCGTGGAGGGTGGGCGTTCAGCCCTTCTTCATGATCAGGCCGAGCACGGCCATGGACAGCACGAAGCTGATCCACACGCTGGGCTCGTTTTCCAGGCTGAACCACTCGGCGAACCAGCCGGCCATGCCCACGAAGGCCAGGTTGATGTAGGCGGCGGAGAGCAGCCCGATGAACAGGCGGTCGCCCCGCGTGGTGGCGATGGGCAGGAAGCCCTTGCGCATCGTGGTGGGGCGCTTGATCTCCCACACCGTCATGCCCACCAGCATCAGCACGATGCAGGTGAAGAACACCGCGATGGGGGTGGTCCAGACCATCCAGTCGAACATGGGTGGGGCTCCTTCCTAATTGGCGTGCTGAGGGCGTTGGCGCGGGCCGGGTGGGGGCAGTCGGCGGGGCTCAGAACGTCCGCGCCCAGCCTGCGGCGGGGTGCCCTGCGATGCTCGGCCCCGGGTCGCGCGGCTCAACTCGCTGCGCTCACTC
>JACRBA010000204.1 GCA_016213265.1 Burkholderiales bacterium | reverse complement strand
GGGCAGATCAACGCGGCCATGGGCCAGCTGAGCCAGACCACGCAGCAGAGCGCGAGCGCGTCGGAGGAGCTGGCGGCCACCGCCGAGGAGATGAGCAGCCAGGCCGAGCAGCTGCAGACGCTGATGGCCTTCTTCCGCCTGGCTGGCCACGCGGCCCCTGCGCGGGCCACCGCGTCCAGCCCCCGCCGGCCCGCCGCGGTGCCTGTGGCGCTGACGTCGGCCACGACAGCGGTGCCCGTGGGCGAGTTCGTTCGATTCTGAGGAGGCCACCCATGAGCAGCCCATCCCTGGCCCTGGTGCCTGCGTCGCGCGCGGCGGCCGACCACCAGGAACCCGCGCAGTACCTCACCTTCACCCTGGGTGCAGAGATGTTCGCCATCGGCATCCTGCACATCAAGGAGATCATCGAATACGGCACGCTCACCGCGGTGCCGATGATGCCGGGCTTCGTGCGCGGCGTGATCAACCTGCGCGGTGCGGTGGTGCCCGTCATCGACCTGGCCAGCCGCTTCGGCGGCCGACCGTCGGAGCCCACGCGCAAGACCTGCATCGTGATCGTCGAGCTGCGCCTGCCCGGGGGCGACACCCGCGTGCTGGGCGCGGTGGTGGACGCCGTGAGCGCGGTGCTCGAGATCGGCCGCGCCGACATCGAGCCGGCGCCCAGCTTCGGCACACGCATCCGCACCGACTTCATCGCCGGCATGGCCAAGGTAGGCGGCCGCTTCGTCATCCTGCTGGACGTGGACCGCGTGCTGTCGATGGACGAGATGGCCTCGTTGGCCGGGGCCGGCGTGTCGCAGGACGCGGCGCACGAGGAACGGGCCTGAGATGCGCGTCACCACCGGCCTGAAGATCGGCACCGTGACCATCGGGCTCATGCTCGCGCTGGTGGGCGTGCTGTTCGCCGCCTACGCCCGCAACGAGCGCGAGGACGCCATCGCCGCCGAGGTGGCCTCGGCCCGATCGCTCATCCTCATGAGCGAGGCGATCCGCGAGGGCATGGCCGCGAAGTGGGACAAGGGCCTGTTCTCGGTGGAGCAGCTGCGCGAGCTGGCCCGGCTGCCCGACCCCGCCGCTCGGCGCGAGAAGATCCTGGCCACCGTGCCGGTGGTCACGGCCTGGGAGGCGGCCAAGGCCAAGGCGGCCGAAGGCGGCTTCCAGTTCCGCACGCCGCGCGCCGGTGCCCGCAACCCGGCCAACGAGCCCGATGGGCCCGAACGCGAGGCGCTGGCGTGGTTCGCGCAGAACCCGCAGGCACCGGAGTACTCGGTGGTGGACGCGCAGATGAACGCCGTGCGCTACTTCCGCCCGGTGCGCCTGGGCCAGCAGTGCATGCTGTGCCATGGCCAGCCCTCGACGGCCCGCACCCTCTGGGGCCGCGAGGACGGCCGGGACGTGCTGGGCTACGCCATGGAGGGCAAGCAGCCCGGCGACCTGCATGGTGCCTTCGAGATCATCAAGCCGCTGACCCAGGCCGATGCGTCGGTGCGGGCGGCGCTGTGGAAGGCCGCGGGCCTGGCGCTGCCCCTGCTGGTGGCCGCGGTGGTGGCCATCCTGCTGCTCGCGCGCTCGATCACCCGGCCGCTCGGCTTCGCCGTGCGTGCCGCCCACCGCCTGGCCGAGGGCGACCTCACGGTGCGCCTGGACGTGCGCTCCCGCGACGAGACCGGCCAGCTCATCGAGGCGATGCAGACCATGGTGTCGCGCATCGCGCCGGTGGTGGCCGAGGTGCGCGGCGCCGCGCAGACCCTCTCATCCGCCTCGGAGGAGGTGAGTGCGACGGCGCAGGGCCTCAGCCACGGCGCGAGCGAACAGGCAGCCAGCGTCGATGCGGTGTCCTCGCAGGTGGTGCTCATGCGCGAGTCGGTCGAGGGCAGCGCCGGCCGTGCGGCCGCCAACCACGAGGCGGCCCTGCGTGCGGCACGCGACGCGGGAGAGGGCGGCCAGGCCGTCGCGCGCACGGTCGAGGCGATGAAGTCCATCGCCGCCAAGATCGGCGTGGTCGACGACATCGCCTACCAGACGAACCTGCTGGCGCTGAATGCGGCGATCGAGGCGGCGCGGGCGGGCGAGCACGGCAAGGGCTTCGCGGTGGTGGCTGCCGAGGTGCGCAAGCTGGCCGAGCGCAGCCAGGTGGCGGCGCAGGAGATCAGCGAGCTGGCCCACGGCTCGGTGGAGCTGGCCGAGCGGGCCGGCCAGCTCATCGGCGACGTGGTGCCGCGCATCCAGGACACCTCCGCGGTAGTGACCGACATGGCGGACGTCTCGCGCCAGCAGGCCGGCGCCGTGGAGCACATCGCCCAGGCGATGGCGCAGCTGGAGGACGCCACCCGGCACAACGCCGCTTCCTCGGAGGAGCTGGCCAGCACCGCCGAGGAGGTGAGCGCCCAGGCCGTGCAGCTGCAGCAGCTCGTCGAGTACTTCAAGGTCGAAGACGAACAGGGAGTGACGCAGTGAACCTCACGATCCGATTCCGCATGTGGCTGAACATCGTGCTGACGATGGCCACGCTGGGCGCGCTGGTGCTGCTCAGCTACGAAGGGCTCGCGCAACTCAGCGAGCTGCAACACGCGGGCAACCAGCGGGCGGTGGACCACGTGCTGCTGACGCGCGCGGCCGCCTCCGGGGCCCGCATGTACCAGGTGGTGGCCGACGCGGTGATCAATCGCCAGCTCGACGACAGCCGGGTGCGCTGGGCCGAAGCCAAGAAGCTCGCGCTGGCCGATCTGGCGCTGGCGCGCGAAGTGGCCGACACGGCGGACGAGAAGCGCCTCGTCGACGAGGCCGGCCAGGCCGTGCAGCGGTTCGTCGCGCTCTACGAAGAGCGCCTGCTGCCGCTGCTCGAGAGCGGCCGCGCCGGCGAGGCGCAGGTGCGCGAGATCGACGGCCTGCTCGACGAGCAGGCGGGCATCGTGGCGGCACGGCTGGACGAGATGGTGCGCGACCTGGCCCAGGAGGCCGAGCAGGCGGACCACCTGTTCGAGGGCGCGGCCGACGACGCCGGGCACCGCGCCCTGGCCGTGGGCGTGGTGATGCTGCTGGCCTTGAGCGGCGTGTCGCTGTGGGTGCTGCGCTCGGTGCTCGGGCCGTTGCGCAGCGCGGTGACCGCGGTGGAACAGTTGGCGCGTGGCGAGCTGGACGTGCGCGTGGACACCTCGCGCCGCGACGAGATGGGCCACATGCTGGCCGCCCTGCAGCGCATGGCCGACAAGCTGGCCCAGGTGATCGGCGAGGTGCGTGGCGCGGCCGATGCGCTGTCGTCGGCGTCGGAGCAGGTGAGCGCGACGGCGCAGAGCCTGAGCCAGGGGGCGAGCGAGCAGTCGGCCGGGGTGGAGCAGACCTCGGCGTCGATGGAGCAGATGAGC
>JACRBA010000203.1 GCA_016213265.1 Burkholderiales bacterium | reverse complement strand
CCGGTGTAGTAGCCGCGCGTCTGCGCCAGGGCCAGCGTCTCCATCACCACGCCCTGGCCGGCGAAGGCCGCGTCACCGTGCACCAGCACCGGCAGCACCTGGGCGCCATCGGCGTCGCCGCGGCGGTCCATGCGGGCCTTCACGGAGCCCTCGACCACCGGGTTCACGATCTCCAGGTGCGAGGGGTTGAACGCCAGGCTCAGGTGCACCGGGCCACCAGCGGTGGACACGTCGCTGGAGAAGCCCTGGTGGTACTTCACGTCACCGGCGGGCAGGTCTTCGGGCGCGGTGTGCTCGAACTCGCTGAACAGGTCCTTCGGCGCCTTGCCCAGCGTGTTGACCAGCACGTTCAGGCGGCCGCGGTGGGCCATGCCGATCACGATCTCCTGCACGCCCTTTTCACCGGCACGCTGAACCACCTCGTCCATCGAGGCGATGAAGCTCTCGCCGCCCTCGAGCGAGAAGCGCTTCTGGCCGACGTACTTGGTGTGCAGGTAGCGCTCCAGGCCCTCGGCAGCCGTCAGGCGGTCGAGGATGTGGCGGCGCTTCTCGGGCGAGAACTGCGGCTTGCTGCGCGCGCTTTCCAGCCGCTCCTGCCACCAGCGCTTCTCGGCCGGGTCGGTGCAGTGCATGAACTCGGCGCCGATGGTGCCGCAGTAGGTCTCACGCAGCGCCTGCATGATCTCGCGCAGCGTCATGTTCTCGGCGCGCGAGAAGTAGGTATTCGCGGCGCTGAACGAGATGTCCATGTCGGACTCGCTCAGGTCGTAGAACGCGGGCTCGAGCTCGGGAATCTTGGGGCGCTCGGTGCGCTTGAGCGGGTCCAGGTCGGCCCAGCGGCTGCCGAGGAAGCGATAGGCAGCAATCAGCGACTGCACGTGCACCTGCTTGCGGGCCACGGCCAGGTCGGCCGAGCTGGCCTTGGCGGTGAGCGCGTTCGACTTCGCCCGCTGGGCAAAGGATTCGATCACCGGGGCATGCGCCACGTCGCGGCTGTCGGAGCCGTCGACCGCCGGCACGTTCTGCAGCGCGTCGAAATAGGCGCGCCAGTTGTCGGGCACGGCGCCGGGATTGTCGAGGTAGGCCTCGTACATCTCTTCGACGTACGGTGCGTTACCGCCGAACAGGTACGAGTTCGACCTGTACTGCTGCATCATCTTTCGCTCACCTTTCGCCCCGGTTTCCAGGGCTACGATGGGTTGGACAACCTTCCGCGGCCCGGCTCGACCGGTTGGCGGATAAGCGACCCGCCTTGCTGTTGTCTCAGCCAGCAAGGGGCACAGAAGGGACTAGGGAATCACGGCCGGCACTGTAACACCGTCGGCCGGGTGCCGGGCCACGCCGAACCACCCCCGCGAATTACGCAACGCCCAACCCGCTACTTTCCTGACAGGCAGCGCGGGATTGCGCGCACAGTGGCGTGCATGACACAGGTGATCTGGCTGCAGCCCGAGGCGCCGCGCCAGCCGGCGCCGGGGCAGCCCTGCAACGGCTGTGGGGTGTGCTGTGCGGCCGAGCCGTGCCCGGCCGGCATGCTGCTCAGCCGGCGCCGCCGGGGCGCCTGCCGGGCGCTCGTGTGGTCGGCGGCCGACGGCTGCTACCGCTGCGGGCTGGTGCAGGCGCCGCGGCAGGTGTTGCCGTGGTTGCCGGCCGCCGCGGCGCCGTGGGTCGCGCGGGCGGCACGGCGCTGGATCGCCGCCGCCACGGGCTGCGATGCGAGCCTGGTGGCGGAGCCGGCCGCGCCGGGACGCGGCTGACCCGCCGCACCTCAGAGCTTCAGGCGCGCCCGGGCTTCGGCGTACTCACGCGCCAGCCGGGCCACCAGCTCGCGCGCCGGCACCACCTGCTTGACGGGGCCGATGCCCTGCCCGCAGCCCCAGATGTCCTTCCAGGCCTTCTTGGCGTCGCCGCCGAAGTTCATGGCGGACGGGTCGCTCTCGGGCAGCTTGTCCGGGTCCAGCCCGGCCGCACGGATGGACGGCTTCAGGTAGTTGCCGTGCACGCCGGTGAACAGGCTGGAGTAGACGATGTCGTCGCTCGAGCACTCGACGACGGCCTGCTTGTACGCGTCCACCGCCCTCGCCTCCTCGGTGGCGATGAAGGCCGAGCCGATGTAGGCGAAGTCGGCGCCCATGGCCTGGGCGGCCAGCACCGCGCCACCCGTGGCGATGGCGCCCGACAGGGCGAGCGGGCCATCGAACCACTCGCGGATCTCCTGCACGAGCGCGAACGGGCTCTTGGTGCCGGCATGCCCGCCCGCCCCCGCCGCCACCGCGATCAGGCCGTCGGCGCCCTTCTCGATCGCCTTCTTCGCGAAGGTGTTGTTGATGACGTCGTGCAGCACCACGCCGCCCCAGCTGTGCACCGCGTCGTTCACGTCGGTACGCGCGCCCAGGGAGGTGATCACGATGGGCACCTTGTACTTGGCGCACACCTGCAGGTCATGTTCCAGGCGGTCGTTGCTCTTGTGCACGATCTGGTTGATCGCGAAGGGCGCGGCGGGGCGGTCCGGGTGCTCGCGGTTGTAGGCGGCCAGCGTCTCCGTGATCTCGGCCAGCCACTCGTCCAGCTGCTCGGCGGGGCGGGCATTGAGCGCGGGCATGGAGCCCACGACGCCCGCCTTGCACTGCTCGATGACCAGCTTGGGGTTGGAAATGATGAACAGCGGCGAGCCGATGATGGGCAGCGGCAGGTTCGCCAGGACGGCGGGCATCGTCATCAGAAGGCCTCCAGAGCCATGTCGTTGATCGGGGCGGCGCCGTCCACGATCGCGTCGCGCAGGCCGGGGGCCTGGGTCAGGATGTGGTCGGCGTAGAAGCGGGCGGTGGCGATCTTGGCGCGCATGAAGTCGGCGTCCTCGCCCGCAGCCAGGCGCTTCTCAGCGGCCAGCAGCGCGCGACCCATCTGCCAGCCGGCCACCAGGTTGCCCGCGAGCATCAGGTACTTCACGCTGCCGGCGTACACGGCATTGGGCTGGCCCTTCGCACCGGCCGCGACGAACGCCACCACGTCGAGGAAGGCCTGGCGGGCGGCCGCCAGGCGGCGGGACATCGCCTGCGCCGCGTCGCTGCCGCTGGCCGCAAGCGCCTGCTCCGTCTGCTCGATCTGCGCGGCGATGGCCCGGGCCGTGCGGCCCCCGTCGCGCGCCGTCTTGCGCCCCACCAGGTCGTTGGCCTGGATCGCCGTGGTGCCCTCGTAGATGGTCAGGATCTTGGCGTCGCGGTAGTGCTGCGCCGCGCCCGTCTCCTCGATGAAGCCCATGCCGCCGTGCACCTGCACGCCCAGCGAGGCGACGTCGATGCTCATCTCGGTGGCATAACCCTTGATCAGCGGCACCAGGAACTCGTAGACCGCCTGGTTCTGCGCACGCGCCTCAGCGTCCGGGTGGTGGTGGGCCGCGTCATACGCGGCCGCCCCCACCAGCGCCATCGCACGGCAGCCCTCGGTGTACGCACGCATCGTCATGAGCATGCGGCGCACGTCCGGGTGGTGGATGATGGGCGCGGCCGTGTTCATGGAGCCGTCCACCGGCCGCGACTGCACGCGGTCGCGCGCATAGGCCACGGCGCGCTGGTAGGCGAGGTCGGCCACGGCGATTCCATGCACGCCCACGCCGAAGCGGGCGGCATTCATCATCACGAACATGTACTCGAGGCCGCGGTTCTCCTCGCCCACGAGGTAGCCGACAGCCCCGCCGTGGTCGCCGTACTGCAGCACGGCGGTGGGGCTGGCCTTGATGCCCATCTTGTGCTCGATGCTCACGCAGTGCACGTCGTTGCGCGCGCCCGGCGTGCCATCGGCATTGAGCAGGAACTTCGGGCAGATGAACAGCGAGATGCCCTTCACGCCCTCGGGGGCGCCGGTCACGCGCGCCAGCACGAGGTGGACGATGTTCTCGGCCATGTCGTGCTCGCCCCAGGTGATGAAGATCTTCGTGCCGAAGAGCTTGTAGCTGCCGTCCGGCTGCGGCTCGGCGCGCGTGCGCACCAGCGACAGGTCCGAGCCCGCCTGCGGCTCGGTGAGGTTCATGGTGCCGGTCCAGGTGCCGTCGATGAGCTTGGGCAGGTAGGTGGCCTGCTGCTCGGGCGTGCCGGCCGTCAGCAGCGCCTCGATGGCCCCGTCCGTCAGCAGCGGGCACAGCGCGAAGCTCATGTTGGCCGCGTTCACCATTTCCTGGCAGGCCGCGTGGATGAGCTTGGGCAGGCCCTGGCCGCCGAAGTCGGCAGGGTGGTGCAGGCCTTGCCAGCCGCCCTGCACATACTGGTCGAACGCCGCCTTGAAGCCCGGGGTCGCGCGCACTTCGCCGGCCTGGAACGACGAGGGATTCACGTCACCGTCCCAGTTCAGCGGGGCGACCACGTCCTCGTTGAGCTTGGCGCATTCCTCCAGCACGGCCTGGGCGGTGTCCAGGCCCGCCTCCTCGAAGCCGGGCAGGCGCGAGACGGCGTCGATGCCGGCCAGCTCCTGCATCACGAACAGCATGTCCTTGACGGGCGCGCGGTAGGTCATGGGGTCTCCTGAAGTCATGAAAAAGGGCGCCACGGCGGGCGCCCTTCGGATGCATCGTGGCGCGCCGCAGGCCGCGCGCGCCGGTGTGCCGTCAGAGGGCGTTGATCAGCTCGGGCACGGCGGCGAAGAGGTCCGCCTCCAGGCCGTAATCCGCCACGCTGAAGATCGGCGCTTCCGGATCCTTGTTGATCGCCACGATCACCTTGGAATCCTTCATGCCGGCCAGGTGCTGGATGGCGCCGGAGATGCCGACGGCCACGTACAGCTGCGGGGCGACGATCTTGCCCGTCTGGCCCACCTGCCAGTCGTTGGGCGCGTAACCCGCATCGACCGCGGCGCGGCTCGCGCCGAGCGCGGCGCCCAGCTTGTCGGCCAGGGGCGTGAGCACCTCGGTGAACTTCTCCGAGGAACCCAGCGCGCGACCACCGGAGACGATGATCTTGGCGCCGGTGAGTTCCGGGCGGTCGCTCTTGGTGACCTCGCGGCCGACGAAGCTGGCCTTGCCGTTGCCGGCGGCTGCCGCGATCGTCTCGACCGCCGCGCCGCCACCGGCGGCTGCAGCCGGGTCGAAGGCCGTCGTGCGCACGGTGATCACCTTCACCGCATCCGAACTTTGCACGGTGGCGATGGCGTTGCCCGCGTAGATGGGGCGCTCGAAGGTGTCGGCAGCCACCACCTTGGTGATGTCGCTGATCTGGGCCACGTCCAGCTTGGCCGCCACGCGCGGGGCGGCGTTCTTGCCGTTGGCCGTGGCCGGGAACAGGATGTGGCTGTAGCCGGAGGCCAGCGCCAGCACCTGGGCGGCCACGTCTTCGGCCAGCAGCTCGGCGAAGCGCGCGTCGTCAGCGTGCAGCACCTTGGCCACACCGGCCACCTGCGCCGCCGCCTGGGCGGCCGCACCGGCGCCGGAGCCGGCCACCAGCACGTGCACGTCGCCGCCGCATTGGGCCGCAGCGCTCACGGTGTTGAGGGTCGCGCCCTTCAGCGCGGCGTTGTCGTGTTCGGCAATGACGAGGACAGCCATCTCAGATCACCTTCGCTTCGGTCTTCAGCTTGGCCACCAGCGTGGCGACATCGGGCACCTTCACGCCGGCGCCGCGCTTGGCGGGCTCGGCCACCTTGAGCGTCTTCAGGCGCGGTGCGATGTCCACGCCCAGGTCGGCCGGCTTGAGCGTCTCCAGCGGCTTCTTCTTGGCCTTCATGATGTTGGGCAGCGTCACGTAGCGCGGCTCGTTCAGGCGCAGGTCGGTGGTCACCACCGCCGGCAGCGCCAGCTTCAGCGTCTCCAGGCCACCGTCGACCTCACGCGTGACGGACGCGGCGCCGTCAGCCAGCTCCACCTTCGACGCGAACGTGGCCTGGGGCCAGTCGGCGAGCGCGGCGAACATCTGGCCCACCTGGTTGCAGTCATCGTCGATGGCCTGCTTGCCCAGGATCACCAGCTGCGGCTGCTCCTTGTCGGCCACGGCCTTGATCAGCTTGGCCACGGCCAGTGGCTGCAGGTCCACGTCGGCCGGGGTCTCCACCAGGATCGCGCGGTCCGCGCCGATGGCCATGGCGGTGCGCAGCGTTTCCTGGCACTGCGCCACGCCGCAGGAGACGACCACCACCTCGGTGGCGGCGCCCTTCTCCTTCAACCGCACGGCCTCCTCGACGGCGATCTCGTCGAAGGGGTTCATGCTCATCTTCACGTTGGCGATGTCCACCCCCGTGCCGTCTGACTTCACGCGTACCTTGACGTTGTAGTCGACGACGCGCTTGACGGCTACCAGTACCTTCATGTCGCGTTGCTCCTGTCGGATCGAGTCTGAATTGACGTTTACGTTAACTGCGGGATTCTAGTGGCAGCCCCGCGCCTGGCCACCTGCGGGTCGGCGATGGCGGCGCCGGCTTCGTCTGGCGCAGGGATGGTGCGCGGCGAAGGATAGAACGAACGATCGTGCTATTTTAAGGTGAACTCACCAGAAAGTCCGCCTGCGCAACTCCGGGTAAGCCCCAAGTCCGACGCGGGTAGACTGACCGGCCCCATGCCCCCGCCCATCGCCACTCCCGCACCCTCCCCAGGCGGCCCGCCGCCGCTGATCGGCATCTTCGATTCCGGTGTGGGTGGGCTGTCGGTGCTGCGCGCGCTGCATGGCCAGTTGCCGGGCGCACGGCTGCTGTATGTCGCCGATTCCGCCTATGCCCCTTACGGCGACCGCGACCCCGAGTATGTGCTGGAGCGCGCCACACGGGTGGCCGACCACCTCGCGCGTCAGGGTGCCCGCATGGTGGTCGTCGCATGCAACACCGCCACGGCCAGGGCCATCGACATGCTGCGCCTGCGCCACCCCGAGCTGTCGTGGGTGGGCGTGGAGCCGGGCGTCAAGCCCGCGGCGTTGGCCAGCCCCGGCGGCCGCATCGCCGTGATGGCGACGCCGTCGACGCTCGCGAGCGCGCGCTACGCCGATCTGGTCGCCCGCCACGCGCCCGGATGCACCGTCCATGCGGTGCCCTGCGCGGGCCTGGCCGCCGCCATTGAACGCGGGCCGGCCGGTGCGGACGAGGTGGAGCAGCTGCTCGACCGGTATTGCCTGCCACTGGCGGACATGTCGTTGGATTCGGTGGTGCTCGGGTGCACCCACTATCCGTTCGTCGAGGACCGCATCCGGGCCCGGCTGGGGGACGGTGTGCGCCTGCTGGACACCGCGGACGCGATCGCGCGCCGTGCCGCGCAGTTGCTGCCCAGTGCCACCGTGCCGAGCCCGATGGCAGCGAACCGCGCGACCGTCCAGTTGCAGACCACCGGCCACCCCGAGCGCCTGGCCGGCATGGCGCAGCACGGTCTGGGCGGCCACTGGCCTGTGGAGGTGGTGCACGTGTGAGTGCGCCGCGCCGGCGGCTGCGCTGGTGCCCGGAACCGGGTTCGAACCGGTACGCCCTGTGACGGGCGGCGGATTTTAAGTCCGCTGCGTCTGCCTGTTTCGCCATCCGGGCGCGCGCTCGCGCCGCGCATTATCCGGGGGCGCGGGGGCGGCCTGGCCCCGCCGCGTGCGACGCTGACGCACAAGAAAAAAGGGAAGCTGCGTGGCAGCTTCCCTTCGGGATATGGAGCGGGAAACGAGGCTCGAACTCGCGACCTCAACCTTGGCAAGGT
>JACRBA010000208.1 GCA_016213265.1 Burkholderiales bacterium | reverse complement strand
GCCCGGGTGGGACGCGCGCGGCGCAGCGCCCGGTCGGGCCGCCGTGGCGCCAGGCGGGGTGTGCGGGGCGGATGCAGCCGGCGCGGCCTCGGCGTCGCCGTGCAGGTCGAACGACAGGGTCGCCGGGTCGTCGGGGTTCTCCTCGACCGCCTCGTCGTCCGGCGCCTCGGTGGGCGCCCAGCCGCGGGTGTCGTCGGCCTCCTGCCGGGCCCGGGGGGCCGGCGACGGCCGCAGCGGTTGCACCGGCTGCACCTCCACCCGCAAACCGGCCTGCGCGAGCTGGTGCTCCGTCTTGCGCGCGCGCGCCTCGTCGACCGCGCGCCGCACCTGCACCACCGGCGCCTGGCGCAGCGTGGCCACGATGCGGCGGGCCTGCTCCGCCGTCAGCCCCGAACTCGCCACCAGGCGGCGGCCCGCCTCCTCCACGGCCAGACCGCCGGGCAGACGCACGTAGACGTCGAACAGGGGAGCGGCGCCGTCCGGCGAGGCAGATCGGGGGTCCATGGCGGGGCGAATGGGGAACGGGCGATTCTTCCACGCGCCCCATGACACACGCCCTCCGGGTGGACCCCCGGAGCGCCCCAGGGTGTTAGCGGTTGAAACGGTCCAGCAGCGCCAGCCAGACCGGCGCGGTCACCACGAAGGCCAGCGTGGAGATGACGTTCACGGCGGTGGTCTCGGCCTCCAGTGCGCGGTAGCGCTGCGAGAACATCAGCGCATTGGTGCCCGCCGGCAGCGCGGCGAGCATCACCACGATGTTCAGCGGCAGACCGTGCAGCCTGAACACGCCGGCCGCCACGGCCCACACCAGGGCGGGCTGCACCACCAGTTTCAGCAGCGTGAGGCCCACGGCGCCGCGCAGCGAGTGCGGCAAGCCCATGTACGCCAGCGACATGCCGATGAGCGTGAGGCACAGCGGCACCACGGCGCTGCCCAGCACCTGCAGCACCTCGTCCACCGCGCTGGGCAAGGGCACGCCGGTGGCCTGCCAGGCCATGCCGGCCAGCACCGGCAGCACCACGGGGTGGATGACCGTGTTGCGCAGGGTGGACAGCAGCACCGGCGCGAGCCGCGCGCCCCCCGCGGCCCCCTGCGACCGTTCGTGGGCCAGGTCCAGCTCGACCACCGTGGTGATGACCAGCAGCAGGATCAGGGCGTGCACGCTCACCAGGGCCAGGTGCAGCCCGAGCCCCGTCTCGCCGAACACGCCGGCCACCAGCGGGATGCCGATCTGCAGCGAGTTGCCGAAGGCCACGGTGATGGCACGCACGGCCGGGCCTGCCACCGGCAGCCCGCGCTCGGCGCGGCGCCAGCGCTGGGCGGCGTAGTGCAGCAGCATGAAGGCCACCACCGGCACGAAGAACGCCGCGACCATGGGCCACGGCAGCGCCGCGGGGTCCAGCCGCGCGGTGGTGCGAAAGAACAGCGCCGGGGCGAAGATGAAGAACGCCGCGTTCGACAGCACCCGCGCGGGCTCCAGCTCGGGCGGCCCCAGCCAGCGCAGGCGGCCCACCAGGTAGCCCAGGCCGACGATCAGCACGATCGCCAGCAGCTTGTTCGCGATCACGGCCGACATGGCCGCCATGATGCCGCCCGGGCCCACCCGCCCGGATGTGGAAGGGCACATGCGGGCGTTCGGAAGAAGCTGCTAGGCGCTGCTAAGGTGCCACCATGGACACACATGCATTCGAGGGCCCGGTGGGCGTGATGGGCACGGGCGCCGTGGGCGGCTACTACGGCGCGATGCTGGCGCGCGCCGGGGTGCCGGTGGTCTTCATCGGCCGCCCGGCCCAGGTGGCCCGGCTGCGCGACGAGGGCCTGCGCCTGGAGACAGCCACCTGGGACGAACGCCGGCGCGTCACCGCGAGCGACGACCCCGCCGCCCTGGCGTCGTGCCGGCTGGTGCTGGTGTGCGTGAAGTCGGGCGACACCGAGGCGGCCGCGGCGCAGCTGGCCCCGGTGCTGGCGCCGGGCACGGTGTTGCTGAGCCTGCAGAACGGCGTGGACAACGCCGAGCGGCTGGCGGCCGCGTTGCCCGCCTGCACGGTGGCCGCGGCGGTGGTGTACGTGGCGGCCGAGCTGGCCGCCCCCGACCATGTGCGCCACCACGGCCGCGGCGAGCTCGTGCTGGCGCGCTGGGCCGCCCGCGGCGGCGGCCCCACGGCCGACGCGGTGCAGGCACTGTGCGCGCGGGCCGGTGTGCCGGTGGAGCTGGCCGAGGATGTGCGTGCCGCCCTGTGGAGCAAGCTGGTGCTCAACTGCGCCTACAACGCGCTGTCGGCCATCACGCGGCTGCCGTACGGCCGCCTGGTGCAGGGCGCGGGGGTGCGCCAGGTCATGCGGGACGTGGTGGCCGAATGCCAGGCCGTCGCCGCGGCGGCCGGGGTCGTGCTGCCCGACCCCTGGCCCGCCGTCGAGCGCATCGCCGCCACCATGCCCGGGCAGTACTCCTCCACCGCGCAGGACCTCATGCGCGGCAAGCCCAGCGAGATCGAGCACCTGAACGGCCACGTGGTGCGCCTGGGCGAGCGGCTGGGCGTGCCCGTGCCGGTCAACCGCACGCTGCTGGCGCTGGTGCGGCTGATCGAATCGCCGCCCGCCGGCGTGGCGGCAGCCGGCACGTGGGCCGGGTAGCATCGCGCCCGCGCGCCGTCGCCGTTCGCGACGCGTGCCGCATCACCGTCACCCGGGCGCATCCGGCGCCCGATCTCCAGGGAGCCTCCTTCATGACCACCCGTCACCTGCTGGCCGCCGCCGTGCTGGCCGCCCTCGCCCACTCCTCGGCCTGCGCCGAAGGCCTGCGCCCCGTCGTGGGCTTCGCCCTCACCGGCGGCGGCAAGACGCTGCTGAAGGTGGAGACCGACGACGGCGACGAGCAGCGCGTGTCCAGCGGCGGGCTGGTGCACCTGTTCGGCGGGCTGGAATACCAGGCGCCCGACTCGCCCCTGAGCTTCCAGTTCAACGTCGGGTACCACGTCGACGGCATCGGCGCCGAGAACGGAGACGCCAACTTCAGCCGCGTGCCGGTGGAACTGCTGGCCTTCTGGCACGTGGACCCGGCCGTGCGCCTGGGTGGCGGCGTGCGCAAGGCCACCGGCTCGCGCTTCACCAGCTCCGGCGCGGCCGACGTGGGCGACTTCAACATGCGCTCATCCACCGGCTTCGTGCTGCAGGCCGAGTACCTCTTCCCGGGCGGCGCCACGGCCTTCGCCCGCTACGTGGACGAAAGCTACAAGAGCAACCGGCTGGTCGGCGGCGAGGTGAGCGGCAACCACGCCGCCGTGGGCATGGCCTACCGCTTCTGACGCGGCCAGGGGGCGGCCACCGGGCGGCCGGAGGGCCCCTGCCTCCTAGAATCGAGGGGTTTTCCGGAGAACCCCCGTGGCCGCCACCATCCTGCAATCCCTTCCCGCCGGCGAACGCGTCGGCATCGCCTTCTCGGGCGGCCTGGACACCAGCGCCGCCGTCCACTGGATGCGCGCCAAGGGCGCCGTCCCCTGCGCCTACACCGCGAACCTCGGCCAGCCGGACGAATCCGACTACGAGGAGATCCCGCGCAAGGCCAAGGCCTATGGCGCCGAGATCGCCCGCCTGATCGACTGCCGCGCCCAGCTCGTGGCCGAAGGCATCGCCGCCATCCAGAGCGGCGCCTTCCACATCAGCACCGGCGGCGCCACCTACTTCAACACCACCCCGCTGGGGCGCGCCGTCACCGGCACCGCGCTGGTGGTGGCCATGCGCGACGATGGCGTCAACATCTGGGGCGACGGCTCGACCTTCAAGGGCAACGACATCGAGCGCTTCTACCGCTACGGCCTGCTGGCCAACCCGGCGCTGCGCATCTACAAGCCCTGGCTGGACCAGCGCTTCATCGACGAACTCGGCGGCCGCAAGGAGATGAGCGAGTACCTCATCGCCAACGGCTTCGACTACAAGATGAGCGTGGAGAAGGCCTACTCCACCGACTCCAACATGCTGGGCGCCACCCACGAGGCGAAGGACCTGGAGTTCCTGAACGCCGGCATGCACATCGTCAAGCCCATCATGGGCGTGGCCTTCTGGCGCGACGACGTGAAGGTGGCCGCCGAGGCCGTCACCGTGGCCTTCGAGGAAGGCGTGCCGGTGGCGCTCAACGGCCAGCGCTTCGGCAGCGCGGTGGCGCTGTTCGAGGAGGCCAACCGCATCGGCGGCCGCCACGGCCTGGGCATGTGCGACCAGATCGAGAACCGCATCATCGAGGCCAAGTCACGGGGCATCTACGAAGCTCCAGGCATGGCCCTGCTCCACATCGCCTATGAGCGATTGGTCACTGCCATCCACAACGAAGGCACCATCGAACAGTACCGCGACATGGGCCGCCGCCTGGGCCGCCTGCTCTATGAGGGACGCTGGTTCGATCCGCAGTCGATGATGCTGCGCGAGACGCTGCAACGCTGGGTGGCGAAGGCCATCACGGGTGAAGTGGCCGTCGAGCTGCGCCGCGGCAACGACTACACCATCCTCGACACGCGCAGCCCGAACCTCACCTACCACCCCGAGCGGCTGACGATGGAAAAGGGCGAGGGAGCTTTCACGCCGCAGGACCGCATCGGCCAGTTGACCATGCGCAACCTGGACATCACCGATTCGCGCGACAAGCTGTTTGTCTATGCCAAGGCGGGCCTGCTGGGCCCCTCGTCCACCGGCGTGCCGCTGCTCGACGAGAACAAGTAGCCCGCTACAGTTTCATCGGCACCGGCATTTGCCGCACGCGCCGTCCGGTGAGCCGGCTGACGGCGTTGGCGATGGCCGGCGCGATGGGGATGATCGGCGTCTCGCCCGATCCCGCGCTGTTCAGATCCGTGCGGTTGAGCGTGACAATGTCCAGCGCCGGCACGTCGCGGAAGCGCGGCACGCGGTACCGCGCGAACGCTCCGTTCCGCACGCGGCCGCCGGCGAACTCGATGGCTTCGGTCAACGCGCCGCCCAGGCCCATGATGATGCAGCCTTCGATTTGCGCGCGCAGCCCGAGCGGATTGACGATGGCGCCGCACTCGAAGGCGTGGCAGATGGACTTCAGCACAATGATGCCACGCGCGCGGTCCGCCTCGATCTCGACGCAAGCTGCCGCGTACGAGCCTTTCTCGGTGCCGCAGGCCAGGCCGACGGTTTTGTCCTTGCGGCGCGCCCGCCAATTGAACTTCTCCGCCGCCGCTGCCAGCACGTCCCGCAGCCGCCCATCGAGATGCGCCAGCCGGAAT
>JACRBA010000202.1 GCA_016213265.1 Burkholderiales bacterium | reverse complement strand
GGCAAGACCGGTCAGTTCCACACCCTCGGCTGCCAGGCGTACGCCAACGGCAAGAACGCCTTCGTGGCGGGCGTGAACCCGAAGAAGGCGGGCGAGAAGTTCAGCGACATCCCCATCTACGCCACGGTGCAGGAAGCCGCCGCGCAGACCGGCGCGACGGTGAGCGTGATCTACGTGCCGCCCGCCGGCGCCGCGGCCGCCATCTGGGAGGCCGTGGAGGCCGATCTCGACCTCGTGGTGTGCATCACCGAGGGCATCCCCGTGCGCGACATGCTCATGGTGCGCAACCGCATGAAGGCCAAGGAAGCCGCCGGCGGCAAGAAGACCCTGCTGCTGGGCCCCAACTGCCCGGGCCTGATCACCCCCGAGGAAATCAAGATCGGCATCATGCCGGGCCACATCCACAAGAAGGGCCGCATCGGTGTGGTGTCGCGTTCGGGCACGCTCACCTATGAAGCCGTGGCGCAGCTCACCGAGATCGGCCTGGGCCAGTCGTCCGCCGTGGGCATCGGCGGCGACCCGATCAACGGCCTGAAGCACATCGACGTGATGAAGGCTTTCAACGACGACCCGGACACCGACGCCGTCATCATGATCGGCGAGATCGGCGGCCCCGACGAGGCCGAAGCCGCCCGCTGGTGCAAGGCCAACATGAAGAAGCCGATCGTCGGCTTCATCGCCGGTGTCACCGCCCCTCCGGGCAAGCGCATGGGCCACGCCGGTGCGCTGATCGCCGGTGGCGCCGACACGGCGGACGCCAAGCTCGCCATCATGGAAGAGTGCGGCTTCAAGGTCACGCGCAACCCGTCCGAGATGGGCAAGCTGCTCAAGGCCATGCTCTGAGCCGGCCTGGGCCCCACACCGAAGCCGCCCCGCCGGGGCGGCTTTTTCTTGCCCGGCTTATGTAGTTCCCCGCACGGCGCGCCCTCGGGGAACCCCTACACTGCGGCCCCGCCTTCGTCCCCCTCTTCCCAGGAATCGCCCGAATGGAACAGTTCATGGAGCCCGCGTTCTGGATCGCCGTCGGGCAGATCATCATGATCGACATCCTGCTCGGCGGCGACAACGCGGTCGTGATCGCGCTGGCCTGCCGGCGCCTGCCCGATTCGCAGCGCCTGAAGGGCGTGCTGTGGGGCACGGCCGGCGCCATCGTGCTGCGCGTGGTGCTGATCTTCTTCGCCCTCACGCTGCTGGCGATCCCCTACCTCAAGCTGGTGGGCGCGGCGCTGCTGGTGTGGATCGGCGTGAAGCTGCTGGCCCCCGAGGACGAGGACGGCCACGCCAACATCGAGTCCAGCGACAAGCTCTGGGCTGCCGTGAAGACGGTGGTCGTGGCCGACCTGGTGATGAGCGTGGACAACGTGATCGCCATCGCCGGGGCGGCGCAGTCGGCCGGCGGCGACCACCAGATGCCGCTGGTGATCTTCGGCCTGCTGGTGAGCATCCCCATCATCGTCTGGGGCAGCCAGCTGGTCATCAAGCTGATGGACCGCTTCCCGGCGATCATCACCGTGGGCGGCATGCTGCTGGGGTGGATCGCCGGCACGATGGCCGTGGGCGACCCGGCCATCGTGCACATGCTGCCCGGCTACACCCCCGGCGCCGCCGGTGAGGCCGCCGAGGCGAGCAGCACCGTGCGTTACGCCGCGGGCGCGGCGGGCGCCTTGCTGGTGCTGGTGATCGGCAAGCTCGTCGCCAGCCGCCACGCCGCCCGCCAGGCCACCGAGTAAGGGGGGCATCCCCCCAGGGCCATCGCCGTGCGGGGCCGCCGCCCGGCCCGGCCCAGAGGCTGTGTTAAGGTAAATGCACCACGCACGCGCATCACAAACACACCAAGGGGGATCGGGCGATGGCAGGGTCTGGGGCCGGCTTCTGGCGCCGGGCGATGAACCGCTGGCAGCGCCCGGTCGCACGTGACGACGGGGCGCCGTCGAGCATGGGGCCGTCAGAAATGCCCGGCGTGGACATCGCCGGCTATCCGCTCGTGCGCACCTTCGCGCATGGTGCGCTGGGCGAGCTGCACCTGGCCACCGACCCGGCCACCGGCGCGCCCCTGGCCATCAAGACCGTGCGGCTGCACGGCAGTGAGCTGACGCGCGAGCGCTTCGTGCGGGAATCCCAGGCGGCGGAACGGCTGCGCCACCCGGCCATCGTGCGCTGCGTGGGCAGCGGCATCGAAGGCAAGGGCGACACCGCCGTGGGCTGGATCGCCATGGAATGGGTGGCCGGCACCGACCTGTCGCGCTACGCCTCGCCCGTGCGCCTGCTGCCCGAGCCCCTGGTGCTGGAGCTGGTGGCGCAGGCGGCGGAAGGGCTCGCGCATGCCCATGCGCTCGGCGTGGTGCACCGGGACATCAAGCCGGCCAACCTGCTGTTCAACCCCGCTCGCGGCACGCTGAAGATCACCGATTTCGGCTGTGCTCACCTGAGCGACGCCGAGCGCAGCCGCAGCGGCGTGCTCGCTGGCACACCTGTCTACATGGCGCCGGAACAGCTCAGCGGCGCGCCGGTCGACGGCCGATGCGACCTCTACGCGCTCGGCGTCGTGCTTTTCGAGCTTCTCACTGGCCACCTGCCTTTCGAGGCCGGCTCCATGGGCGAGCTGACCGCGGCCATCTCCTCGGCGCCGCCACCGGCCATCACCGCCCTGCGGCCCGACCTGCCCGCCGCCCTGGACGACCTCATCGCCCGCCTGCTGGCCAAGGCCCCGGCCGAGCGGCATGCCGACGGCCACCAGCTGGCGGCCGAACTGCGTCGGCTCGCCGCCACCTTGCCGACCGCCGCGTTGTCCGGTGCCATCACCACGGGTGAGCGGCACGCGGGCGGGGCAGGCACAATGGTCCCCCCTTCGCGCCCAGCCGCCCGCCCGTCGTGACCATGGAACTCGAATTCGCCCACGCGCTGGACACCGGCCGTGCGCGCAGCAACAACGAGGACGCCGTCCGGGTGGACGAATCCCTGGCCCTGGCCGTGCTGGCCGACGGCATGGGCGGCTACAACGCCGGCGAAGTGGCCAGTGCCATGGCCGCCGACTGCATGCTGGCCGGCATTGGCCGGTGGCTCACGACGCCCGGTGCCGTGCGCGACGAGCCGGCCATCCGCCACGCGCTCATGGCCATCGCCCAGCAGGCCAACCAGGCCGTCTTCGACGCTGCGCAGAGCCGCCAGGAGTACGCCGGCATGGGCACCACGCTGGTGACCGCGCTGTTCGAGCCCGGGCGCGTGTGGGTCGGCCACATCGGCGACTCACGCGCCTACCGCCTGCGTGGCGGGCGGCTCGAGCAGCTCAGCCGCGACCACTCGCTGCTACAGGAACAGATCGACGCCGGCCTGCTCACCGCCGAGGAGGCCGCCTACTCCATGAACCGCAACCTCGTCACCCGGGCGGTCGGCGTGGAGCCGACCGTCGAGCTCGAGGTGGCGGACCACGAACTGCGGGTGGATGACACCATCCTGCTGTGCTCGGACGGCTTGTCGGACATGCTGCCGGATGCGACCATTGCCCAGGTGATGCGCGCAAGCGACAGTCTGCCCTCCGCGGCGCAGGCGCTGGTGGATGCCGCCAACGCCGCAGGCGGCCGGGATAACATCTCGGTCGTCCTGGTGCGCGCCAAGGGGGGTGCCGCCCAGAGCGGGCGCGCTTGGTGGCCGTTCCGACGCTCCTGACATTCCAAGACACGCCGCAGCCGTTTCGCCCGTCGGGCACCCGAACATTCATCTCCCGCCCGGCTCGGCATACAAGAGGACACGCATGGGCAAGCTGGTCGTATCACTGGACAACGTGGTCATCAAGGAGGTGCCGATCACCAAGGATCGCACCACCCTCGGCCGGCGGCCCTACAACGACATCGTCATCGACAACCTCGCCGTGAGCGGCGAGCACGCGGTGATGCTGGCCGTGGGCAATGACGTCTTCATCGAAGACCTCAACAGCACCAACGGCACCTACATCAACGGCAAGGCTGTCAAGAAACAGCTGATGCAGCACAACGACACGGTCGAGATCGGCAAGTACCGCATCAAGTACCTCATCGACGAGGTGCCGGACTACGAGAAGACCATGGTGCTGCGGCCGGGCACTCAGCCGACGCAGGCCGCCATCTCGCCGCCGCCGCATGCGCTGATCCCGGCCTCGATCAAGGTGCTCAACGGGGGCGCCGCCGGCCGCGAGGTGCTGCTCACCAAGGCCGTCACCACCGTGGGCAAGCCCGGCGTGCAGGTGGCCTCCATCGCCAAGCGGCCCACGGGCTATGTGCTGTCGCATGTCGAGGGCGTCTCGCACCCCAGCGTGAACGGCCAGCCGGTGGGTGAGGGCGTGGTGGCGCTGAAGAACGGCGACATCATCGACCTGGCCGGCACGCAGATGCAGTTCATCCAGGGCTGAACACCTGCGCGAGCGCGCGTGACGCTGTTCACGCGCGGGCCCGCCGCCCGGCGGGCCCTCCCCAAAAGTGCGCAGCCTGCGCCTTGCACCCGGGCCGGTGCGACCGCACCATCGGCCCTTCACGCGCCCCACCTCCGGGCGGGGCGGCGCGGCCCCTCGGCGTCCGGGGGTCCGTTTCCCCTTTCTGCCCCGTCTTCACGCCGGCCGCACACGGTCGGCCTGGGCCTTCATGCACGTCCGCGTTCTCGGCTGTTCCGGTTCCATCGCCCATGGCTGCCGCACCAGCAGCTTCCTGGTCGACGACGACCTCCTGATCGACGCCGGCACCGGCGTGGGTGACCTCACGCTGGACGAGATGGCGCGCATCGACCACATCCTGCTCAGCCACTCCCACCTCGACCACGTGCTGGGCGTGCCTCTGCTGGCCGACAGCGTGATGCGGCGCCGTGGCGCGCGCGGGCCCATCCAGGTGCATGCGCTGCCCGAGACGCTGGCCGTGCTGCGCGACCACGTCTTCAACGACCTGCTCTGGCCCGACTTCACCCGCCTGCCGCGGGCCAGCGAGCCCGTGCTGGCCCTGCGGCCCATCGCGGTGGGCGAGCGTCTCGTGCTGGGCCGCGCCGGCCGGGCGGTGGACGTGCTGCCGGCGCGGCATTCCGTGCCGGCCTGCGGCTTCGCCGTCCAGGCCGCCAGCGGGCGGCAGTGGGTCTACACCGGTGACACCGGCCCGAACCCGGCCCTCTGGGCGGCCCTCGCCCACCACGAGGTGGCCCAGCTGGTGATCGAGGTGGCCTTCGGCGAGGGCGATCGGCTGCTCGCCAGCCGCAGCGGCCACCATTGCCCCTCGTCCCTGGCCAGCGAGCTGGCCCAGGCACCGGCAGGTGCCGAGCTGCTGCTCACCCACCTGAAGCCGGGCGAACACACCACCATCGAAGCCGAGCTGGCCAGCCAGCTGCCCGGGCGCCGCTGGCGCCGCCTGCAGGCAGGTGATCAGCTGCTCGTCGACTGACAATTTTTGTCAGCCCCATCGGGGTCGATCGACAGAATTGGGCAGCTCGCACCGACCACTTCTGTCACCGCCGGTACGGATTTCACGCGCGACAGGCCGGTTCAAGCTGGCACGGGTTTCGCACTTAGGGGGGCAAGGGCGCACACCGCCCCCTCGAATCCCTTTCTCTCCACCGCTGACCCAAGGAGCTTTCCATGAAGCGCGTTCAACAAGGTTTCACCCTCATCGAACTGATGATCGTCGTGGCGATCATCGGCATCCTGGCCGCGGTGGCGCTGCCGGCGTACCAGGACTACACCATCCGCTCGCAGATGACCGAGCCCATCAACCTGGCTGATGGCGCGAAGGCCGCCGTGGCCGACTACTGGTCCAACACCGGCAACTTCCCCACCACCAGCGCCGATGCGGGCTTTGCCGGTGCCTCTGGCAAGTACACGACCGGCGTTGAAATCGGCGACAACGGCGTGATCACTGCGACGGTGGGCAATGAAGCCAACACGGCCATCGCCAATAAGGTCGTCACCCTGACCCCGGAAGCCACGACCGAAGGCAATCTGAAGTGGACCTGCGGCTCGGACGCGGACGCCAAGTACCTGCCGGTCGCCTGCCGCGCCGCTGGCTCGGGTACCTGATACCGCAGACGGCGTCCAGCGCCGCCATCGCCAAGGCGCCTTCGGGCGCCTTTCTCGTTTTCCGCCGCCCCACGGACCTGACGTGCACATGCCCCGCACCTGGCCGCCGCGCCACCCTGCCCGCCCGGGGACGAACCGCCTGGCATGGGCCCTGGTCGTCTTGTGCGCCGTGTGGTGCCTGTCGCCGGAATTCATCTTCCTCTGGCGTCGCGCGCCAGGCCCGCTTGGCCCGGGGCTGGCGTGGGGTGCCGCCGGCCTGGCCCTGGCCCTGTGCCTGCCCGCCAGGCCGTGGCATGGCGTGCTGGCACTGCTGCCCGTGGCCTTGCTCGCCCCGTGGGAGGCCTGGTACATCCTCCAGTACGGGCGATCGAGTGACGCGCATGTGCTGGGCATCCTCTCCGAGACCGATTGGTCGGAGGCCAGCGCGTTTGCAGCGGGATGGGTCGGCTCGGTGGCCGCGCTCTCGCTGCTGGGCGCCTCGCTCTGCCTCGGTACGGCCTGGCTCGCCCGGGCGTGCGAGCTCGCGTGGCGGCCGATGCGGCTGCGCTGGTGGCTGGTCGCGGGCGCTGGCGCAGCGTTCGTGCCCGCACTGCTCGCCG
Source organism: Burkholderiales bacterium (assembly GCA_016213265.1). Taxonomy (GTDB): domain Bacteria; phylum Pseudomonadota; class Gammaproteobacteria; order Burkholderiales; family Burkholderiaceae_C; genus Ideonella. Next base: position 29,391 of record JACRBA010000202.1, on the reverse strand, counting down.
CGTGGACCGAAGCCAGTCAGGCGGCCGACCTGACCCCATGGGCGCCCCTGGAGGACCTCGCGCTCGCGCGCACGCCGGACCCGCTGCTGGCCGACCTGGCCCAAAGCTACCCCTCCGGCGTTCCGCTGCGCATCGCCCACTACCTGGACCACGTCGCGGCACTGCGAGACACCGCCGCCCGGCTGTCCACCTTCCGCTTCGATACCCGCCCATTGACTGCTCGCCCCACCGAAAAGCGCCAGTTGCACGTGGTGGTGATCGGCGAGACCGGGCGGCCCGATCGCTGGCAGCTCAACGGCTATGGCCGGCCCACCACGCCGCGGCTGGCTGCGCGGGGGGACGTCATCAGCTTCCGCAACATGGTGTCGCCGTGGGGCTGGACCCGCATGTCAGTGCCGGTGATTCTCAGTCGCAAGCCCGCTTCCGACCGCAACCCATACTTTGGCGAGCGATCCCTGGTCTCCGCGTTCCGGGAGGCCGGTTATCGCACCTACTGGTACTCCACCCAGAGCCCCCTGGGCGGGCATGACAGCTCCATCGCCCTCATGGCGCGCGAGGCGCACGAAAGCCGCTTCGTGAACGCGGCGGACTACAAGTCCGCTGGCGTCCATGACGACGCCCTGCTGCCGTGGCTCGAGGCCGTCATCGCACGCGACGAGCCCAAGCAGCTGGTGGTGCTGCACACCCTGGGCAGCCACTACAACTACAGCCACCGGTATCCGCCTCGGTTCGAGCACTTCACCCCATCGCTCAGCGGCCGCACGGATGCCCAGCTGCACGACCCGGCACAGGCGTTGGAGATGGGCAACGCCTACGACAACTCCGTGCTCTTCACCGACCACGTGCTCGCCGAGGCGATTGACCGCCTGGAGCGCTCCGGCGTGGCCGCCACCCTGTTCTACGTGGCCGATCACGGCGAGAACCTCTTCGATGACGGCTGCGCCATGGCCGGGCACGGCCGCCACACCGAGCGCGACTTCCGGGTGGCCAGCCTGCTCTGGCTCAGCGAGAGCTACCGGGCGCAGGAGCCGGCGGCAGCCGAGGCGGCGCGGCGCCAGGTGGATGCCCCGCTGTCGACCTCGCAGGTGTTTCCGACGGTGTTGCATCTCGCCGGCCTGACGGTGGGCCGGCCCGACGCGCGGGGCGCGCACGCGCCGGGTGAGCTGCTGCACCATGCGATGCCGCCTGGCACACGATGGGTGCAGAACGGGCTGGACTTCGATCTGTCGACCAAGGAGGGGGTATGCAGGGTGTTGCGGTCGACCGCCGCGTCCAGGCGCTGAGCGGCTTGTTCCTCGCGTCAGGCGCGGCCGGCCTGATGTACCAGGTGAGCTGGCAACGCCTGTTGTTTGCCGCCTTCGGCAGCGACTTGCTGTCGGTGACGATCATCGTCTCGGCATTCATGGCCGGGCTTGGCCTGGGCGCCATGGCGGGTGGCGCGGCGGCCGACCGCTGGCCCACGCGTGCCCTGGCCCTCTTCTGCGCCTGTGAGGCCGCCATTGGTGCCTTCGGCCTGGTGAGCCACTGGCTGCTGCCTGCCGCGGGCGATGCGTTTGTCACGGCCGACACGTTCACCGTGGCGGTCGTCAACTTCCTGCTGGTGCTGGCGCCCGCGCTGCTGATGGGCGCCACCTTGCCCATTCTCGTGACCCACCTGGCCCGGCTGTGGCGCCACGTCGGCGAAGCCACCGGCACCCTGTACGCCGTCAACACCGTGGGCGCAGCGGCAGGCGCCCTGCTGCCCACCTTCTGGCTCCTGCATCACATGGGGCTGGCGGACGTCATCCGCCTGGCGGCCGCGACGAACCTCGTGGTGGCCGCCGTGGCCGGCCTCTGGCTCGGTGCCTGGTCCGTGCCCGCGGAGCCCCTCGCGCAGGCCGCTCGCCGCGATGGGGAAGGGCAGTGATGCGCACGTTCGCCTGGGGCCTCTCGTTCGGCATGGGCTTTCTCAGCCTGAGCGAGGAGATTCTGTGGATTCGCTGGATCGGCTTTCTCCAGCATGGGGTGCCGCACGCCTTCTCCGCCGTGTTGTGCCTGTACCTGCTGGGTATTGCACTGGGCGCATCGGCCGGGCGGCGCCTGTGCCAGGGTGCGCATGTGTCGCTCGAGCGCGCAGCGGCGGTCCTGTTGGCGGCGGCTGCAGTCGACTGGCTGGTGCCAACGGTCATGGTGCACGTGGACAACCACCCTCCTGCCGCGGCGCTGGGCGTGTCGGCCCTGGTGCTGACGGCGTCCGCGGCGCTGAAGGCGGCGCTCTTTCCCGTGGCACACCACCTGGGCACCCGGCTGGATTCGGACCGCGTCGGACGCTCTCTGTCGCGCGTCTATCTGATGAACATTCTCGGCTCGACGCTGGGGCCGCTGCTCACGGGGTTCGTGCTGCTGGAGTGGCTGAGCCTGGACGCCGGTTTCCGTGCCATCGGCTGCGGCAGCGCGTTGCTGGCCGCCTGGAGCCTGGCCATGGCTGCCCGGCCGCGCCGCGTCGTGGCATGGTGCGTCGGCACGGCAGCGGCGCTGGGCCTGGCCACGGAGGTGGCGGCTCCCGCACCCGAGCGCATGCTCTTGGCCCACGCCGCGCGTCCGGACGGCCCCGCGCCGGCCCCGGTGAACCATCTGATCGCCAACCGCCATGGGGTGCTGCACACCGTGGCCGGAGGACCAGCGGGCGACATCGTCTACGGCGGCAACGTCTATGACGGCCGGACCAACACCTCCTTGGTCGTCAACAGCAACCGCATCGATCGCTGCTACCTGCTGTCGCTGGTTCATGACCGCCCGAGGCGCGTGCTCGTCATCGGCATGAGCACCGGCGCCTGGCTGCGTGTGCTCACGGCCATGGACGGCGTGGAGCAGATCGACGTGGTGGAAATCAACCCTGGCTACCTGCGTCTCGTCGACGGCTACCCCCACCTGCGGGAGGGCATGAGAGATCCACGCGTGACGATCCACATCGACGATGGGCGGCGGTGGCTCAAGCGGCACGCGCAGCCGCGCTTCGATCTGGTGGTCATGAACACCACGTTCTACTGGAGGGCCCAGTCCACCAGCCTGTTGTCGCACCAGTTCCTTGGCCTGGTCCGATCGCGCATGGCGGACGGGGCGGTCATCGCGTTCAACAGCACGGGTCTGCCCGACGCGCTGCACACGGCGGCCCACGTGTTCCCGCACGCCTACCGTTGGCACAACTTCGTGTACGCCTCAGACCATGACTTCCGAGCCTCTCTGGGCCGTCCCGGCGCGGTCGAACGGCTGGCGGCGCTGGAGGGCCGACTGACGCCGGCATCGCGGGATGAACAGCGGGCCGCGGCGGCCCAGCGGCTGCTGGCACAATCGTTCGAAACGCTGGCAGAGGTCGCCGCACGTTCGTCGCGGCCGCTCGAACTGATCGACGACGACACTCTGCAACCTGAGTTCCGGCTCGGGCGGGGGCTCACGCTGTACTGATGCGTGCACGGTCGATCCATCCCTCCCGCCAGCCCATGGCCTCTCTACCCGCCGGAGTGGCTGCCTTGCTCCTACGCATCCTCTTGCTCATCGGCGCCGTGGCGTTGCCCACGCTGCTCGCCTACAACGTCTCCCCCTCCGCCACGCTGCTGAACCAGCTGTTGGCCGTGGGCTTGTGGGGGGTGGTGCTGATCGCCTGGCCGATGGGGCCGGAGCGGCCGGGATGGCGGTCGCCCGGGCTGTGGGGGGCGTTCGGGCTGCTGGCCGCGGCGGCGCTGTGGTCCATGGAGGTGGCGCTGCCCGCGTCGCTCGGGTGGTCGGCGCTGGCCTTGCTGGCGGCAGCCGCTGCCGTGGCCTGGCACGGAGCGGCGGAGGAGACGCCGTCGTCCGACGCCATCGATGCGTTCTGCACCGCGCTGCTGGCCGCCGGGGTGGCCAGTGCCCTGATCTCCCTGGTGCAGGTGTTCGCGCCCGGCTGGGCCGACGGCACGTTCATCGCGCGCTCGGGCCTGCCCGGCCGTGCCGTGGGCAACCTGCGCCAGCCCAATCACCTGAGCAGCCTGCTCATGTGGGCGCTGGTGGCCTGGGTGCCGCTGGCGCGGGCAGGGCGGGTGGCCGGCTGGCGCTTTCCGGCCCATGTGGCGTGGCCCCTCGCACTGCTGCTGCTGTGGGCGGTGGTGCTCACGGCTTCGCGCACCGGCATCGTGGGGGTGCTGCTGCTGGCCCTGTGGGGGGCCGTGGATCGGCGGCTGGGGCGCCGCATGCGCATCACGCTGGTGACGGCGCCGCTGGCCTACCTGGCGCTCTGGCTGGTGATGAGCGCCTGGGCCCATGCCACGGGCGCCACCTTCGGCGGCGAGGCGCGCCTGGCCGAGGGTGACGTGTCGGGGTCGCGCTGGGGCATCTGGTCCAACACGCTGGCGCTGATCGCCGCGAATCCCTGGACGGGCGTGGGCTTCGGCCAGTTCAACTTCGCCTGGACGCTGAGCCCCTTCCCCGGCCGACCGGTGGCCTTCTTCGACCACACCCACAACCTGCCGCTGCAGCTGTGGGTGGAGCTGGGCATTCCGCTCGGCACCCTGGTGCTGCTGGGCCTGCTGTGGGCGCTGGCGCAGGCAGCCGTGCGCAGCTGGCGGGCGCAGGGCGACGTGGGCGTGGGCTCACGGGCCGCCTTCATGGTGGTGCTCATGATCGGCGTGCACAGCCTGTTCGAGTACCCGCTGTGGTACGCCTACTTCCTGCTGCCGGCGGCCTGGGCCTTCGGTTATGCGCTGCGCCGCCCGCCGGGCTCGCCCGCGGCGGCCGAGGAGCCGGTGGTCACCGTGGCGGGCAGCCCCTGGCCGCTGCGGGCGGCCGGCGTGCTGCTGCTGCTGGGCAGCGTGTACGCGCTGCAGGATTACTGGAAGGTGGTGGTGATCTACGCGCCGGACGACGCCTCCGGCCCCCTGGCCGAGCGCATCGAGCGCGGCCAGCACAGCCTGTTCTTCGGCCACCAGGCCGATTACGCGGCGGCCACCACCACCGAGCCGCCCTCGCTGGCGATGGCGGCGTTCCACACCACGACCCACGCGCTGCTCGACACCCGGCTGATGATCGCCTGGGCCCGCGCGATGGAGGAATCGGGCCACCGGGACAAGGCGAGTTATCTCGCCGTGCGCCTGAAGGAGTTCCGCAACCCCGCCGCGGCCGAGTTCTTCGCCGCCTGCCAGCTGCCGGTGGACGACGGCGCCCCGCCCCCGTTCCAGTGCGAGGAGCCGCCGCCCGGGCTGGGCTGGCGCGACTTCCTGCCCCAGCGCCCCTGACGGGCACGCCCGGCGCACCGTCGGCAGGGCCGGCCGGGCCGGCGCACAATGCACGGTCCGGCGGCCCACCGGCCGCGCCCTGCCTGCCCGTGAGGTTCACACCATGAACGCCCCCGAGACCCTGCCCCCGCTGGACGCCACCGCGCTCGGCGATTTCGTCGGCACCGCCTGGCGCGAGCGCATCGTGCCGCAGCTGGTCGACTACATTGCCGTGCCGGCCAAGAGCCCGTTGTTCGACCCCGACTGGCAGGCACATGGCCTGATCGACCGGGTGGTGCGCGACGCCGCCGCCTGGGTGGAAAGCCGCCGCGTGCCGGGCCTGAAGCTGGAAGTGGTGCGCGCCGAGGGCCGCACGCCGGTGATCTTCTTCGAGCTGCCCGCCACCCGGCCCGACAGCACCCAGACCGTGCTCATGTACGGCCACCTGGACAAGCAGCCCGAGTTCAACGGCTGGCGCAGCGACCTGGGGCCGTGGACGCCCAAGATCGAGGACGACAAGCTCTATGGCCGCGGCGGCGCCGACGACGGCTACGCCGTCTATGCGGCGGTGAGCGCGATCGAGGCGCTCAAGGCGCAGAACGTGCCGCACCCGCGCATCGTGGGCCTCATCGAGAGCTGCGAGGAATCGGGCTCGTTCGACCTGCCGTTCTACCTGGAGCGGCTGGCCGGGCGCCTGGGCGACGTGAGCCTGGTGGTCTGCCTGGATTCGGGCGCGGGCAACTACGACCAGCTGTGGCTGACCAGCTCGCTGCGCGGCAACATCACCGGCAGCCTGAAGGTGGAGATCCTCACCGAGGGCATCCACTCGGGCGACGCGAGCGGTCTCGTGCCCTCGTCGTTCCGCATCCTGCGCCAGGTGCTCGACCGCCTGGAAGACGCGAAGACCGGCCACCTCCTGCCCCAGGTGTTCCACTGCGAGATCCCCGCCGAGCGGGTGCGCCAGGCCGAGGCCACGGCCGCCATCCTGGGCGACGAGGTGTGGAAGCGCTACCCCTGGGCCTGCGGCGCCGACGGCGGCTTCGCCCTGCCCACCACCACCGACCCGGTGCAGGCCCTGCTCAACCGCACCTGGCGGCCCACGCTGTCGATCACCGGCGTGGACGGCATCCCGCCGCTGTCGAACGCCGGCAACGTGCTGCGGCCCTACACCGCGTTCAAGCTGAGCCTGCGTCTGCCGCCGCTGGTGCCGGGCCACGAGGCGGCGGTGGCGCTCAAGGCCCTCCTGGAGGACAACGCGCCCTACAACGCCAAGGTGACCTTCGAGCCCGATGGCCGCGCCAACGACTGGGGCGCCACCGGCTGGAACGCGCCTTCCACGGCGCCCTGGCTGGAGCGCGTACTCGACGGCGCCAGCCGCCGCCACTTCGGCGCGCCGCTGGGCTACATCGGCCAGGGCGGCACCATCCCGCTCATGAACCTGCTGCAGCAGGGCTTCCCGCAGGCCCAGATGATGGTCTGCGGCGTGCTCGGCCCCAAGAGCAACGCGCACGGCCCCAACGAGTTCCTGCACCTGCCCTATGCCGAGCGGCTCACCGCCGCCGTGGCGGAGGTGATTGCCGCGCATCCGTGACGGCCGGCACGGCGGCTCGCACGCCGCCTGCACCTTTCGTGGATGGCAGACGGTGCGGCCTTGCCTACAGTGGCCCTCAGCGTGCCACGCGAGTGGGACGATTCACGAGGGTAGGGGAAACGGAAAAAGGGCGGGGAGTCATCCCCGCCCATTTTGCCGTCTGGGGCCCGCTCAGCGCTGGGCGTAGGCCGTCGGCGCCGGTTGGCGCACCGTCTGCGGCACACGCAGGGCGGCTTCGGTGTCGAAGGTGTCCACCGCGCCGCTGGCACGCGCGCTCAGGAACTCGGCGCGCACTTCGGCGCGGGTCTTGGCGGCCACGGCCGTGGGCTGCGCGTCGCGGCCCTTGAACAGGGCGACGAAACCGTCGGCGGAGCCGGCCGTCCACTCACGGCGCCACGCTTCGGGGTTGAAGCTGGCGATGTCCTGGCGGGCGCGCTGGTCGATGTAGGCCTGGCGCACGGCCTCGCGGCTCACCGTGGACGTGGCGGCGGGCAGGGCCAGGTGGGCCTCGGTGTCGAACACGTTGCGCTCGGGTTGCTGGGCGAAGGCAGCGCCCGAGGCGGCGAGGGCGATGGCGGCGGCGATGAGATGGCGGTTCATGGTGGTGTCCTTTCGTGGCTGAGGGAGCCCCATGGTCCGCGGTGGCGGCCGGGGCGTCCTTTCAGCGCGATGTCGTTGTGTATCGTTGTTTGGCTGCCGTAGAAGCGGCCGCTTACTTGGCGGCCTTGTCAGCCTCGGCCGGCTTCTGGGCCAGGCGGGTGGCGCCCGGCAGCGTGATCACCGGCTTGACGTAGGCGGTGGTCTCCTGGTCGAAGACGTTCACGTCGCCAGCGCGGCGGGCAGCCAGGAACTGGGCGCGCACTTCCTCGCGGGTCAGGCCGGCGGCCGAGCGGGCGGCGGGCTGGCGCAGCTGGGCTTCGGTGTCGAAGCTGTTGCGGTCGGCCGACTGGGCGAAGGCGCCGGAAGCGGCAACGAGGGACAGGGCGGCGATCAGGGTGCGGGTGGTCATTTTCGATTCCTTCAGGTCAGACAGTTCGGATTCCCGGGCATGGCGTGAGCGCTCACTGTGTCGCTCCGTCTTGTCCAGCCTCGGTGAGTCGTCTTGCTGTGGGTGTCGGCTCATCGATGGGTGTGACTGTATAGACCCAAGAGGCGCAAATAAACGCCGCAACCGAACACAGCGTATTGCTGTTTCATGAAGAATTCGGACGGGCGCCGTTGCGGTGCAGGCGGTCGGCCCGGTCAGTGGCCTATGCGGGCTCAGGCCGCCCGCAGCCAGTAGGCCGGGTCGCCGTAGTGGTGCTTGAGGAAATCGATCCACAGCCGCACCCGCAGCGGCAAGTGGCGCGCGCTGGGAAACACCGCGTGGATGCCGTTGGGCGGGGCGGCGAAGTCGTCCAGCACGCTCACCAGCCGGCCGCGCGCGATGTCCGATTGCACTTCCCAGGTGCTGCGCCAGGCCAGGCCGAGCCCGTCCAGGCACCACTGGTGCAGCACCTGGCCGTCGCTGCAATCGAGCCGGCCGGAGGGACGCAGGTGCACCACCTCGCCGCCCACCGTGAAGGCCCAGCCGCGTGACTGGCTGGCCTCGGAGCTGAGCGTGAGGCACTCGTGGCGCGCCAATGCGTCCGGGTGGGCCGGCGTGCCTGCACGCGCCAGGTAGGCGGGCGAGGCCACGCACAGGCGGCGGTTGTCGGCCAGGCGCACGCTCACCAGGCTGGAATCGGGCAGGTCTCCCACGCGCACGGCGCAGTCGTAGCCCTCGTTGACCAGGTCGACCACCCGATCCGACAGGTTGAGCGACAGGCTCACGTCCGGGTGGCGCGCCAGGAAGGCGGGCACCAGCGGCGCGATGTGGCGCCGCCCGAAGCCCGCCGGGCCGGTGATGCGCAGGTGGCCGCTGGCCTTGACCCCGCCTGCCGACACGCTGGCCTCGGCGTTCTGGAACTCCACCAGCAGGCGCTGGCAGCTCTCCAGGAAGGCGCTGCCTTCGTGGGTGAGGTGCAGCCGCCGCGTCGTGCGCTGCAGCAGCTTCACGCCCAGCCGGGCCTCCAGCGCGTCCATGCGGCGGCCGATCACCGCGGGCGCCACGCCTTCGGCCCGTGCGGCGGCCGAGAGGCTGCCCCGCTGGGCCACCGCCACGAAGGTCTCGATCTGGGTCAGCCGGTCCATGGCGACATGCTAGGCGCGGCTCATCTTTGCGTCCAGGTCACAAATGAATCGATTCGGACCGCAGTAATGTGCATCCAGGTTTGCAATACAGTCGCTGGCGATGCCTGCCATGCCGCCTCTGCCCGCCGCCGCCGCCCCCACGCCGCGCGCCGTGCTGTTCGACGCCTACGGCACGCTGTTCGACGTGTACAGCGTGGCGCTGGCGGCCGAGCAGCTGTTCCCGGGCTGCGGTGAGCGGCTGGCGATGCAATGGCGCGCCGCGCAGATCGACGCCACGCGGCTGGTCTCCATGGCCGGGCCCGCGCACTACCAGCCCTTCTGGGCGCTGACCGACGCGGCGCTGCGCCAGACGGCCGAGCGCCTGGGCCTGGCCTTGTCCGAGGCGGGCTGCGCGCGGCTGATGAACGAGTACCGGCACCTGTCCGCCTTCCCGGAGAACCATGCGGTGCTGGCGGCATTGAAAGCGCGCGGCGTGCGCGCCGGCATCCTGTCCAACGGCGACCCCGAGATGCTGGCCATCGCCGTGCGCAGCGCCGGCCTGGCCGATCTCATCGACCCGGTGCTCAGCGTGCACGAGACACGCCGCTACAAGCCCGACCCCGCCACCTACGCGCTGGGCCCCGCGGCGCGGGGCATGCCGGCGCGCGACATCCTGTTCGTCTCCAGCAACGGCTGGGACGCCATCGGCGCCACCTGGTACGGCTACACCACCCTGTGGGTCAACCGCAGCGGCGCGCCGCTGGACCGGCTGGGCACCGCGCCCACGCACACCGGCCGCAGCCTGCACGACGTGCTGGGCTGCCTTCCCGACTGACCGCTTTCCTTTCCTGTCCCCCGCTCCCGAGAGGCACCTCCGATGACCGACCGCATCACCGTCCACGGCCTGCAAGTGGCCGCCCCGCTGAAGACCTTCATCGACGAGCAGGTGCTGCCCGGCACCGGCGTCGACGTGGCCGACTTCTGGGCCGGCTTCGACCGCATCGTGCACGACCTGGCGCCGAAGAACGCCGCGCTGCTGGCCGAGCGCGACCGCCTGCAGGCCGAGATGGACGCCTGGCACCGCGCCAACCCGGGCCCGCTGCGCGGCAAGCGCGCGATCAAGGCCTACCGCAAGCACCTCGAGCAGATCGGCTACCTGGTGGCCGACCCGGGCGAGCTGAAGGTGAAGACGAAGAACGTGGACTCCGAGCTGGCCGTGCAGGCCGGCCCGCAGCTGGTGGTGCCCATCACCAACGCCCGCTACGCCCTGAACGCGGCCAACGCGCGCTGGGGCTCGCTGTACGACGCGCTGTACGGCACCGACGCGCTGCCCGACACCGACGGCGCCACGAAGACGGGCCCGAACGGCGAGGCCTACAACCCGGTGCGCGGCGCCAAGGTCATCGAGTACGCCCGCCACGTGCTGGACCGCACCGCGCCGCTGGCCAAGGGCTCGCATGTCGATTCCACCGGCTACGCGGTCAAAGGCGGCGAGCTGTGGGTGACGCTCAAGGACGGCCGCACGGTCGGGCTGAAGAAGCCGGCGCAGTTCATCGGCTACCAGGGTGACGCGGCCCAGCCCTCGTCCGTGCTGCTGCAGCACCACGGCCTGCACCTGGACATCCGCATCGACCGCGGCACGGCCATCGGCGCCACCGATCCGGCCGGCGTGAGCGACCTGGTGGTCGAGGCCGCCCTGTCCACCATCCTCGACCTGGAGGACTCGGTGGCGGTGGTGGACGCCGAGGACAAGGTGCTGGCCTATGGCAACTGGCTGGGCATCCTGAAGGGCACGCTCACCGAGACCTTCGCCAAGGGCGGCCGCACGATGACCCGCGGCCTGAACGCCGACCGCGTGTACACCGCCCCCAAGGGCAAGGGCACGGTCACGTTGCCGGGCCGCTCGCTGCTGTTCGTGCGCAACGTGGGCCACCTGATGAGCAACCCCGCCATCCTGTGGGGTGGCCAGGGCGAGGCGGCGCGCGAGATCCCCGAGGGCATCATGGACGCCGTGGTCACCACCGCCATCGCGATGCACGACCTGCAGGGCCATGGGCGCCTGGCCAGCGGCGAGGCGGTGCGCAACTCGCGCAGCGGCAGCGTCTACATCGTGAAGCCCAAGATGCACGGCCCGGCCGAGGTGGCCTTCGCCGACGAGCTCTTCGGCCGCGTCGAGCAACTGCTGGGCCTGCCGCGCCACACCGTGAAGCTGGGCATCATGGACGAGGAGCGCCGCACCAGCGTCAACCTCAAGGCCTGCCTGGCCTCCTCGATGCACCGCGTGGCCTTCATCAACACCGGCTTCCTCGACCGCACCGGCGACGAGATGCACACCGCCATGCAGGGCGGCCCGATGCTGCGCAAGGGGGACATGAAGACCAGCGCCTGGATCCAGGCCTACGAGCGCAACAACGTGCTGGTGGGCCTGCAGTGCGGCCTGCGCGGCAGGGCGCAGATCGGCAAGGGCATGTGGGCCATGCCCGACCTGATGGCGGGCATGCTGGCGCAGAAGATCGTGCACCCCAAGGCCGGCGCCAACACCGCCTGGGTGCCCAGCCCCACCGCCGCCACGCTGCACGCGCTGCACTACCACCAGGTGGACGTGGCCGCCGTGCAGAAGGGCATCGAGAAGGAAGCGAAGGCCGCCGACCCGGCCGCGCTGCGCGACGAGATCCTGCAGGGCCTGCTGAGCTTCCCGGTGGTGGCCGAGGCGCGCTGGACCGATGCCGAGAAGCAGCAGGAGCTGGACAACAACGCCCAGGGCATCCTGGGCTACGTGGTGCGCTGGGTCGACCAGGGCGTGGGCTGCTCCAAGGTGCCGGACATCCACAACGTGGGCCTCATGGAAGACCGCGCCACCCTGCGCATCTCCAGCCAGCACATGGCCAACTGGCTGCTGCATGGTGTGGTGGGCAAGGCCCAGGTGCGCAACACGCTCAAGCGCATGGCCAAGGTGGTGGACAAGCAGAACGCCGGCGACCCGGCCTACCGCCCCATGGCCGGCCGGTTCGACGAATCCATGGCCTTCCAGGCGGCGTGCGACCTGGTGTTCAAGGGCGTGGAGCAGCCCAGCGGCTACACCGAGCCGCTGCTGCACGCCTGGCGGCTGAAGGTGAAAGCCGCCGCCTGAGCCGGCCCTTCGACAAGCTCAGGGCGAACGGCGAAACGAACCGTTCGGGCTGAGCCTGTCGAAGCCCAGCGCGCAAGAGGCGCTCAAGCCCAGAGCACGGGCTGGCGGCTGTTCGCCCAGCGCTCGTAGCTGGTGGCGTAGAGCTCCTCGACCCGGTTGCGCTTGACCTTGAAGGTGGGCGTGATCACGCCGTTGTCCACGGTCCACGGCTCGGTCACCACCACCAGGCAGTCCAGCTGCTCGTGCGGGTCGAGCCCCGCGTTCACCGCCTTCAGGTGCTCGGCCAGCGAGGCCTCCAGGTCGGCGCGGCCGCCGTGGCGGGCCTGGGCGACGGCCTCCGCGTTGAGCATCACGATGCCCAGCGGCTGGCCGAGGTTGGCGCCGGTGACGCAGCACGCCTCGATGCTGGTGTGCATGACGAGCCGGTCCTCGATCGGCGCCGGCGCCACGTACTTGCCCTTGCTGGTCTTGAACAGGTCCTTCACCCGCCCGGTGATCTTCAGGTTGCCCTCGGCGTCGAGCTGGCCCTTGTCGCCCGTGTGCAGCCAGCCGTCCTCGGTGAAGGCCTGGGCGCTCAGCGTCGGCTCCTTGTAGTAGCCCAGCATCAGGCCGGGGCTCTTCATCTGGATCTCGCCATTGGCGGGGTCGATGCGGTGCTGGATGCCGCGGTAGGGCTTGCCCACCGTGCCGGGCCGCGGCTGGCCCACCAGCGTGGAGTGGCTCACGCCGCAGTTCTCGGTCATGCCGTAGACCTCCACGATGGGCAGGCCCAGGCGGTCGTAGAAGCGCAGCAGCTCGGGCGGCATGGGCGCTGCGCCGCCCGCGGCGAAGACACACTGGTCCAACCCGAGAGCGGTGAGGATCTTGCGCCGCACGATGCCGCCCAGCAGCGGGATCTTCAGCAGCCGCTCCAGCTTGGCGGGCGGCATCTTGGCGTGCACGCCCTGCTGGAACTTCACCCACAGCCGCGGCACCGAGAAGAACACCGTGGGCCGCGCGCGCTGCAGGTCGTGCGTGAAGGTGTCCAGGCTCTCGGCGAAGTACACGCGCATGCCGGTGGCCAGCTGGCCATGCTCCACCAGCGTGCGCTCGGCCACGTGGGCCAGCGGCAGGTAGCTCAGCATGCGCGTGTTCTGGTCCACCATGGTCAGGCGGTCCAGGCCCGACTGCACCGACCAGGCGAAGGTGGCGAAGCTGTGCATGACCCCCTTGGGCATGCCGGTGGTGCCCGAGGTGTACATGATGGTCGAGAGCTCCTCGGCCGCGCGCACCGGCTCGCCCACCACCGGCGTGGCGGCGGCCAGCACCTCGTCCCACTTCGGGTAGTCGTTGGGCGGCGACAGCGGCGTGGCGATGCAGGGCAGTCCGTCAGGGATGCCCGGCTGCATGCCCTCGAAACCGTCGAGCTTGCCCACGATGAGCAGCTTGGCCTCGCTGTGCGTGAGGATCTGGCGGATCGTCTCGGCCGCCAGCGTGGGGTACAGCGGCACCGACACATGGCCGGCCATCCAGATGGCGTAGTCGCTGATCAGCCACCAGGCGGTGTTCTTGGAGATCAGCGCGATGTGCGAACCGGGCGCGAAGCCCTGGGCCTGCAGATGGCCGGCCAGGCGACGGGCCTGCTCGCCCACCTCGCGCCAGGTGAGGTCCTTGACCACGCCGCCGCCCATGGGCTGGGTGAACGCGATGCGGTCAGGCGCCGTGCGCTCCCAGTGGTACAGCCGCTGCAGGGCCAGCGCGGCCGGGTCGACGGGCAGGCCAAAGGGGGCATCCGAGACGTTCATGGCACTCCTTCCGTGGGGCGCGAAGCGGGTGCCGCCCAGCGTAGCCAGCCGCGGCGGCCGCCGGCATCGGCGCGAACCCGCAGGCCCCGGAATCAGCGCACGAAGGCGTCGTAGCCGGTCTTCAGGATGAGCGCGCCCACCACCAGGATGAACACGCCGCGCACGAAGCCGGCGCCGTGCTTGAGCGCCAGCCGCGTGCCGATGAGGCTGCCGGCCACGTTGGCCACCGCCAGCACCGCCGCCACGTGCCACCACACATGGCCCTTCCAGGTGAACAGCACCAGCGCCGCCACGTTGGTGGCGGTGTTCAGCAGCTTCGCCGCCGCCGAGGCATGCAGGAAGTCGTAGCCCATGGTGCGCACGAACAGGAACACGAAGAAGCTGCCGGTGCCTGGGCCGAAGAAGCCGTCGTAGAAACCGATGCCCGCGCCGATGGCCGAGGCCACGGCCGCCTCGTGGCCGGCCACGAAGCGGGGGGCATGGTGGCGGCCGAGGTCCTTGCGCGCCAGGGTGTAGGCCAGGATGGCCAGCAGCACCAGCGGCAGGGCGCGCCGCAGGGCCGAGCCGTCGACGGTGGTCACCGCCCAGGCACCGACGAAGCTGCCGGCCAGGGCGGCGGTGCAGGCGGGCACCAGCGTGGCCGCGCGCAGGTCGACCCGGCGCGTGTACTGCCAGGCTGCCCAGGCCGTGCCCCAGACGGCACCGCCCTTGTTGGTGCCCAGCAAGGTGGCGGGCGTGGCGCCCGGCCAGGTGGCGAACAGCGCCGGCAGCAGCACCAGGCCGCCACCGCCGACGATGGCGTCGATCATGCCGGCCAGCAACGAGGCGGCGGCGACGAAGGCGAGTTCCAAGCGGCGAGACCTGTGGGTGAGCGGGCCGCCCCCGCGGGAGAAGCGGGCCCTGAAAAGCAAAAGGCGCCAGCGGTGGCTGGCGCCTTTGCATTCTCACACGCGTGTCGCGACGCGCTGGCCACGGGCCGCGGGGGATGCTGCGGCGCGGGTCGGCGGCTGTGGCCGGTGCCGTGGCGGTGTGCCGCGGCCGGCCGTGTTTGTCTCCTCGGCCCCCCTCCCGGCCAGCGCACCGCAAGGGGGCGGTGGCCGAAAGCTGGAGCGCACTGTACGGGTGCGCCCGGCCGCCGGCATCCGTGCTTTCCCCGTCCCGGCGGGGGCCCTCGGTTCAGGGCGGCGTCAGCCAGCGGGCGCTGGCGTCGCCAGCATCCACTCGGCCGCCCGCTCGGCGATCATCAGCGTGGGGGCGTTGGTGTTGCCGCTGGTGATGGTGGGCATGATGCTGGCGTCCGCCACCCGCAGGCCGGCCACACCGCGCACCCGCAGCCGGGCGTCCACCACCGCCAGCGGGTCGTCGTCGCGGCCCATCTTGCAGGTGCCCACCGGGTGGAAGATGGTGGTGCCGATGTCGCCGGCCAGACGCGCCAGCTCCTCGTCGGTCTGGAACTCCACGCCCGGCTTCACCTCGCGCGGGGCGAAGCGGGCCAGCGCCGGCTGCGCCGCGATGCGGCGGGTCAGGCGCAGCGAATCCGCCGCGACCTGGCGGTCGCCCGGCGTGGACAGGTAGTTGGCCAGGATGGAGGGCGCCTCGCCCGCCTGCGGCGAGGTGATGCGCACCCGCCCGCGCGATTCGGGGTTGAGGTTGCACACGCTGGCGGTGAAGGCGTTGAAGCGGTGCAGCGGCTCGCCGAAGGCATCCAGCGACAGCGGCTGCACGTGGTACTCCAGGTTCGCGTGCGGCTGCTCGGGCCCCGACCGCGTGAAGGCCCCCAGCTGCGAGGGCGCCATGCTCATGGGCCCGCTGCGGCGCGCGGCGTACTGCAGGCCGATCATCGCCTTGCCCCACCAGTTGGCGGCCAGGGTGTTCAGCGTCTTCACGCCGTCCACCGCGAACACCGCGCGGATCTGCAGGTGGTCCTGCAGGTTGCCGCCCACACCCGGTAGCACCACCTGGGGCGTGATGCCCAGCGGCTGCAGCCAATCCACCGGGCCGATGCCCGACAGCTGCAGCAGCTGCGGCGTGCCGATCGCCCCGCTGGCCAGCACCATCTCGCCGCGGCAGTGCGCCTGCACCGGCGCGCCGCCGCCCAGCGGCAGCACCTCGATGCCCGCCGCGCGCGGCCGGCCGTCGGGCCCGGGCGCCAGCAGCACGCGGCTGGCGGTGGCGCCGGTCCACACCTGCAAATTGTCGCGGTGCATCACCGGCCGCAGGAAGGCCTTGGCCGCGTTCCAGCGGATGCCCGCGCGCTGGTTGACCTCGAAGTAGCCGACGCCCTCGTTGTCACCCCGGTTGAAGTCGGCCGTGCGCGGGATGCCGGCCTGCACGGCCGCCTCGGCGAAGGCATCGAGCACGTCCCAGCGCAGGCGTTGGCGCTCGACACGCCATTCGCCGCCCGGGCGCTGGCCCGTCGGGTCGAAGCCTGGGGCGGCATGCAGGGCATCCTCGCCGCGCCAGTGGTCCTCGTGGCGCTTGAAGTACGGCACGCAGTGGTCCCAGCGCCAGTTGGCGTCGCCCACCTCCGCTGCCCAGCCGTCGTAGTCGCGCGCCTGGCCGCGCATGTAGATCATGCCGTTGATACTGGAGCAGCCGCCCAGCACCTTGCCGCGCGGGTAGCGCAGCCGGCGGCCATTGAGGCCCGGGTCGGCGTCGGTCTGGAACAGCCAGTCGGTGCGCGGGTTGCCGATGCAGTAGAGGTAGCCCACCGGGATGTGGATCCACACGTAGTCGTCGGCACCACCGGCCTCGATCAGCAGCACGCGGCGCGACGGGTCGGCCGACAGCCGGTTGGCGAGCAGGCAGCCCGCCGTGCCGGCGCCGACGATGATGTGGTCGTAGGTGGGGATGTCGTGGGTCATGGTGGCGTTGGCGTGCCGGCTGGCGCAGCCATGCTACGGGAGCCGGATGCCGCCGAGCACCGGGAACAGCTTGATGAGCCCGTCGGCCAGCAGCTCCACCGCCATCGCGGCCAGGATCAGGCCCATCAGCCGCGTCATCACGTTGATGCCGGTCTGGCCCAGCACCCGCGCGATGCGCTCGGACGCGCGAAACGCAAGGTAGCTCGCCACGCCGATGACGACCCCGTAGCCCACCAACACCGCGTGCTCCCACAGCGTGCGGGTCTTCTCCGCGTAGATCACCATGGTGGAGATGGTGGCCGGGCCGGTCAGCAGCGGAATGGTCAGCGGCACCACCGCGATGGACGAGCCCGCATCGGCTTTCTCCTGGCCCTGGTGCACGTCCTCGGCGCGCGTCTCGGCCGGCTGCGCATTGAGCATGTGGATGGCCGACATCAACAGCAGCAGCCCGCCGCCCACCTGGAAGCTGGCGATGGAGATGCCGAAGAACTCGATGATCTTCAGCCCGGCCAGGCCGCTGATGGACACCACCAGGAAGGCCGCGGTGGCGCTGACGCGCATGGTGTAGCGCCGCTGCTCGGCGCTGAAGTTCTGCGTGAAATGCAGGAAGAACGGCACCACGCCGATCGGATTGACGATGGCGAGCAACGCGATGAGCGGCTTGAGCAGGTCCATGCGCCATTGTGGGGCGAGCCTGCGCCCCTCAATCGTGGGGGATTGGCCCTATGCGGCCTCAGGCACGGCGGCACCCCGGCGCGGAAATACGACACTGGTTCGCGTGGTGCTTTGCCGCGCCCGTGATATTGGTCCCATAATGGGCTGAGGAGGATGCCGAACCACGGCTTCTTCCTTTGTTTTGCTGTGTATGGACGCGGCACCTTCGCTTGATGGGTTCACGCTGGGTTGAAGCTCCACATGGTCTTTGTGTTTTGAGCGATTGAGGAGCTTTCCCCATGGGAAACAAGCTTTACGTCGGCAACCTCGCCTACAGCGTGCGTGACGACTCCCTGCAACAAGCGTTTGCCGAATTCGGCACCGTCACGTCCGCCAAGGTCATGATGGACCGCGACACCGGCCGCTCGAAGGGCTTCGGCTTCGTCGAGATGGGTTCGGACGCGGAAGCGCAAGCCGCGATCAACGGCATGAACGGTCAGCCCCTGGAAGGCCGTGCCATCGTCGTGAACGAGGCCCGTCCCCGTGAAGAGCGCCCGGGCGGCTTCCGCAGCGGTGGCGGCTACGGTGGTGGTGGTGGCGGCGGCTACGGCGGTGGTGGCGGCGGTGGCCGCAGCCCCTACGGTGGCGGCGGCGGTGGTGGCGGCTACGGCGGTGGCGGCGGCGGCGGTGGCCGCAGCCCCTACGGCGGTGGCGGCAGCCGCGGTGGCAACCGTGGCGGTGGTGGCGGCGGCTACGGCGGCGGCTACTGATCCCGCAGCGGCCGGCTGACCGGCCGCGCGACAGATCCAGCCTCACAGGGCGCCACGGGAAACCGTGGCGCCCTGTGTGCTTTGGGCTCCGCCCAGCGCTGCAGCGCCGCGTCTACCGCGCTTCGCCGCGCCGCGCCTTGCGGCCCCGGCCGGCCACGGCGCGGTCGAACACCGCGTTGGGCAGCAGCCGCATGAGCTTGGCCACCACGCCCATCTGCCAGGGGATGACGCGGTAGCTGGCGCCCGCCGAGATGGCGCGCAATGCACGCTCGGCGAACGCCTCGGGCGCCATGAGGAACGGCATCGCGTAGCGGTTGCCGGCCGTGAGCGGCGTGGCGATGTAGCCAGGCACCAGCGTGACGACCCGCACCCCCGACCCCCGGCATTCGCCGCGCAGGCTCTCGCAATAGGCCACCACACCGGCCTTGCTGGCGCAGTAGGCGCCATGCCCCGGCAGCCCCCGGATGGCCGCCACGCTGGCGATGCCCACCAGGGTGCCGTGCCCACGCGCCCGCATGGCCGCGAGAAACGGGTGGAAGGTGGCGGCCAGGCCCAGGTTGTTGGTGGCGAAGGTGTCGCGCATCACGTCCAGGTCCTCGCGGATGGCCGTGTCCATGCCCACGCTGATGCCGGCATTGGCGATCACCACCTCCGGCAGCGCCCACTCTGCCAGGCAGGCCCGCCCCGCGGCCACGATGCTGTCCACCTCCTGCACATCGGCGCCAAAGACGCGCCAGGTGTCGGACGACCAGCCTTGCGCGAGGGCCCACGCCTGCAGCGCCTCGGCCCGCCGAGCCACCAGCGCCACGCGCCAGCCCGCGGCGTGGTAGCGCGCGGCCAGGGCCTGGCCAATGCCGCTGGACGCGCCGGTGATGAACACCACAGGCGCGCCGGGCCCCGCGGTGCGCACGGTCGCCGCGCTCATGGCACGCCGCCCCCGCGCGCATCGCCCGGCTGCAGCACGGCACGCACCCGGCCACTGAGCGTGAGCGTCTGCGTGGTCTCGTCGAACAGCAGCCGGTCGGCCATCACGGCGCTGCCGCCCTGCCGCACGACCACCGGCCGGTCGGCGCGCACGCGGCGCTCGCTGGCCAGCAGCTGCAGCTGTTCCCCCTCGATCACCACCGTGCGGCCGTCGGCCCCGGTGCTCACCACCCGCGCCTGGCCCTCGAGGCGGTAGACCGACTGGTCGCCCGCCGCCACCGCCTGGCGTGCGGTGGCCTCGGTGCGGCGGCCATCTTCGGCCGTGGCCGACACACGGACTGTGTCGACCTCCACCTCGTCGGTGTCGGGATAGTGGCGCACCTGTTCGCCCTCGACCTGGGCCACGAGGCGGCCCTGCGCGTTGAAGCGCTGCAGCACGGCGCGTTGCGCGGTGTAGTCGGGCACGTGCCGCACGATGGCCGGCGCCGCCTCGCCAGTGGGGCGGGGCGCGTAGCGCACCAGCCACCAGGTGGCGGTGGCCAGCAGGCACATGAGCAGCAGCGGCAGGTAGGTACCCAGCAGCTGACGCCACCGCATGCCCCAGGCCTCCCGGCGGCCACGGGGCGCGGGCGGCGCTGGCGGCGCCGCTTCGGGCGCGCCGATGGCCCCCGGCACTTCCGGCAGGTCGGGCAGGTGCAGTTCGGCTTTCACGGCAGGTGCGCGCGGCCGGCGTTCAGCGGCCGTCCAGCGTCTGCAGATGGCCGCGCAGCAGTTCGGCATAGCGGCCGGCCGCCATCAGCAGCAGGTCGCAGAACTCGCGCGCGGCGCCGTGGCCGCCCGCCGCGGCGGTGACGTGGTGGGCCACCGCCTTGACCTCGGCATGCGCGTTGGCGGGTGCGCAGGCGAACCCGGCGCGTGTGAGCAGCGGCAGGTCGGGCCAGTCGTCGCCGATGGCCGCCACCTCGTCCCAGCCCACACCCAGCTGCGCCAGCAGCGGCTCGGCGGCGGCCAGCTTGTCGCCCGCGCCGTACACCGCATGCGCCAGGCCGAGGTCGGCCACACGCCGCCGCACGGCGGGCGAATCGCGCCCGGTGATGACCACCGGCGTGATGCCGGCCCGGGCCAGCAGCTTCAGGCCGTGGCCGTCGAGCGTGCTGAAGGTCTTGAGCACTTCGCCCTGCTCGCCGATGTACAGCCGGCCGTCGGTGAGCACGCCGTCCACGTCGAACAGGGCGGCGCGCATGCCCAGCCGCGGGCCCTGGGCGCGCAGCAGCAGCTCGGGCGGGAAGTGCAGGGCAGGGGCGTGCATCAGATCACCTTCGCGCGCAGCAGGTCGTTGGTGTTGAGGGCGCCCACCAGCGCGCCCTGCCCGTCCACCACCAGCACGCTGGTGATGCGGTGCCGTTCCATCAGATCGGCCGCATCCACCGCCAGCGCGTCGGCCCGCACATGCTTGGGCCCACGGTGCATCACCTCGCTGGCCTTGAGCGCGCGCAGGTCGGCGCCCGTCTCCAGCAGCCGGCGCAAGTCGCCGTCGGTGAAGATGCCGGCGGGCCGGTCGTCCTGCACCACCACGGCGAAGCCCAGGCCCTTGTCGGTCATGACGTGCATCATGTCGATGAAGCCGGTGTCCGGTGCCACGCAGGGCAGGGCGTCCCCGGTGCGCATGAGGTCGTGCACATGCATCAGCAGCTTGCGGCCCAGCGCGCCGCCCGGGTGGGAGCGGGCGAAGTCGTGTTCACGGAAGCCGCGCGCGTCCAGCAGCGCCACGGCCAGCGCGTCGCCCAGGGCCATCTGCGCGGTGGTGCTGGCGGTGGGCGCCAGGTTGAGCGGGCAGGCCTCCTGGTCCACCGCGCACGACAGCGTCACCTCCGCATGCCGCGCCAGCGTGGATTGCGGCCGGCCGGTGATGGCGATCATCGGCACGCCCAGGCGCCGCACCGCCGGCAGGATGGCGTTGATCTCCTCGCTCTCGCCCGAGTTGCTGATGGCCAGCAGCAGGTCGCCCGGCTGCACCATGCCCAGGTCGCCGTGGCTGGCCTCGGCGGGGTGCACGAAAAAGGCGGGCGTGCCGGTGGACGCGAGGGTGGCGGCGATCTTGCGACCCACATGGCCGCTCTTGCCCATGCCCATCACGACCACGCGGCCGGTCGTCTGCAGCACCGCCTTCACGGCATGGCCGAAATCACCGTCGAGCCGGTCGCGCACGGCCGCGAGGGCAGCGGCCTCGATGTCGAAGGTCTGGCGGGCCAGGTGCAGGGCACGGGCGGGGTCGAAGGACGCGGCGAGGGTCTTCAAGGCAGCAGGCGCGACCTGGTGCGCAGGCCGCGGCGGTGGTGGCGGGGTGCCTGCCGCGGGCAGCGGCGAGAATCGGGGGATTCTAGGAGCCCGCCCCGGCCGGATGCAGACGGCGGGCCACTGCCCCCCCGTCTGCGTCGCCCATGGCATCCACCCTCGAACTCGTCCTGCTCTATCTCGTGGCCGCGGTGGGCGGCGTGGTGCTGTGCCGCCTGCTGCGTCTGCCACCGATGCTGGGCTACCTGGCCGTGGGCGTGCTCATCGGGCCCAACGCGCTGGCGCTGGCCAAGGATTCCGCGGGTGTGCGCTACCTGGCCGAGTTCGGCGTGGTGTTCCTGATGTTCGTGATCGGGCTGGAGTTCAACCTGCCCAAGCTGCGCAGCATGCGCACGCTGGTCTTCGGCCTGGGGCTGTCGCAGGTGGCGCTCACCGTGCTGGGCGCGGTGCTCGGCAACACCCTGCTCATCGCGCTGTTCGCCTGGCTGGGCCGGCCTTGGGAGCTGGGCTGGGAGGGGGCCGTGGTGCTGGGCAGTGCCATGGCGATGTCGTCCACCGCGATCGTCGTCAAGCTCATGGCCGAGCGGCTCGAGCTGGAGAGCGAGCACGGCCGCCGCGTGATGGGCGTGCTGCTGTTCCAGGACCTGGCCGTGGTGCCGCTGCTGGTGCTCATCCCTGCGCTGGGCTCCGAGCCCGGCGACATGGCCCGCGCGCTCGGCCTGGCCTTCGTGAAGGCGGCCGTGCTGCTGACGCTGCTGCTGGTGGGTGGGCAGAAGGTGATGCGCTGGTGGCTCACGCTGGTGGCCCGGCGCAAGAGCGATGAGCTGTTCATCCTGAACCTGCTGCTCGTCACGCTCGGCCTAGCGTGGATGACCGAGCACGCCGGTCTGTCGCTCGCGCTGGGCGCCTTCATCGCCGGCATGCTCATCGCCGAGACCGAATACAAGCACCAGGTGGAGACCGACATCCGGCCCTTCCACGACGTGCTGCTGGGCCTGTTCTTCATCACCATCGGCATGAAGCTGGACTGGCGGCCGGTGTGGGACCAGTGGCCGCTGGTGCTGCTGCTGACCACGCTGCCGGTGCTGGCCAAGGCGGCCATCGTGGCGGCGCTCGCGCGTGCATTCCGCGCGCCGCCAGGGGTGGCTTTGCGCACCGGCCTGTACCTGGCCCAGGCGGGCGAGTTCGGCTTCGTGCTGCTCACGCTGGGCGTTCAGCAGCGGCTGGTGCAGGGGGAATGGGTGAGCCCCGTGCTGGCGTCCATGGTGCTGTCGATGCTGGCCACGCCGTTCATCGTGCAGTACAGCAATGCCATCGTCATGCGGCTGGCATCCAGTGACTGGCTGTTGCAGTCGGTGCAGCTGACGGCCATCGACAAGAAGGCCATTCGCAACGAGGCCCACATCATCATCTGTGGCTACGGCCGCAGCGGCCAGAACCTGGCCCGCCTGCTCGACCAGGAGCACATTCCCTACATGGCGCTCGACCTGGACCCCGACCGGGTGCGCCAGGCCGCCGCGGCCGGGCAGAGCGTGGTCTTCGGCGACGCCGCGCGGCTGCAGAGCCTGATGGCCGCCGGCCTGGCGCGCGCGAGCGCCGTGGTGGTGAGCTACCACGACACGCCCTCGGCGCTGAAGATCCTCGATCTGGTGCGGCAGCATGCGCCGCACGTGCCGGTGATCGTGCGCACCATCGACGACACCGACCTCGAGCGCCTGCGCGAGGCCGGCGCCACCGAGGTGGTGCCCGAGGCGGTGGAGGGCTCGCTGATGCTGGCCAGCCATGCGCTGGCGCTGGTGGGCGTGCCCATGCGGCGGGTGATCCGTCTCACCCGCGATGCGCGGGACAAGCGCTACCGCCTGCTGCGTGGCTACTTCCACGGCGCCGACGACGACACGGTGGAGGAGCGCCAGCAGGAGCGCATGCATTCGCTCAGCCTGCCGCTGGGTGCGGCCGCGGTGGGCCAGACCCTGGGCGACCTGGCGCTGCATGCGCTGGACGTGGGCGTGGTGTCGGTGCGGCGCGCCGACGGGCGCAACGTGCAGCCCGACGATGGCCTGCGCCTGGCCGGCGGCGACACGCTGGTGCTCTCGGGGCTGCCGGAGACCCTGGCGGTGGCGGAGTCGAAGCTGCTGACGGGTTGAGCCGCGGGCGCGGCGCCGCGCCGGGTCAGACCACCGGCATGCCGCGCTCGAGGTTGGCGCGCATGCGCTCGACCATCACCGCACCCGCGGCGCGCAGCAGCTCCACCGCCATCTCGGGCTGGCGCTGCGAGAACTCGTCGAAGCGGTGCCGGGTGAGGCCCCACACCACGGCCGGCGACATGGCCTCCACCTGGGCCATGCGCGGCGTGTCGGTGAACAGCGCCGGCTCACCCACCACCGAGCCGGGCCGCAGGATGGCCACCGGCCGCCGCACGGGGCCGGCGTCGGGCACATACACCTGCAGCGTGCCGCTTTCGAGCAGGTAGCAGACGCGGTCCACGTCGCGGTGGCGGATCAGCAGGTCGCCGGACCGGAGCTTGAACTCCTGCAGGAACGGCACGATGACGCGCCATTGCGACGCATCGAGGCGAGGGCGGAACGCGTCGGCGGCATTCAGCGTCTGAACGGCCTGCAGCAGGTGGTCGACAGCCATGGGTACAGCTCCCTCCGGGCGGTGCCGGTGCGGCTGCCTCCCCCGGCGGCCGCGGTTGTGATCAATTTGTGTCAGATTATTGGCGCGGCGCCACGGCCGGGCAATCCGATGCCCCCGCGTTCGTCGGCCCACAGGCGCCATTCATCGGCTGACCTAGGGGGCCCGCCGCACCGCACTCGCTCACTTGCCGATGCAGAAGCGGCCGAAGATCTCGCCCAGCAGGTCGTCGGCGGAGAACTGGCCGGTGATGGCCTGCAGCGCCTGGTGCGCCAGGCGCAGCTCTTCGGCGAACAGGTCGAGCGCGGCGTCGGCCTGGTCGGCATGGGCGGCTGCCAGTGCGAGGTGCTCGTCCGCGGTGCGCAGGGCTTGCACGTGGCGGGTACGGGCGATGAACAGGCCTTCCGGGGACGCGAGGCCACCGGCGCGCTCGAGCAGGGTCTCGCGCAGTGCATCCAGGCCCTCGCCCGTGCGGGCCGACAGGCGCAGGCCCGGCCGGGCGCGCTCGAAGGGGCCCGGCGCACCCGCGGCATCGGCCTTGTTGAACAGGTGCAGCAGGCGCTCGGCCGGCACCTGCGCCAGGCGCTCGGCCAGTTGGGCGTCGGCGGCCTGGTAGGCCGGCTCGTCCACGCGTGTCAGGTCGTGCAGGAACAGCACGGCATCGGAGCCGGTGATGGCCTCCCAGCTGCGCGCCACGCCGATGCGCTCCACCTCGTCGGCGGCGTCTTCGCGCAGGCCGGCGGTGTCGGTCACGTGCACCGGCACACCGTGGATCTGGATGGTCTCGCTGACCCGGTCGCGCGTGGTGCCGGCGATGGGCGTGACGATGGCCAGCTCGGCGCCGGCCAGGGCGTTGAGCAGCGAGCTCTTGCCCACGTTGGGCTGGCCGGCGAGCACCACCCGCAGGCCTTCACGCAGCAGCGCGCCCTGGCGCGTGCGGGCCAGCAGCGTGGCGAGCGCGGCGCGGATGCGGGCCAGCTGGCCCAGCGCGTCGGCCTGCTGCAGGAAGTCGATCTCCTCCTCGGGGAAATCGAGCGTCGCCTCCACCAGCATGCGCAGCTTGACGATGGCGGCGGCCAGCGCGTCCACCTCCGCCGAGAAGGCACCTGCCAGCGAGCGGCTGGCTGAACGCGCGGCGGCCTCGGTGCTGGCGTCGATGAGGTCGGCCACGGCCTCGGCCTGGGCGAGGTCGAGCTTGTCGTTGAGGAAGGCGCGTTGGGTGAACTCACCCGGCTCGGCCAGGCGCAGCCCCGGCAGCACGGCCGTGTCGGGGTCGTCGTCGATGGGCGCCCCGGCTGCTTCCAGGCAGCGGGCCACCAGCAGCTGCAGCACCACCGGGCCACCGTGGGCCTGCAGTTCCAGCACGTCCTCACCGGTGTAGGAGTGGGGAGCGGGGAAGTACAGCGCGAGACCCTGGTCGATGGGCTGCCCGGCGGCATCCAGGAAGGGCCCGTAGTGCGCCCGGCGCGGGGCCGGGCTGGTGCCGGTGAGCGCCAGCGCCAGCGGGCCCAGCCCCTTGCCGGAGACGCGCACGATGCCCACCGCGCCCCGGCCGGGCGCGGTGGCGATGGCAACGATGGGGTCGAGGTGGCGGCCGAGCAGCATGGGCTGTGGATTGTGGTGCAGCGCCCGTGGCACACGCATGACCACCCCAAGAAGAAAGCCCCGCGCAGGCGGGGCTTTCCGGGGCGGCGGCGCGGTGGCGTCAGGCCACGCCGAGCCGCTTGTTGATGTAGTACTGCTGCGCGATGGACAGCAGGTTGTTGACCAGCCAGTACAGCACCAGGCCAGCGGGGAAGAAGAAGAACATGAAGCTGAAGGCCAGCGGCATGATCCACATCATCTTGGCCTGGACCGGGTCCGGCGCCTTGGGGCCCAGCCACACCTGCAGCAGCGACGAAGCCGTCATCAGCGCGGGCAGGATGAACAGCGGGTCCTTGGCCGACAGGTCGGTGATCCAGCCCAGCCAGGGCGCACCGCGCATCTCCACCGAGGCCAGCAGCACCCAGTACAGCGCGATGAAGAAGGGCATCTGCACCACGATGGGCAGGCAGCCGCCCAGCGGGTTGATCTTTTCCTCGCGGTAGATGCGCATCATCTCCTGCTGCATCTCCTGCGGCTTGTCCTTCAGGCGCTCGCGCATGTCCATGATGCGCGGGTTGATGGCGCGCATCTTGGCCTGCGACTTGTACGCGGCGGCGTTGAGCCAGTAGAAGGCGATCTTCAGCAGCACCACCAGGGCGATGATGGACCAGCCCCAGTTGCCGATCAGGCCGTGCAGGTGGTCGAGCAGCCAGAACAGCGGCTTGGAGATGATGGTGAAGACGCCGTAGTCCTTCACCAGCTCCAGGCCGGGCGCCAGGGCGGCGAGCTTGTTCTCCTCCTGCGGGCCGGCGTAGAGCGTGGCGCTGTGGGTGGCGGTGGCGCCCGGCGCCAGCTCGGGCAGGGGCTGCACCATGGCCACGGTGTAGTCGCTGCCCACCTTGGCGGTGACGAACTCGCGCGGCTGGCCATCGGGCAGCAGCCAGGCACTCACGAAGTAGTGCTGCACCATGGCCACCCAGCCGTCGCTGGCGGTCTTCTCGTGCTTGGGCGCGTCGTTCGGGCCCCGCTTGTCGATCTCGGCGAACTCGACCTTCTGGAACTTCTTCGCGTCGGTGTACACAGCCGGCCCGGTGTACGTGAAGCCGGTCGACGAGAACATCGAGGTGGACTGGCCCTCGGGCGGCTGGCCGTCGCGCAGCAGCTGCAGGTACACCTGCGGCCGGATGGCGGCGGCGGAGACGTTGGTCAGCTCGTGCTTGACGGCCACGGTGTACTGCCCGCGCGTGAAGGTGTAGGTCTTCACCAGCTTCGCGCCACCGATCTCGGGCGACTCGAAGCGCACGCTCAGCTGGTTCGCGCCGTCGGCCAGGCTGCGGTCACCCGGCACCACCTGGAAGGGGCTCAGATGGCGCGGCAGCAGGGCGGCGCCGGGCGTCGCGTTGATGAAGCCGGTCTGGGCGAAGTAGCGGCGGCTGCTGCTCTCGTCGAACAGCACCACGGGCCGGGATGGGTCCTGCGCGTCGGGGTAGGCCGTGAGCTCCAGCCGCACCAGGCTGGCACCCACGCTGTCGAAGGTGGCCTTCACGACGTCGGTCTGCACGGTCACGCGCTCGCCCGGCACCGCGCTGGCCGCCGCGGCGGCGGGCAGCGCGGCAGAGGCCCCGGCGGCACCGATCTGGGTGGCCGCCGGAACGGCGCCGGCCCCGGAAGCGGCGGACGCCGCGGCCTGCGGCTGCGAGATGGGCGCACCGAACAGCGTGGGCTGGCCGTTGTGCTTGTTCCACCCGTCCCACAGGAGGACGAGCGACATGATGAACACCACCCACAACAGGGTGCGACGCATATCGGTCATGGTGAAGACCTGGACAGATCCGAGGAGGAAGGGACAGCCGGGCCGTCAGGCGCCGCCGTGTCGGGCGTGGTGGCCCCGGGCAGCAGATGACGGAACAGCCGTGGGCGCTCGGCGGGCACGGGGTCGCACCCGCCCTCGCACCACGGGTGGCAGCGCAGCACGCGCGCGGCCGTGAGGTAGGTGCCGGCCAGCGCGCCGTGGCGCTGCAGCGCCTCGATGCCGTAGACGGAACACGTGGGGTAGAAGCGGCACTGGTTGCCCAGCCACGGGCTGAGCAGCAGTCGATAGCCGCGCAGCAGCGTGACCAGCACGCGGCGCGGCCAATGGGCCGGGCCCGGGCCCACCGGGCGCGTCATGGCCGCCGCCCCTGCGCCGGCCGCGGCTCGGGCGCGCTGGCGCGGCGAAAGACCTGCAGCAGCTCGGCCCGCGTGGCCTCGCGCAGCGCATCGGAGCCGGGGCTCGTGAACGTGCTGCGCTCGAAAGGCATCTTCAGCCGCACCACCCACAGGCCGGGCGGCAGCTGATCGGCATGCGCGGCCATGGCGGCGCGCACCTGGCGCTTGATGAGGTTGCGCGTCACCGCACGCTTGGCATGGCGCTTGGGCACCACCAGGCCCAGCCAATGGCCGGACGGCGCCGGCGCAGCGGGCAGCGCGGGCTGGTCATCCACAGGCCGCGTGCCCTGGCATGGGGCGCCTGTGGATAAGTCTGGTGATAGCCCCGGGACAACCGGTGCAGAGCCCGCCACGGCGCCCGCGCGGCGGGCGAGCGAAGGCGCGCCGCTCACGTGGTGAACGGCGAAGTGAGCACTTCGCGAACGTGGCACCGTGGCCAGGACGCGCTGGAAATCGGCCGGTCGCACGATGCGGCCGATCATGGCAGCGGCTTTAGACCTGGGACAGCTTCTTGCGGCCCTTGGCGCGGCGCGCGTTGATGACGGCGCGGCCACCACGGGACTTCATGCGGACGAGGAAGCCATGGGTGCGGGCGCGGCGGATCTTGGAAGGCTGGTACGTGCGCTTCATGGTCGTTTTTCAGAGGTGGAAGTGGGAGCGGCCAGGCCGCCCAGGCGAGAGACCACATGCGCAGCGGCCAGGCGGGCCCGGCTTGCGCGGCAGTTTCAGGTCTTCTGGGTGCGGCCCTGGGTGCTGCAGGCCTGCCATGCACGCCATGCCGGCACCCGTCGGGCCCGTCCCCCGAACATGCGACGCCTGCCATGCAGGGCTCTCGCCCTGCGCGGCCCGCACTTCGCAGCGCCAGTGCGGGCTGCGCGCCTTCGCGCGCCCACGCACATTCCGCCCGGTTCGGGAAACCCACTATTAGAGCAAAAAAGCCAAGCCCGGTCAAACACTTGCACCGCAAACCGTGGCCGCGCGCCCGCATTGACCCAGCCCAACGAACTGTGGATAACCACCGTCGCCACCGCCGCGGGCGTGCGTAGAATCGCGCCGCTCGAAAAGAACTTGTCCACAATGAGCCTAGACCTCTGGCAGCGCGGCTGCGAACGCCTCGCGACCGAGCTGCCCGAACAGCAATTCGCCACCTGGATCCGCCCGCTGCCCCCCGCCGACATCACGGACGAGGGTGACGCGGGGGCGGTGGCCTGCCTGCGGGTGCCCAACCGCTTCAAGCTCGACTGGATCCGCTCGCAGTACAGCGCACGCATCGAGAACGTGCTGAGCGACCTGGCCGGCAAGCCGGTGCGCCTGGAGCTGAGCCTGGCCCCGCGCGACGCCGGCCTGGCCGCCGCGGGCGCCGCCCGCCCGGTCGCGTCCCGCGCGCTGCACATGCACACGCCGCTCGGCCGGTCCACCCAGCCCGCCTCCGCCGGCGACGTGCTGGCCCGCACCCTGGCCGCGCGCGGCGTGGGCCCGGGCAACGGCCCGGTCGACGACACGGCACCGCAGCCGGCGGCTGAGCGCGCCGAGCCGGCGCGGCCGGCGGCACCCACGGCCCCGCTGCCGCCTGCCGC
>JACRBA010000201.1 GCA_016213265.1 Burkholderiales bacterium | reverse complement strand
TCGGCCGGCCGGCACGCCGCCGAACTCGCTGCGCGGGCTGCCGCCCGCTTCGCTCAGACACCGGACGGCGAGTCAGAGGATGAGGCGCGCCGACACGGCGCGCTGCCGGCCGTCCTGCGCTTCTCGCCGCTCCCCAAATCGCCCGGTGGGGCGGGTGTCGGGGGTGCCGGGATGCGTGAGTGCGGCGGGGAGGGAGGGAGGCCTGTCCTGATCTCGTCGAAGCACCGTAACAGGACGAGCCGCTCCGACGCCCGCAACGGCACCCACCCCGGCCGGCGATTTCGGCAGCGCCGAGACGCGCAGGCTGAGGGTCGGCGCGCGTCAGCGCGCTTCGTGCACTGACTCGCGGCGACTGTCCGAGCGCAGTGAGCGCAGCGAACGAAGCGAGTTGAGCCGCGCGACCCCCAGCCGAGCATCGCAGGGAACCCTCGGCCGCCAGGCCGAGGGCGCGGACGCATGAGCCGGCCGGGGTGGGTGCCGGTGCGGGCGCGCTGCCCGCTCTGCAGACACGCTCTTCGACGGGCGAAGCCCGCCCGACCTCAGTGCCCGATCTGCCCCAGGAACGCCCGGATGCGCGGGTTGTCCTGGTGGTCGAAGAACTCTTCCGGCGGGCGGTCCTGCAGGATGCAGCCCTTGTCGAAGTAGAGCACCCGGTCGGCCACCTCGCGGGCGAAGCCCATCTCGTGGGTCACCACGATCATGGTCATGCCCGTGGCGGCCAGGCCCTTCATCACGTCGAGCACCTCCTTGACCATCTCGGGGTCGAGGGCGGAGGTGGGCTCGTCGAACAGCATGATGCGCGGCTGCATGGCCAGCGCGCGGGCGATGGCCACACGCTGCTGCTGCCCGCCCGAGAGCTGGAAGGGATGCTTGTGCGCATGCGCCTGCATGCCCACCTTCTCCAGCAGCCCCATGGCGCGCTCGGCGGCTTCGGCCTTCTTCAGGCCGCGCACCCGGCGCGGCGCCAGCGACACGTTGTCCAGCACCGTGAGGTGCGGGAACAGGTTGAACTGCTGGAAGACCATGCCCACCTCGGCATGCAGCGCCTTGAGGTGCTTCGGGTCGTCGTCCACCGGGATGCCGTCGATGACGATGCGGCCGCTGTCGTGTTTCTCCAGGCGGTTCAGCGTGCGCAGCAGCGTGCTCTTGCCCGAGCCCGACGAGCCGATGACCACCGCCACCTCACCCGCGTTGAAATGGGTGCACACGTCGCGCAGCACATGGGCGGGGCCGAAGTGCTTGTTGACCTTGTCCACGGTGATCAGGGGCGCCGTGCCGCTCATGACGCGCGCCCCTCGATGTCGAAGCGGTGCTCGATGCCGTTGGTGATCTGCGTGAGCAGCGTGGTCATCACGAGGTAGAGGATGGCCGTGGTGATCAGGATGGGCACGGGCTGGAAGGTGGACGATTGCACGCGCGCGCCCACGTTCGTGAGCTCGACCACGCCGATGGAGTAGGCCAGCGAAGAATCCTTCAACAGCGCCACCACGTTGTTCACCAGCGGCGGCAGCGCCACCTTGAAGGCCTGCGGGAAGGTGATGTCGCGCAGCGTGTGCCAGCGGCCCAGGCCCAGCGACTGCGCGGCCTCGAACTGCCCGCGAGGCACCGACAGCAGGCCGGCGCGGAACGCCTCGGCGTTGTACGCGCCCACGTTGAGCGACAGCGCCAGCGCAGCGGCGGTGAACTCGGACATGCGCGAGGCATTGGTGAGCCACTCCCAGCCGATCGCCTCCACCAGCACGGGCAGCGCGAAGTAGACGAAGAAGATCTGCACCAGCAGCGGCGTGCCGCGGATGACCCAGATGTAGAAGCTGCAGACCCAGCGCAACGGCAGCATGCGCGAGGTCTTGCCCAGCGCCGCCAGCAGGCCCAGCACCACGCCGGCGATGCTGGCCACCACGGTGAGTTGCATGGTGACCACCATGCCCTCGGCGAAGAACTTCGCGTTCGGGCCGATGGGCGCCGGCGCCAGGGCGATGAGGCTGGCCGCCACCCACAGGGCGGCCAGCAGGGCGAGCGAGGCGGTGACGACAGTGGCCAGGCTGCGCCGCTCGCGCGACCAGCCGGCGGGCCAACCAGGAACAAGGGACTTCATGGGCAGACGGCTGGCCGTGCGAAAGGGGTCGACGGCCGGGGCGCGCGCTGGCGCCCCGGCGCACGCATCACTTGCAGCGCACGTCTTCGCCGAAGTACTTCATGGACAGCGTCTCGTAGCCGCCGCCCTTGGCCATGTAGTCCGCCAGCGCCTTGTTGTACGCGTCGGCCACGCCCTGGTTGCCCTTGGCCACGGCCGCGGCGATCTTCTCGACGAAGAGCATGCCGGTGGCGCGCAGGCCCGCGCCCTTGTTGTTCTTCAGCACGTCCAGCGCCACGAACTTGTCGGTGATCCAGGCGTCGGCGCGGCCGGACATCACGGCGGCCTGTGCATCCGGGTCCTTGGGGAAGTTCTTCACTTCCTTGACGCCCGGGATCTTCTGCGCAGACTCGAGGTACGAGGTGCCGGTCTGCACAGCCAGCACCTTGCCGGCCAGCCGCTCGGCCGTCTTCAGGTCGGGGTTCTTGGTGACGATGGCGCCGCCCGAGCAGTAGTGCGGGTTGGTGAAGGTCACCGCCTTGGCGCGCTCCTCGGTGATGCCGTGCGAGGCGATCACCACGTCCCAGCGGTCCTGGCCCAGGCCGGTGAGCAGGGCGTCGAAACCGAGCGTCTTCCACTCGATCTTCAGGCCCATCTTCTTGGCCACGCCTTCCATCAGCTCCACCTCGAAGCCGGTGAGCTTGGAGCCCTCGAAGAAGTTGAAGGGGGCGTACTGGCCCTCGGTGGCCACGATGATCGTGCCCGACTTCTTGATGGCATCGATGTTGCGCGCCGAGGCGGCACCGGCACCGAACAGCATCAGGACAGCGGCGGCGGCAACCGTCAGGGATGAAAGACGCGGCATGGAAGGTCTCCTCGCTTCAAGGGGCGGCCCGGGATGCGGGCCATCGGGGTCACAAGACAGGTGCCGCGCATCCTACTACCGGGCATGCGCGGCATCGGGGGTCTAGCAAGAATCGTCGCATCGGGGCTTGCCCGGGGGTGAAGCCGCCCTGGAGCCACGCGCGGGCCGCCACGAAAAAGGCCGCGCGGCGGGGGCGCCGGCGGCCTGGTTCACGGAGCGCGGGTCGGGCTTACTTGCCGTCGCCCGGCACCTTGCCTTCCACGCCCTTGACGTAGAACTTGATGCCGCCCAGGAAGGCGTCGTCCGCCACGGCGTCCTTGGCGAGCACTTCCTTGCCGGTGTTGTCGACGATGGGGCCCTTCCAGATCACGAAGCTGCCGTCCTTCAGGCCGGCCTTCACCTGGTCGACCTTGGCCTTGGTCTCGGCCGGCACGTCGTCGGCGATGCCCACGAAATCGATGGCGCCTTCCTTCACGCCCCACCAGGCCTTGCCGGTGGACCAGGTGCCGTCCAGCACGTCACGCGTGGCCTTGATGTAGTACGGGCCCCAGTTGATGACGGCCGAGCCGAGGTGGGCCTTGGGGCCGTAGGCGGTCATGTCGGAATCCCAGCCGAAGGCGCGCTTGCCCTTGTCCTCGGCCGTCTTCAGCACGGCAGCGGAGTCGGTGTTCTGCATCAGCACGTCGGCGCCGCCGTTGATCAGCGCGGTGGCGGCCTCGGTCTCCTTGGGCGGGTTGAACCACTCGTTGACCCAGACCACCTTGGTCTTGATCTTCGGGTTCACGCTCTGCGCACCGAGGGTGAAGCTGTTGATGTTGCGGATCACCTCGGGGATGGGAATCGAGCCCACCACGCCGAGCGTGTTGGTCTTGGTCATGGCGCCCGCCACCACGCCAGCCATGTAGGCGCCCTCGTAGGTGCGGCTGTCGTAGGTGCGCAGGTTCTCGGCGGTCTTGTAGCCGGTGGCGTGCTCGAACTTGACGTTGGGCGTGTCGGCGGCCACCTTGAGCATGGGCTCCATGTAGCCGAAGGTGGTGCCGAACACCAGCGTGTTGCCCTGGCCCACCATGTCGCGGAACACGCGCTCGGCATCGGCGGCCTCGGGCACCTTCTCGACGAAGCTGGTGACGATGCGGTCGCCGAATTCCTTCTCCAGCGCCTTGCGGCCGTTGTCGTGCGCGAAGGTCCAGCCGCCGTCGCCCACGGGGCCGACGTAGGCGAAGGCGATCTTCAGCGGCTCGGGCTTGGCGGCGGGCGCGGAGGCGGCGGCGCTGGCCGCCTCGGGCGCAGCGGCCTCCTCCTTCTTGCCGCAACCGACCAGGCCGGCGGTGGCAGCCAGGCCCAGCAGGCTGGCGGTGGTGAGGAAGGTTCGCTTCGAGAGGGTCATGTCAGGACTCCGTGTCGTCGTCTAGGAAGGAGGCGGAAGGGGAAACGATGCTGTACCGGGCGCTGGCGATGGCTCACTGCCCCGGGAAGAACGGCTTGCCCAGCGAGGCCGGCATGTTGGCGCGTATCCAGGCGGGGTTGCGGCTGATGAGCACCAGCACCACGATGGTGGCCAGGTAAGGCAGCATGGACAGCCACTGGCTGGCGATCTCCACGCCCTCGCTCTGAAGGTGGAACTGCAGCATGGTGACGCCGCCGAACAGGTAGGCGCCAAGCAGGACACGTGCCGGCCGCCAGGTGGCGAAGGTCGTCAGCGCCAGGGCGATCCAGCCGCGGCCGGCCACCATGCCCTCCACCCACAGCGGCGTGTAGATCACCGACAGGTAGGCGCCGGCCAGCCCGCAGAGCGCGCCGCCAGCCAGCACGGCGGCGAAGCGGATGCGCCGCACCGGGTAACCCAGCGCATGCGCGGACTCGGGTGACTCGCCCACCGCGCGCAGCACCAACCCGGCGCGCGAGCGGTACAGGAACCAGGCG
Source organism: Burkholderiales bacterium (assembly GCA_016213265.1). Lineage (GTDB taxonomy): Bacteria > Pseudomonadota > Gammaproteobacteria > Burkholderiales > Burkholderiaceae_C > Ideonella. The sequence continues at coordinate 17,279 of JACRBA010000201.1, read as the reverse complement.
AGGCCGGCCGCCAGCGCGATGGCGCCATACACCAGCGGGTGGTGGCGGAACAGCGCGGGCCCCAGCACGGGGATGTCCGCCAGCACGGGCACGGCGAAGGCGGTGCGCTCGCCGATGCGCTCCTGCACATAGCCGATGCCCACGAAGGCGGAGAAGCCGGCGCCGAACAGGCTGAGGGCCAGGCCGCTGGCGTACTGGTTGGTGTTGAGCCAGATGACCAGCACGCCGAAGGCCGCGGCCATCAGCGCGCCCGCGCCCATGCCGGCGGCGAAGGCCAGCAGGTCGGAGCCGGTGTGCACGGCCGTGGCGAAGCCCGCCACCGCGGCCACCAGCATCATGCCCTCGGCGCCGAGGTTGACGATGCCGGCGCGCTCGTTGAGCAGCAGGCCCAGGCCGGCGATGGCCAGCACGGTGCCGGCGTTCAGGGTGGCCGCCAGCAGCAGCGCCATCTCGTTCATGCCCGGGCTCCCTTCGAGCGGACGAGGCGATAGTGGATCAGGGTGTCGCAGGCCAGCAGCGCGAACAGCAGCAGTCCCTGGAACACGCCGGTGAGCGCCTTGGGCAGGCCCAGGCGCGACTGCGCCAGCTCACCGCCGATGTAGAACATGCTCATCAGCACCGCCGACAGCACGATGCCCACCGGGTGCAGGCGGCCCACGAAGGCCACGATGATGGCGGCGAAGCCGTAGCCGGCCGGCACGTAGGGGGTCAGCTGCCCCAGCGGCCCGGCCGCCTCCAGCCCGCCGGCCAGCCCGGCCAGACCGCCCGACAGCAGCAGCGCCGTCCACACCGCACGCCGCGAGGAGAAGCCCGCGTAGCGCGCGGCGGCCGGCGCCTGCCCGCCCACCTGCAGCGCGAAGCCGCGGTAGGTGCGGAACATGAACAACCACAGCGCCGCCACCGCCACCACCGCCACCACGACCCCGGCGTTCATGCGCAGGCCCTGCACCAGGCGCGGCACGCGGGTGGTGGCATCGAAGGTGATGGTCTGCGGGAAGTTGTAGCCCGCCGGGTCCTTCCAGGGCCCGTACACCAGCCAGGCCAGCAGCAGATCGGCCACGTACACCAGCATCAGGCTGACCAGGATCTCGTTGGCGCTGAAGCGGTCGCGCAGCAGCGCCACGATGGCCGCCCAGGCCATGCCGCCCACCGCGCCGGCCACCAACACCGGCGCCACCATGCCGTGGCCCAGCCAGGCCGTGGCCGGCCCGGCCTGCATGGCCATCCAGCCGGCCGCCAGCGCACCCACCACGAACTGCCCTTCAGCGCCGATGTTCCACACGTTGGCGCGGAAGCACACCGCCAGGCCCAGCGCGATGAGCACCAGCGGCACCGCCTTGATGGACAGCTCGGACAGCGCGTAGGCGCTCTTCAGCGGCTCCACGAAGAAGACCTGCAGGCCGCGCAGCGGGTCCTTGCCCAGCGCGGCGAACAGCACCACGCCGATCAGCACGGTGATGGCCAGGGCGATCAGCGGCGAGGCGTACGACAGCGCCCGCGAGGGCTGGGGGCGCGCCTCAAGCCGCCACATGGGACACCTCCTGCGTGCTGCCGCCGGCCGGGCCGTCGGCGCCGGGCCACAGCCCCGACATCCAGATGCCCACCTGCTCCACCGTGGCCTCGGCGATGGGCACCGGCGGCGACAGCCGGCCGCGGGCGATGACCACCAGCCGGTCGCAGATCTCGAACAGCTCGTCGAGCTCCTCGCTGACGACCAGCACCGCGCAGCCCTCGTCGCGCAGCTGAAGCAGGGCCTGGCGGATCTGCGCCGCCGCGCCCACGTCCACGCCCCAGGTGGGCTGCGCGACGATGAGCACCTGCGGCCGGGCGTCGATCTCGCGGCCGACCAGGAACTTCTGCAGGTTGCCGCCGGAGAGCGACCGCGCCGCCGCGTCCGGCCCCGGCGCCTTGACGTTGAAGCGCTCGATCAGCCGGATGGCCAGCAGCCGAGTCTCGCCCAGGTGCAGCCAGCCGGTGCGGCCCACGGCCTCCTCCCGGGTCAGCAGGGTGTTCTGCGCCAGGCTCATGGCCGGCACGGCGCCGCGGCCCAGGCGCTCCTCGGGCACGAAGTGCAGGCCGCGGGCGCGGCGCTCGCGCGGCGAGGCGCGCGAGATGTCGGCCTCGCCCAGGCGCACGCTGCCGGCCGGCGCCCGGCGGTCTTCACCCGACAGCGCGGCCATCAGCTCCTGCTGGCCGTTGCCAGAGACCCCGGCAATGCCCAGCACCTCGCCCGCGCGCAGCTGCAGCGAGACGTCCTGCAGCGCCACGCCGAAGGGGTCGACCTGCGGCAGCGACAGGCCGCGCAGCTCCAGCGCCACCTCGCCCGCATGCGGGCCGCGGCGCGCCAGGGCCGGCGGCTCCGCGCCGATCATCAGGCGCGACAGGCTGGCGTTGGTCTCCTGCGTGGGGTCGACCTCGCCCGTCACCCGGCCACCGCGCAGCACGGTGCAGTGGTGGCACAGGTCGCGGATCTCGTCGAGCTTGTGGCTGATGTAGAGGATGCTGCAGACCTCGCTGCTGAGCTGGCGCAGGGTGACGAACAGGCGCTCCACGGCCTGAGGCGTGAGCACCGAGGTGGGCTCGTCCAGGATGAGCAGGCGCGGCCGCCCGAGCAGGGCGCGCACGATCTCCACCCGCTGGCGCTCGCCCACGCTGAGCGTGTGCACCGGCCGCAGCGGGTCCACCGGCAGGCCGTAGCCCTCGGCCACCTCGCGGATGCGGCGCGTCACGTCGGCCAGCGACAGCGCCTTGTCCAGGCCCAGCCACACGTTCTCGGCCGCCGTCAGCGTGTCGAACAGCGAGAAGTGCTGGTAGACCATGCTGATGCCCAGCGCGCGTGCCGCCGCGGGGCTGGCCACCTGCACCGGCTGGCCGTCCCAGAGGATGCGGCCAGCATCCGGCTGGGTGGCGCCGTAGATGACCTTCATCAGGGTGGACTTGCCCGCCCCGTTCTCGCCCAGCACGGCGTGGATCTCGCCCGGCGCGACGCGCAGCGACACGTCGTCGTTGGCGCGCACCGAGGGGTACTGCTTGGTGATGCCTTGAAGTTCGAGGCGGTACATGCCGGCCGGTGCGGTGCGCGCGAGGGACAAACCCTGGATTGTCACCCGAGCGCGGCCGCCTGCGGCGTGCGATCCGCCTCGCGTCGCCAGCGCGGCACGCCGGCCACCCAGCTCGCCGCCACCTGGCGCTCGTCGGCGAGCGTGAGCCAGGCGAACACGCGGGCGTGCAGCGCGTGCGGGTGGGCCTGCGCCTGGGCGATGCGGTCGCGGTGCGTCGCCACGGGCCCGTGCGCCCAGTCCCAGGCCACCACGTCGGCCAGCTGCCCGGGCTCCAGGCTGCCGATTTCGTCGCCCAGCCGCAGCGCCTCGGCCGCGCCTCGCGTGGCCGCGTGCAGCGCGGCCCAGGCCGACAGGCGCCGGCCCTGCAGCGCCTGCACCTTGTAGGCCTCGGCCAGCGTGCGTGGCATGCACAAGGTGGTGCCGCCGCCCACGTCGGTGGCCACCGACACCCGCACGCCCGCGGCCCGCGCCGCCGCCCAGTCGAACAAGCCGCTGCCCAGGAACAGGTTGCTGGTGGGGCAATGGGCGATGTGGGCGCCGGTGCCGGCCAGCAGGGCCCGGTCGGCGTCGTCCAGCCAGATGCCGTGCGCCAGGATGGCGCGCTCGTTCAGCAACCCGGCGCGGTGGTACACGTCGAGGTAGCTGCGCGCCTCGGGGAACAGCTCGGCCGCCCAGCGCACCTCGTCGCGGTTCTCTGCCACATGGGTCTGCATGTACAGCCCGGGGTGCCGCCGGCACAGCTCGCCGGCCATGGCCAGCTGCGCGGGCGTGCTGGTGATGGCGAAGCGCACGGTGACGGCGTACGACGCCCGGCCGCGGCCATGCCAGCGTGCGATCAGCGCCTCGCAATCGGCCTCGGCACCGGCCACGTCGTCGCACAGGGCGGGCGGCGCGTGGCGATCCATCAGCACCTTGCCGGTCACCAGGCGCATGCCGCGCGCGGCGGCCGCCTGGAACAGGGCCTCGGCCGAGGTGGCATGCACCGTGGGGTACACGGCCGCGGCGGTGGTGCCGTGGGCGAGCAAGGCGTCGAGGAACAGCGCGGAGCCCGCGTGCGCCGCCTCGGCGTCCGCGAAGCGCTGCTCCGCCGGAAAGGTGTAGGTGTCCAGCCAGTCCAGCAGGCTGCTGCCGTAGCTGGCGATCACGTCCAACTGGGGGCAGTGCACGTGGGTGTCGATGAAGCCGGGCATCAGCAGCCGGCCGCGGTGGTCCTCACGCGCCCAGTCGTCGCCAGGCGGCTGGCTGCCCGGCACGGCGCCCACGATGCGGCCGCGCTCGATGAGCAGCCAGTGGTCGGGGCGCCAGCGCACGGCCGGGCTCGCCGCGTCGTCCAGCGCAGGGGTGCCGGTGAAGTCCAGCAGGTCGCCGCGCAGGGCCAGGCGGTCAGGGGATGCGGTCATGCAAACAGGGGATATCTGCTGGCCGCATAAGCATCTGCGAAGTGCTTATGCGTTTTTCTCATGTAACCCACCGAGAATCGCACGATTCGATCCTGACAAGGGAACCGCTGTGGAATTCGAGGGAATGCGGGCCGTCGCCGGCCTGATGGTGGGCATTGTCGTCGGCATCACGGGTGTCGGCGGCGGCGCGCTCATGACACCGCTGCTGGTGCTGCTGTTCGGTGTGGCCCCGCAAACGGCGGTGGGCACCGACCTGCTCTACGCATCGATCACCAAGATGTTCGGCGTGGCCGTGCACCACAACCACGGCACCGTCGATTGGGGCGTGGTGGGCCGGCTGGCCATGGGCAGCCTGCCCGCGGCGGCCGCCACGCTGGCCTGGATGCACTTCAGCGAATCCAGCCAGATCAAGAGCGGCTTCATCATCACCATGGTGTCCATCGCCCTGATCGTCACCGCGCTGGGCATGCTGCTGAAGGACTGGCTGCACGGGCTGGGGCGCCACCTGCGCGTGGCGGACGCCAGCCAGTTCAAGCACTTCCAGCCCATCGCCACGGTGGCCGCGGGCGTCATGCTCGGCGTGCTGGTGACGCTCACGTCCATCGGTGCGGGCGCGCTGGGCACGGTGCTGCTGGTTTACCTGTACCCCCTGCGACTGAACGCCAACAAGCTCGTGGGCACCGACCTGGCGCATGCGATCCCACTGGCGCTCATCGCCGGCCTGGGCCACCTGGTGCTGGGCAACGTGAACTGGAGCCTGCTGTTCAACCTGCTGGCCGGCTCCATCCCGGGCGTGCTGATCGGCTCGTTCATCAGCACCCGGGCGCCGATGACCTTCATCCGCTACGCGATCGCGGGCGTGCTCGGCGCCGTGGCGGTGAAGATGCTGATGGTCTGACCGGGGCAACCCGGCCGCCGGGCCCTCAGCCCGCGGCCAGGGCGGCCAGCCGCGTGCGGTCCAGCACGTGGACCGTGTAGCCGGAGACCTCGATCACCCCTTGGGCCGAGAAGCTGCGCATCAGGCGCGACAGGGTCTCGGGGGTGATGGCCAGCTGCGAAGCGATGTCGCGCTTGCGCAGGGCGAGCTGCACCAGGCCGCGCTGTGGCGCATCGGGCACGTCCTGGCAGTGGGCGAGCAGCCAGCCGGCCCAGCGGGCAGGCGCATCCAGGTGCATCAGGGCCTGCGCATGGCGCGTCAGCGCCCGCACCTCGCCCGCCAGCACCCGCACGAACTGGCGGGCGAGCGCGGGCGTGTGCTCCATTGCCTTGCCCAGCGCCTCGGCGTCGAACTCCACCACCGTGATGGCGGCGAGCGCCCGGGCATCGTGGGCATGGCGACCGCCCAGCCAGGCGGCGCTCGCGTCCAGCCAGGCGGGGCCGCGCAGGTGCCGCTCGGTGCGGAACTGGGCCTGGGCATCGAGCCGGCCCAGGGCCGCGTCGCCCTGCACCAGGGCCACCAGCGCGCTGGCCGGCTCTCCCTGGCGGAAGACCATCTCGCCCGCGGACAGCCGGCGCGGCCGCGCGAGCTGGTTGAGCAGCTGGGCCTGGCCGGCCTGCAGCGCCGGCTCGGCGAACAGGGCTCCCCAGGCGCGCGCATCGGGCAAGGCGGCGCGCGCGGCGGCGTCCGCCGTGCTGCTGGCGGGTGACTCGCGGCAGGCGGCCACCTGGGCCGACGACGCCGCGCCCGCGTGCAGCGGCGGCAGCGTGGCAGGCGCGTGGCGGGTTCGAAGCAGAGGCGTCGTCACAGGGGTGGCTGTCCGTCAGGTCGCCGCCACTGTCACGCAGCCGCGCCGGCAGCGGGTTGCGCCACGTCAAGCGAGCCTGCCGGCCGCCCGGCGCCAGATCAAACCTGCACACACGGGGCAGCCTCGGTGCGTGCCCCCGCCCGCCCGGGGACGGGCAGGGGCAGCGACAATCGCTGAACACCAGTTCGCCGAGCGACCTGCCTGTTGAATCCTCCTCCCCGTCGGGCACGCTGTTCCAGCGCTACCTCGCGCATTGCCGCGCCGACGCGGCCCTGGTGCTGGACGAGGTCTGCCGCGAGGCGGCCGTGCCTCCCGCCGGCGCCGGCATCTGGGTCACGCCGGCGCAGCGCCAGGCGCGCCAGCTCCTGCCGCAGCTCGCACCGGACTGGGCCCATCAGGCGGCCCGCCCGCCCGAGCCGCCCCGGCCCACCACCGCGCCGGCGCCCTTCGTCGCCACCGATTTCGGCGTGCCCACCGGCCTGGCGCTGATGTCCGACGACGACGTCGACGAGGACATCGAATCCACGCGCGTGGTGCAGACCGTGGAGGCCAGCGCCGAGTGGCACCTGCGCGACCTGCGCGCCCGGCTGGCCGACGCCCCGCGGGCCGCAGGGTGGTGGGACGACGAGCCCGTGCCGCTGGCCCCCGCCCGCCTCGTGGGCGCGCTGTGCGCGGTGCTGCACGACAAGGCGGTCGATGCGCCCGTCCGGCTGGCGGCCCTGCGCCTGGTGGCCACGCCCCTGGCACGCGTGCTGCCCCACCTCTACCAGCGCCATGTGCAGTTGCTGGAAGAGTGGGGCGTGCAGCCCGCGCGATACACCATCCGGCGCGAGCCCGAGACGCGCGGCCCGGCGCGCCGGTCTGAGCCGGCCCCAGGCGGTGCCGGGCAGGCGGCGGCCCAGCGCCACAGCGGCCTGGAAGCCGTGGCCGGCCGCATCCCGGCGCTGCTGGCCCACGTGGCCGCCGAGGCGGGCCTGAACACCGAGATGCAAGGCCTGATGACGCGCCTGGCCGAGCCCGTGGCGCGCAGCGTGGCGGCCGACCCGCGGCTGCTGGACACGGTGGACAACCCCGTCTGGCGGCTGATCGACCGCCTGGCCGCCATCGGCCAGCTCGACACGGCCGCCGCACGCAGCCCCTTCCAGCTGCCGCTGCACCTGCGGCTGGAACCCATCATCGCCGCGCTGGAAGATGCCCGCACCCCCCTGCCGGCCGCGCGCTATGCGCAGGCGCTGTCGGCCGCCGAGGCCGAGGCCGGCACGGTGGCCGACAGCACCCGCCCCCTCGCCGGCGACCCGACCGCGCCGTCGCCGCTGCAGGCCGCCCCCTGGGCCCCGGCCACCAGCGGCCTGAGCGAGCCGCTCGTCGCCGCGGCGGAACGGCGGCGCGAACTCGAGCCGCTGGTCCGCAGCCAGATGGTCGACCGCCTGCGCGACACCGTGGTCGTACCCGAGGTGAAGCAGTTCCTGCTCGGCCCCTGGCTCGGCGTGGTGCTGGAGGCGGTGGTCCGGCATGGGGAGGAAGCGCCGGAGGCGCAGCGCGTGCTGGGCGCGGTGGAGCAATTCATCGATGCCGGCCATCTTCAGCGGCATGCGCCGCTCACACGGGCCGAGCTCGACTGCCTGCGCCTGGAGGCCGAGGACGGCCTGCACGCCTACTCGGCGCTGCCGGGCGGCAAGATCCAGCAGCACGCCCAGGAGCTGCGCCTCGCGCTGGCCGCCTGGCCGCGCGAGGCGGTGGTGGACACGGGCTGGGCGCCCGCGCCGCCGCCCATGGCGCCGCCCGCCCCCGACGAGCACCTGGCGCTGCCCAGCCACGACGAGCTGGCCACCGTGCCGGCCGCGCTGGACGCCCACAACCCCGACGAGCGCGCCATGCGGGCCTCCGATGCCTGGCTGGACAGCCTGGCGGTGGGCGACATCTGCCGCATCCAGCGGCAGGGCCAGTGGGCCACCCTGCGGCTGAACTGGCGCGGCGACGGCGGTGGCTACTTCGCCTTCGGCAACTCGGCGGGCGTGGCCTTCTGCGTCAGCCGCCGCGTGCTCGGGCGGCTGCGCCTGGAGGGCCTGGCGACCACCATGGCCCGTGGCCAGTGGGTGCGCCGGGCCATGGACACGCTGCCGGCGCCGCTGGACTGAGCGGCGGCCTCAGTGCGCGGGCGGGAAGTCCGCCGCGTGGCGCTCGATCCACTCCGCGGCCGCCTCCTCCGGGGCGAGATCGCGCCCCTGGGTGCGGCGCACCGAGCGGCGGTAGTCCTCGATGGCGCAGACCTGGGCCACCATGCGAGCGCGGAAGGCGTCGTCGGCATCCAGGAAGCGCACGCCCAGCTCGTAGCCGCTGACCGGGTGGGGCCGGCACCAGGCCACCTGCGCATGGGCGTGGAACGGCGGCTCCACGCAGTCGATGCACACATCCACCGGCCGCCCCGCCGGCACGGCGCAGCTGCAGCGGAAGGCCAGGCCGCCCTGCCCCACGTCGCGGGTGTGGAAGGCGCCGGGGTGGTCGTCCGGCGCGAAGCCGACCCGCACCGGGACATCGATCACATGGCGAGTGAACTGCCGCATGGGGGCCTCCCTGGGGTGGGCTGAGGCGGCCAGCATACGCATGTGGCCGCCCGGCTGCACACCCCCACCTCCCGGGCGGAACGCTTGAGTTGCGTCAAGAGCACAGCGCCGCCAGCCGTGCGCGCCCGCCCGCCGGCGGGCACCATCGAGACATCCGCCCTGTGGCCGAGGCGGTTTCCGGCCGATAGAGCGGACAGCATGCCGACCGACACCCCGCCGACCCTCACCCCACCCCACACCCTGCCCGATGCCGCCCCCGGCGGCCGGGATGCCTTGCCCGACACGCTGGCCGCCCTGCGGCAGCGCCTGTCCGGCCGCCAGCCGCCGCGCGCCCGGCACCTGGGCGAGGCCATGGTGCAGCGCGGGCTGGTCGACGCGGCGACGCTTGGCGCCGCACTGCGGCAGCAGACCACCTTGCAGCCCCACCGCCTGATCGGCCAGTTGCTGGTGGAACGCGGCACGGTGACCGCCGCGCAGCTCGACCGTGTGCTGGCCGAATGGCTGGGCGTGCCCACGGTGGACCTGGGCCAGCTCACGCCCGACGCCGAGGCGCTGGCCCGCGTGCCCGCCGCCTTTGCGCTGCGCGAGACGGTGCTGCCCTTGATGAGCCACGGCGAGGCGCTCGTCGTGGCCGTGCCCGACCCCTGGGACCACGCGCTGCTGGACGAGCTGCGCTTCGTCTGCGAGCGCCCCGTCACGCCCGTGCTGGCCCTGCCCGGCACCCTCGCCCCGGCCGTGGCACGCGCCTATGCCTCGGGCCACGCCGCCGCGCTGGGCGTGGCGCCTGCCGCCAGCCATGCGGCCCCGGCCGGCACAGGCGCGGCACCCGGCCATGCCTTCGCCCAGCGCGACGTGCACGCCCTGGTGGCCGAGCTCGCCGGCCACGAGGCCGCCCCCGGCGGGCCCGACGCCAACGTGGTCTCGGAAGCCGACAACACCCTGGTGCGCCTGGTCAACACGCTGATCGCCGACGCGATCCGCCTGCGCGCCTCGGACATCCACATCGAGACGGGCGACAACGGCCGCCCGACCTGGATCCGCCTGCGCGTGGACGGCGACCTGATGCCCTACCTCGAGCTGCCGGCGCCCTGGCGCTTCGCCATCGTGGCGCGGCTGAAGATCATGGCCGAGCTGGACATCTCCGAGCACCGCAAGCCGCAGGACGGCAAGATCGACTTCGCCCGCTTCGGTGGCGAGCCGGTGGAGCTGCGCATGGTCACCGTGCCCACCACGCACGGGCTCGAGGACGTGGTGCTGCGCCTGCTGTCGGGGCTCAAGCCCCTGCCGCTGGACGCCATCGGCCTGGCCGAGGGCAACCTCGCCGAACTGCGCCGCCTGGCCGCCAAACCGTACGGGCTGATCCTGGTGTGCGGGCCCACCGGCTGCGGCAAGACCACCACGCTGCACTCCATCATGCGCGAGCTGAACACGGCCAAGCTCTAGATCTGGACAGCCGAGGACCCGGTGGAGATCACGCAGTAAGGCCTGCGCCAGGTGCAGGTCAACCCGCGCATCGGCTGGGACTTCGCCGCCGCCATGCGCACCTTCCTGCGTGCCGACCCCGACGTGATCATGATCGGCGAGATGCGCGACGCGGAAACCGCCCGCATCGCGGTGGAGGCCTCGCTCACCGGGCACCTGGTGCTCTCGACGCTGCACACCAACTCGGCCCCCGAGAGCGTGACCCGGCTGCTGGAGATCGGGCTGGACCCGTTCACCTTCTCCGACTCGCTGCTGGGCATCCTGGCGCAGCGCCTGGTGCGCCGGCTGTGCGTGCACTGCCGCCAGCCGGTGGCGCTGGACGAGCCCCAGGCGCAGGAACTGGCCCGCCAGTTCCTGGCCAGCGGCCGCGGCAGCCAGGGCCCGGCCGACGTGCAGGCGCTGCTGGCCCGCTGGCGCGCGCGGCATGCCGCCTCCGGCGGCCCGCTGCGCCTGTGGCGCGCCGTGGGTTGCCCCTCGTGCGAGGGCCAGGGCTACCGCGGGCGGCTGGGCCTGCACGAACTCATGAGCGCCGACGACGCCATCCGCCAGCTGGTGCGGCACCGCGCCCCGGCGGCCGAGCTGCAGGCCGCCGCGCTGGCCGCCGGCATGGTCACCCTGCGCCAGGACGGCATCGACAAGGCGCTGTCCGGCCTGACCGACCTGTCCGAGGCGCTGGCGGCGAGCAACACCTAGCGGCCGTCGCCGACCGGGCCGGTGTCAGCGCCCCTGCGCCGGGCCGGCCAGGTCGCGCGCCGGCTCTGCCGGGCCGTCCAGCGAGCTGCGGGCGTTGAGGTGCGCATGGGGCGAGACGCCCACACCGAGGCGGTCCACCAGCTCGCCTCCGAGCCAGGCCGTGACGAGCGCCAGCGCCGCGCCAGCGAAGGACAGCACCCAGGCCAGGGTCGGCGGCTGGGTGGCCTGACCGGCGCGCAGCCACCAGCTGGCGGCGAACAGCAGCAGCACGACCACATTGCCGCCGCCGTGCATGGCGCCGATGGCCTTGGCGCGCGTGCCGCGCGGAATGGCGAGCCAGTCGATGGTGCCCCAGGGCGCCGCGATCAGGCCGCCGACCAGCCCGGCGGCAATGAGCGCGTAGGCCACCGTGGCCGCCGAGACGCTGCCACCGATCAGGTGAATGAGGTCGAAGACGACCGAGGTCGCCAGCAGACCGAGCGGAAAGACGACGAGCATCTGATGCAGCGGATGCCCGAACACCCGGACCTTGCTTTCCATGGCCACTCCCTGCGGGTTGAGGATGGCCTGGCATGGCAAGGCACGCGCCCAGCCGGCGGCGGGGCCGATCAGGTCGGCGTCGGGTTGCCCGCCATGCGGTCGAAGCGCAGGAACCACTTCCGCGCCATGGCCACGAGCTGGTTCTCGCTCGGGTGGTCCACGACCTCCCAGCCCACGACGCGGCGGGCGGTCTGCGGGCGGTGCTTCTCGGCGTAGTGGCGGAACGCTTCCAGGCCGGTCTTGGGGCCCACGGCCAGCACTTCGGTGATGCCCTCCAGCTCCTCGCACAGCGCGCCGAAGTACTCGTGCTCGGTGCGCACGCCGCTGCCGTGCTGCGCGGTGTGGTGCGTGGCGGCCTTCACCTTGCTGGCGGCGACATGCTCGGCGTCGAAACGCAGGACCTGGGCGTGGTGGTGGTCGGTCCAGACCACGGCGTGTTGGGTGGTGCTCATGTGACGGTGTGACGTGTTCGTTGTGGATGGATCCAGGGCAGCGTCGCTCCCGGATCCATCTTGCGGCGAACACGGCGGCGCATCTTGACCGCCGTCAACCGGCCCGCAGGCGAGCGCGGCGCCTCAGGACGCGGCCGGCACGCGGGCGTAGTCGTACGGGCCGCCGCGCTGCAGGGCGCGGTGGTAGGCCGGGCGGGCGTGGATGCGCTCCAGGAACCGCATCAGGTGCGGGCGGCTGGCGTCCAGGCCCGCACGCTGCGACGCCGCTTCGAGCGGGAAGCTCATCTGGATGTCGGCCGCGCTGAACTCGTCGCCCGCGAACCAGGGCCGCGAGGCCAGCTCGGCTTCCATGAAATCGAGCTGCTGGGTGATGTTGGGCATGACGAAACCCTTGAGCACCTGGCCGGCGATGGCACGCGCCACGGGCTTGGCGAAAAAGGGCATCGGGGCGCTGAGCACCTTGTCGAAGACCAGCTTCATCAGCAGCGGCGGCATGGCCGAGCCCTCGGCGAAGTGCAGCCAGTAGGTGAAGCGCAGTGCCTCGGGTGTGCCGCGCGGCGGCCGCAGCCGCCCGCCGCCGTGGCGATCGAGCAGGTACTCGATGATGGCGCCGGATTCCGCCACCACGGTGTCGCCATCGGTGAGCACGGGCGACTTGCCCAGCGGGTGCACGGCCTTGAGCTCGCGCGGGGCCAGCATGGTCTTCGGGTCGCGCTGGTAGGGGCGGATCTCGTAGGGCAGCTCCAGCTCCTCCAGCAGCCACAGCACCCGCTGCGAGCGGGAGTTGTTGAGGTGGTGCACGACGAGGCTCATGGGGACTCCTTGCGACGGTCGAACTCGGCATTGGCGTGGAACGCCTTCTTCTGCACGTACATCTGCGCATCGGCGCGGTGCAGCGCGGCCTCCAGGCGCTCGCCCGGCTGGGCGAAGGCCATGCCCACGGCAAAGCGCACCGGGTCGCCGCTGTGGAACTGGTTGTTCAGCTCCACCAGCTCGTGCAGCGTGGCCAGCATCTGCTCCACGGCCGCCTCGTCGGCGCCCGGCAGCAGGATGGCGAACTCGTCGCCGCCGATGCGCGCGGCGGTGGCGGGCGCCTGCACCGCCTTGCCAAGCACCTCGCCCATGCGGCGCAGCAGCGCATCGCCGGCGCGGTGGCCGCGCTCGTCGTTGACCAGCTTCAGGCCGTTGAGGTCGATCACCACCAGGCCCACGGGGTGCACCTGCTTGCGCTCCAGGCGGTTCAGCTCGTCGTCGAAGTACGAGCGGTTGCGCAGCTTGGTGAGCGCGTCGTGCTTGCCGAGGAACTCGAGGTAGGCCTCGGCGCGCTTGCGGGCCGTGATGTCGGTGAGCGACACCTGCACCAGCGACCAGTCGTGCTCATGACCGGGCAGCACCGCGAACTGCAGGTGCACGTGCAGCGGCTCGCCGTCGAGCGCGTAGTTCACCGTCTCGCGCTGCTGGTGCAGGCGGCCGTGCCACAGGTCGATGAGCTGCTCGGTGAAGGGCCGGCGCATCTCGTCGCGGAAGATGTCCGACAGGCGCCGCAGCAGCGTGGGCTTGTCCGGCGCACGGAACAGCGTGAGCGTCTGGCGGTTGATGTCGATGACGCGGATCTCGGCCATGCAGCGGTCGACGAACTCCGGGTGCACGTCGGTGAACACGCGGAAGTCGTCGATGCCCTGGGCGCGCACCTCGTCGATCAGGCGCTTGACCGCCGAGAAGTCCTCCACCCACAGCGACACCGGCGAATGCTCGAACAGGCCCTGCGCGTAACGCTCGCTGCGGCGCAGACGTTCCTGGGCCTGCTCACGCGCGCTCACGTCCTCCAGCGACAGCAGCACCTTGTGCCACGTCGCCTCGTACCCCGGCAGCACGCGCACCTGCAGCTCCACGTCCAGCCGGCGGCCGTCGAGCGTGTAGTTCACCGTGCGGCTGGCGTAGCTGGTGGCGCCGTTCCACAGCTGCACCAGCTCCTCCACATGGTGGGCCAGCATGTCGTCGCGGAAGATGCGCGACAGGCCCTGCTCCAGCGCGGCCTGGTCCCCCGCGCCGAACAGCTCCAGGGTGCGGCGGTTCACCTTGATGAGGCGGATGGCCTGGGTGCATTCGGCCACGCGGCCCCGGTCGGCCAGCAGGTGGGCGCGCAGGTCGGTCACGCCGGCCGCGCGCCAGCGGGCGAACACCTGCGCCACGCCGGAGAAATCCTCCAGCCACAGCGAGACCGGCGCGAGGTCGAACATGCGCTCGTCGTCGGCGCTGGCGGTGCCGCGCGGGGCGGCGTCAGGGGTGTCGGTCGGCGTGTTCATCGTGGCGGGGGGCTGGCGCGGCCGCCGGGGGCGGCGGGCCCAGTTGCAGGGTGTGGCACAGGCCTGCCGCCGCCACGCGGCCGGTGGCGAAGCAGGCGGTGAGCAGGTAGCCGCCGGTGGGGGCTTCCCAGTCGAGCATCTCGCCGGCAAAGGCGACGCGCGGGTCGGCGCGCCAGCGCAGCCAGGCGTCCAGCGCCTCCAGCCGCACGCCACCGGCGGTGCTGATGGCCTCGTCCACCGGCCGGGGGGCGCGCAGCGTGAGGGGCAGCGCCTTGATGCGGGCCGCGAGCGCGGCCGGGTCGGCGCTGAGCGCCGCCCACATCGCCGCGTCGGCGCCCTCGCGCAGCAGCGCGGCCTTGGCGCCGTGCAGGCCGGCCTGCTCACGCAGGTGGTTGGCCAGTGAGCGCGCGCCGCGCCCCCGGGCCAGGGCCCGGGCCAGGTCGGCTTCAGCGCGCTCGGGCAGCAGGTCGAGTGCGACGCAGGCCTGCCCGGTCGCGGCAATGGTGTCGCGCAGCGGCACTGAAGCGGCGTAGACGAGGCTGCCTTCCAGGCCGGTGGCGGTGAGCACGCACTCGCCCTTGCGCTCGAAGCGGCCGCCCCGGGCGTCGGTGAAACGCAGCGCCACGCCCTTGAGCGGCGCGCCCGCGTGGCGTTCGGCCAGGTGGGCGCTCCAGCCCACGTCGAAACCGCAGTTGGCCGGCTGCAGGGGCGCCACCGCGACGCCCGCCTGCGCCAGCGGCGCGGCCCAGGCCCCGTCGGAGCCCAGCCGCGGCCAGCTGGCCCCGCCCAGCGCCAGCAGCACCGCATCCGGCGCCACGGCCTGCTCGCCCGCGGGCGTGTCGAATTGCAGCCGCAGGTCACCCCCCGGCGCCGGCGGCGCGGGCAGCCAGCGGTGCCGCATGTGCAGGCGCACGCCCGCCGCCCGCAGGCGGTGCAGCCAGGCCCGCAGCAGGGGCGCGGCCTTCATCTCGTGCGGGAAGACGCGGCCCGAGCTGCCCACGAAGGTGGCCACGCCCAGCCCGTCGGCCCAGTCGCGCAGGGCCTGCGGCCCGAAACCGGCCAGCCACCCCGCCGCCGCGTCCTGCCGCTCGCCGTAGCGGCCGACGAAGGCGGCCATCGGCTCGCTGTGGGTGAGGTTCAACCCGCCCTTGCCGGCCAGCAAGAACTTGCGCCCCGCCGACGGCATGGCGTCGTAGACATCCACCTGCGCGCCCGCGGCCGCCAGCACCTCGGCCGCCATGAGGCCGGCGGGGCCGGCGCCGACGATGGCGACCCGCGGGGCCCGGGCGGGCGATGGAACAGGCTGGGGGCGCGGCATGGGGGCGTCAGTCTATGCGGTCCGGCGGCCGCCCTGGCGGCGGGGCCCGGGCGCCGCCCATTCAAGGCAAGCGCGTGCCCGCCGATAACCCCATAGACCCTCGCGCCGATGCGGGGCCCCGATGCAGTCCATGTCGCCGCCTTCCCCCCCCGCCACCGCTGCCACCCCCCGCCCCACCGCCACCCGGCGCGTGCTGGTGGTGGACGACAGCCGGGCCATGCAGGCCATCCTGCGGCGCGCGCTGCAGCACCCCTCGCTGGGCGACACCGTCATCGACACCGCCGCCTCGGGCGACGAGGCCCTCGCCGTGGTGGAGCGCGCGGAGCCGGCGCTGCTGGTCTCGGACTGGCACATGCCCGGCATGACGGGCATCGAGCTGCTGCAGACGCTGCGCCAGCTGGGCCACCAGCTGCCGGTGGGGTTCGTCACCACCGAGACCACGCCGGCGCTGCTGGAGCAGGCCACCACGAACGGCGCGGCCTTCATCCTGCACAAGCCTTTCGACGACGACGCGCTGCGTGCGGCCGTGGCCGCCGCGCTCGGGCCCGCGCCCGGCGCTGCCCGCGTCGACGGCGCCGCACTCGCCCCGCCCGACCGCGAGGCCGCCGCCCGGTCGCTGCGCCTGGGTGTGCAGGCGTGGATGTCGGGGGTGCCCTTCCGTCTGGTGCCGGGAGAGCGCTTCACCAGCGCCCAGCTCTCCGGCCACAACCTGCTGGCCCTGTACACGCCCGCGCAGGGCGGGCCGGTGACCGCCGTGGCGGTGGCCGACCTGCCCGCCCTGTGCATGCTCGGCGGCGGCGCGCTCTCGGCCGATCCGCGCGAGGTGCGGCGCGCCATCCAGGAAGGCCAGGCCCCGGCCGCGTTCGTGGACAGCGCCACGTCCTTCTTCGCCGGCCTGGCCGGGCGCGTGCCGGCGCAGCTGGGCATCGGGCCGGTGGCCTTCAAGGCCGCCAACCTGGTGGGCCGCACCATGGCCCGCCTGCCCCAGACCCTGGACCAGGCCACCGTGCGCGCCGACTACCGCCTGTCGGTGCCCGGCTACGGCGACGGCCACCTGGCCCTGCTGCAGCCCTGAGCCTGCCCACGGAGCCGCGCCAATGAGCTGGGTCGACGTCGGCATCGTGTCCGTGGTGGTGTGCAACCTGCTGCTGCTGGGCCTGTGCACCTTCATGGCGTGGCGCATGGTGGGTTACGTGCGCGACAGCCAGGCGGACCTCAGCGCCCTGTCGGGCAGCCTGAAGGCGCATGCCGGGCGGCTCAACCGCAGCGCAGACGATGCACTGTCGACCTTCGCCGACCTGAAGCGCGAGCTGGCCCGCCTGGCCGACGCCGCCCGCAGCGGTGGCAGCGGCCGGGCCGCCGGCCGGCCGCAGGACCCCTACCAGCAGTGGGCCACCCGCGACCCCAAGGCGCTCAACCGGCTCGTCGGCCGCCAGGGCGAGATGCTCAGCGAGGTGGCCAGCGTCGATGCCGCCCAGTTCGAGCAGTGGCGCCGTGGCAAGCAGGCCGAGCTGGAACAGCTGCTGCAGCAGCATGGCCATGTGCAGGCCCAGTTCGAGCAGCTGCAACAGGAACACGACGCCGCCGTGCAACGCCTGCGCGAGCAGGAGCTGCGGGCCCGCCGCGCCGAGCAGGCGGCCGGCGAGGCGGCGCGCCTGCAGGCCGAGCTGGAGGCCGTGCGGGCCAGCCTGCACGCCGCCGAGGCGCGCGCCTTTGC
>JACRBA010000198.1 GCA_016213265.1 Burkholderiales bacterium | reverse complement strand
CGCTTGCGCGCGCGCGGGTGGGCGGCGTCGTACACCTTGGCCAGGTGCTGGAAGTCGAGCCGCGTGTAGACCTGCGTCGTACGGATGTCGGCGTGGCCGAGCAGCTCCTGCACGGCGCGCAGGTCGCCGCTGGACTGCAGCAGGTGCGAGGCGAAGCTGTGGCGCAGCATGTGCGGGTGCACGTGCGTGGGCAGGCCCGCCTGCAGCGCCAGTGACTTCAGCCGCGTGCGCACCTGGCTGTCGGACAGCCGGGTGCCGCGCTGGCTGACGAACAGGGCCGGTTCGTCCGGCCGCGCCAGCCCGCTGCGCATCGCGAGCCAGGCGGCCAGCGCCTGGCGTGCCGCGCCGCCCACCGGCACGCTGCGCCACTTGGCGCCCTTGCCGCGCACCTGGGCCTCGGCGCCGGCCAGGTCCACCCAGCCGGCCGAGGCGGCCCCTGGCTGCACGTCCAGCCCCACCAGCTCGCCCACGCGCAGGCCGCTGCCGTACAGCAGCTCCACGATGGCGTGGTCGCGGGCGGCCAGGGCGGGGTCGTCGGCGGCGGGCGCCTGCTCGGCCAGGGCCACCGCCTGGTCCACCGCCAGCGCCTTGGGCAACAGCTTGGGCGCCTTGGGCGGGTGCACGCCGTCCACCGGGTTGAGCGCCACGCCGCCCTGCCGGCCCCACCAGCGGTAGAAGCCGCGCCAGGCCGACAGCAGCAGCGCCAGGCTGCGAGGTGACAGCCCCGTGCCATGCGCCTGTGCCATCAGCGCGCGCACATGGTGCGGCTGCAGCGCCGACAGCGCCACGCCGAGCCCCTGCGCGCCTTCGGCCAGGCGCCGCAGCGCATCCGCATACAGCGCCAGCGTGCGCGGCGCCAGATGGCGCTCCGCGCGCAGGTGGGTGAGGTAGGTCTCGACGACCACGGCCGCGCCTAACCTCGATGCACTGGCGGCGCTGCGCAGCAGCCGCCGCACCCCCAGTGGCGTGCGCGGCTCCGGCTCTGCCGGTCCGCTGCGCGAGCCCCCTCGGGGGGCAGCCCCCGGCAGGGGGCGTGGGGGCTCACAACAGCTTGCCCAGCGCAGCGCTGGCGATGTCGCCCACCTGCTGCAGGAACTCGGTGCCCATGTCGCTCTGGAAGCGCAGCGCATCGGGCGAGCCCAGTGCCAGCAGGCCGAAGCACTCGCCCGCGGCCGAGCCCAGGCGCAGCGGCACCAGGGCCAGCGACTGCGGCGGCGCGCCGTCGGCGGCCAGCCAGGTGGCGGCCTCGAAGCCGGAGTTCAGGCCGCAGTAGGGCTGGGCCAGGCTGGCGGCGAAGGTCCTGAGGTCGTCGCTCACCGCCTGCGCCCACGGCATGCCGGCATGCGGCTCGGCCACGTTCCACACACGCAGCGCCGCCTGCGGGATCATGAACTCGTGCTTGAGCTCCTCGATGAGCACCTGCGGCATCACGCTGGCGCTGCGGGCGAGCATCACGGCGCAGGTCCAGCGGTGCATCTTGCCCACCAGCGCCTCGTTGTCGTGGCCGGCGCGGATCATGTCGATGATGCGCCGCTCGAGGCCCTTGATGCGCTCGCGCAGCATGTCCATCTGCCGCTCCTGCAGCGACACCGCGCGCCCGCCGTGCGGGCTGGCCAGCTGGATGGAGGCCAGCAGCTCGGCATGGCGCTCGAAGAAGCCGGGCGTTTGCGCCAGGTAAGTGGCGATGTCGTCCTCGGTGATGCCCTGCACGCCGAGCGAGGTGGTTGCGTTCACAGCTCGATCTCTCCTTCAAAGACGGTCTCGGCCGGGCCGGTCATCCACACCGGGGCCCACTGGCCGGTGGCATCGGCCCCGGCCCATTCGATGGTGAGGCGGCCGCCGCGCATGTCCACGTCCACGCGGCTGTCCAGCCAGCCCAGGCGGATGCCGGCCACCACGGCCGCGCAGGCGCCGGTGCCGCAGGCCAGCGTCTCGCCGGCGTCGCGCTCGAACACGCGCAGCGCCACCTGCGAGCGGCCCAGCACCTGCAGGAAGCCCACGTTCACCTTGCGCGGGAAGCGCGGGTGCGCCTCCAGCAGCGGGCCCAGCTCGGCCACGGGCGCCTCGTTCACGTTGTCCACGCGCAGCACGGCGTGCGGGTTGCCCATGGACAGCACGGCCACTTCCACCTGCCGCGTGCCGGCCTTGCGGCTGCGGCGGTCGTCGGGCACGTCCAGCGGCCACAGCGGCATGCCGGCCAGCTCGCGCGGCGTGAGGCCCTCGCTGTCGAAGGGCACCTGCGCCGGCTCGAACACGGGCCGGTTCATGTTCACCGTGACCCGCCCGTCGGCCTGCGCATGCAGCTCGAGCAGATTGTTCATGGTCTCCACGCGCACGGTGTCGCGCGTGGTCAGGCCGTGCTCGCGCACATAGCGCACGAAGCAGCGCGCCCCGTTGCCACAGTGTTCCACTTCGGCGCCCGAGGCGCCGTTGAAGATGCGGTAGCGGAAGTCGACATCGGGCCGCGAGGCGGCCTCCACGACGAGGATCTGATCGGCGCCGACGCCGAAGCGCCGGTCGCCCAGGCGACGCAGCTGGGCAGGGTTCAGGTCGAGCGGCGCACGGGTGGCATCGAGCACGACGAAGTCGTTGCCGGCGCCGTGCATCTTGGTGAAGCGGACACGCATCGCCGGATTATCCCGTGCCAGCTGTTCAGTACAGCCTGGCTTGCCCCTCCGGCCGTGTCTTGAAGCGCCGGTGCACCCAGAGGTACTGGGCCGGGTTGCGCGCGATCTCACCTTCGATGAAGGCGTTGATGCGGCGGGTGGCGGCCACCTCGTCGTCGGCACCCGGGAAGTCGGTCCAGGGCGGCAGGAAGCGCACCCGGTAGCCCGCGCCGCCGGGCAGGATCTTGGCCACCACCGGCTGCACCACCATGTGCAGGCTGGCGGCCATGCGGGCCGGCGCCAGCAGCGTGGCGGCCGGCACGCCGAAGAAGGGCACGAAGGCCGCGTCCTTGGCGCCGAAGTCCATGTCGGGCAGGTTGAAGAAGGCCGCGCCGCGCTTGATGGCACGCACCAGCGGCAGCGCCTTCTCGTGGCGCGAGAAGATCTCGGCGTTGCCGAAGCGCAGGCGGCCGGCGCGCATGGCGGCGTCGAACACCGGGTTGCTCTGGCGCTGGTAGATGGACGCGGCGTAGCGGCCCTGGTAGAGCAGCGTGGCCACGCCGGCCACGTCCAGGCCCATGAAGTGCGGCACCAGCCACATCACCGGGCCGTCGTGGCGCTCGGCGAACTGCACGTCGCCCTCCACGTGGATGAGCGACTTCAGCCGCTCGGCCGGCGCAAACCACAGCAGCCCGCGCTCGACCAGGCTGCGGCCGAGCCAGCCGAAGTGCTCGCGCACCACCGCGCGCCGCCGCTCGGCCGGCCAGGCGGGGAAGCACAGCTCGACGTTGCGCTCGGCGATGCGGCGCCGCCGCCGGGCCAGTGCGTGCAGCAACGCGCCCAGCGTCCAGCCCAGGCGGGCCTGCACCGCCAGCGGCCAGCGGTGCACCACGCGCAGCAGCGCCAGCACCGCCCTCGCCGCGGCGTTCTCCAGCGCTGCGCTCATCGTGTCTCCATTCCTTCATCGGGCCGCAGGCGGCGCGGCGACTTGTAGCGGTGGTAGCCCCACAGGTACTGCGAGGGCAGCGCGCGCACCGCCTGCTCCATCGCCTCGTTCACGCGCGTGGCCGCGGCCACGTCATCCTCGGGCCAGGGGCCGGGCAGCGCGCGCAGGCGCACCACGAAGCCGCGCCCGTGCGGCAGGCGCTCGCACCAGGCCAGGCCCACGGCCGCGCCGGTCTGCTGCGCCAGGCGCGCGGCCAGCGTCATGGTGTAGGCGGGCTGGCCGAAGAACGGCGCCCACACGCCCTGCCCCTGCGGCGGCACCTGGTCAGGCAGCAGGCCCACCATCTCGCCGCGGCGCAGCGCACGCAGCATCTGCCGCACGCCGGCCAGCGAGGCGGGGGCGGTGGCCATGTTGGGCCGGGCACGGGCGGTTTCCTCCAGCTGGCGCAGCCAGGCCTGGCGCGCAGGGCGGTACAGCACGGTGATCGGCGCGGCGAACTGCTCGGCGGCAGACCGCGCCGCCACCTCGAAGCTGCCCAGGTGCGGCGTGAGCAGGATGAGCCCGCGGCCGGCCGCCAGCGCATCGCGGATGACCTCGCCGCCTTCCCAGCGCACGCGGTCGCCCAGGCGCTCGCCCTCGGGCATGAGCCACAGCCAGGGCACTTCGGCCGCCATGCGGCCCGCTTCGGCCACGGCGCGCCGGGCGTCGGCGGGGCGCACGCCCGCCAACGCCACGTTGGCCGCCATGCGCCGCCGGTAGGAGGGCGACAGCGCCCAGGTGAGCCAGCCCAGCACCGCCCCCAGCGCGTGCAGCCAGGCCAGCGGCCAGCGGGACAGCCAGCGCAGAATCAGGGTCATACCGAAATGGGAGGCGTCTCTATAATGCGCCCGTCGCCGAGTTAACAGGACAACTTGCGGGGCGACGCAGCCGGTGTTCCACCGACTGCCTGCCAAGGTGGTGCGCCACCATGGCGGCCAAATACCGCTAAAGCGTTCGCCACCTTGCCAGGTTGCCAAGTGGAGCGACGCGAAGCCCGCACAGGGCTGCTTCGACGAACCCGCAACCGCAAGAGCACCGCAGTGGCGAACGATTATCTCTTTACCTCCGAATCGGTTTCCGAAGGCCACCCCGACAAGGTCGCCGACCAGATCTCGGACGCGATCCTCGACGCCATCCTGACGCAGGATCCCGTCTCGCGCGTGGCCGCCGAGACGCTCACCAACACGGGCCTGGTGGTGCTGGCCGGCGAGATCACCACCAACGCGCACGTCGACTACATCCAGGTCGCGCGCGACACCATCAAGCGCATCGGCTACGACAACACCGAGTACGGCATCGACTACAAGGGTTGTGCCGTGCTCGTGGCCTACGACAAGCAGAGCAACGACATCGCCCAGGGCGTGGACCGCGCCAGCGACGACTACCTGAACATCGGCGCGGGCGACCAGGGCCTGATGTTCGGCTACGCCTGCGACGAGACGCCCGAGCTGATGCCCGCGCCCATCTACTACGCCCACCGCCTGGTGGAGCGCCAGGCGCAGCTGCGCAAGGACGGCCGCCTGCCCTTCCTGCGGCCGGACGCCAAGAGCCAGGTGACCATGCGCTACGTGGGCGGCAAGCCGCACTCGGTGGACACCGTGGTGCTGTCCACCCAGCACAGCCCCGAGATGAGCGACGGCGCCAAGATGAAGCCCGAGTTCACCGAGGCGGTGATCGAGGAGATCATCAAGCCGGTGCTGCCCAAGGAGTGGCTGAAGGACACCCGCTTCCTCATCAACCCCACCGGCCGCTTCGTCATCGGCGGCCCGCAGGGCGACTGTGGCCTCACCGGCCGCAAGATCATCGTCGACACCTACGGCGGCGCCTGCCCGCACGGCGGTGGCGCCTTCAGCGGCAAGGACCCGACCAAGGTCGACCGTTCCGCCGCCTACGCCGCGCGCTACGTGGCCAAGAACGTGGTGGCCGCCGGCCTGGCCCGCCAGTGCCAGATCCAGGTGGCCTACGCCATCGGCGTGGCCCGGCCGATGAACGTGACGGTCTACACCGAAGGCACCGGCGTCATCCCCGACGAGCGCATCGCCGAGCTGGTCAACGAGCTGTTCGACCTGCGGCCCAAGGGCATCATCCAGATGCTGGACCTGCAGCGCCCGATCTACCAGAAGACCGCCGCCTACGGCCACTTCGGTCGCGAGGAGCCCGAGTTCACCTGGGAGCGGACCGACAAGGCCGCGGCGCTGCGCGCGGCCGCCGGGCTGTAAAGCCCGCCCTGCGCCAGCAGGGTGGTCATTCTCGGGCGCAGCGCACGTCGCGCCCTCCCCCACGGGCGCCACCAGGGCGCCCGTCGCTTTTTGGGCATCATGGCCGGCCCATGCCGCGCCCGCTCACCCTCGACGACCTGCGCCGCCACGCCGTGGCGCGCAGCCTGTTCACCCCCACCACGCTGCCGCGCGCCATCGAGCGGCTGGGTTTCGTGCAGGCCGACCCCATCCGCGCGCCCGCCCGGGCACAGGACCTGACGCTCAGGCACCGGGTCAAGGGTTACCTCGCCGGCGACCTGGAGCGCCGCTACCCGCGGCTGGACGTGGAGGAGGACTTCTTCGTCAACTACGGCTTCCTGCCGCGCCCGCTGGCCGGGCTGATGCATCCACGCACCGCCCGCACCGCCTGGCCACCCGAGCGCTGGCGCCAGGCCGAGGAGGTGCTGGCCTTCGTGCGCGAGCGCGGTTGCGTGCACCCGCGCGAGGTGGACGCCGCCTTCGCCCACGGCAAGACGCGCAACTGGTTCGGCGGGTCGAGCAATGCCAGCACGCAGCTGCTGGACGGCATGCACTACCGCGGCCTGCTGCGGGTGGCCCGGCGCGAGGGCGGCACGCGGTGTTATGCCCCGCGCGAGGCCACACCGCCCGTGGACGACCCGGCCGAGGTGGCGGCGCGTCTCGACGCGCTGGTGGACCTGCTCGTGGCCAAGTACGCGCCGCTGCCCGCGGCCAGCCTGGGCCAGCTCACCGCCATGCTGCGCGGCGGCGCCCCGCAGTGGGAAGCCGGCCGCGCGGCCGCCCTGGCACGCGCCAAGGCGCGGCTGCCGCATGCGCGGGTGGACGGCGTGGACTGGTACTGGCCTGAAGGCGAGGACCCGGGCTCGCGCCGTCACCGCGTGCCCGAGCGCGTGCACCTGCTGGCCCCCTTCGACCCGGTGGTGTGGGACCGCCGCCGCTTCGAGCTCTTCTGGGGCTGGGCCTACCGTTTCGAGGCCTACACCCCGGCACCGCGCCGGCAGCTCGGCTACTACGCCCTGCCGCTGTTGTGGCGCCACGAGGTCATCGGCTGGGCCAACGCCACGCTGCAAGGCGGCCAGCTCACGCTGGCCACCGGTTACGTGGCGGGCCGGGCACCGCGCGACGCGGCCTTCCGCCAGGCGCTGGACGAGGAGCGTGGCCGGCTGGGCGAGTTCCTCGGCGCGACGGCCTGAGCGCGATGGCGCCCGGCTCAGCGGCGCGCTGGCAGCGCCCGCTGCGCCAGCGCCAGCAGCGCCCCCAGCGCCAGCACGGCGGCGCTGACCAGGAAGCCCCGCGCCAGCCCGCCGCTCCCGTCGGCGATGCGGCCCACCAGGCCCGGGCCCACGATCTGCCCGGCGGCGAACACGATGGTGAAGGCGGCGATGCCGCGCGCCCAGGCCTCGGGCGGCAGGTCGTGCCGCACCAGCGCCGTGGTGGACGCCACCACCGAGAGGAACACCGAGCCGAACAGCGCGCCGCTGGCGAACACCGCCACCGGGTGGCTGCTGAGCACGGGCAGCACCGTCGCCAGGGCGAGCAGCCCGTTGAGCAGGGCCATCGGCCGGCCGTTGCGGTGGCGCTGCAGCAGCCGCGCCCAGAGCCACGAGCTGCCGCACACGCCCAGGCCCAGCAGCGTGTAGAACGCGGTGACGACCCCGGTCGAGGCGCCCTGCTCGCGCAACAGCGTGACGATGAAGGTCATGTAGCCGATGTAGCCCAGGCCGAAGCAGAGGTAGCCGGCCAGCCCGGCCGCCAACGGCGCCAGGGGCGCACGCGCAGCGGGGCTGCGCGCCACCGGCGGCGCGGCCAGGGGCCGGGTGCCGGCGGCGCACACGGCCGTGGCGGCGGCCGCGAGCAGCGCCAGGCCCAGCCAGGCACTG
>JACRBA010000200.1 GCA_016213265.1 Burkholderiales bacterium | reverse complement strand
CAGGCCGGCGAGAAAGCAGCCGATGCGACCCACGACGATGCCGAGCACCAGCGGCACGACGAGGGCGTCGCCGGTGCTGCGCACCTGCCCGGTCGCCCGCTTGGCGAGCTCCACGCCGACCAGCCCACCGAGCAGGCCGCCCACGATGCTCTGGCCGGGCCACACGGGCAGGCCCTGCCACAGGGCGAGCGCCACGTCCGGCCGCTCGACCAGGAACACCAGCTTGTTGCCCAGGCCGGCGCCGAGCAGCAGGCCCACCAGCACGGCGAAGTTGCCCGCAGCCAAGGGCCCGCCCTGGGCCTGCGCCCGCAGGCGGCGCCGCCACACCCAGGCGCCGAGCCCGATGCCGCCGTACTCGAAGCCGGTGTGCACCCAGGCCGCGGCGGCCAGGTCGGAGATCACCGCGGGGCGGCCCGGCTGGCCGCCAGCCGGCGGCGCAGGGCGCGCACGCACAGCCAGCACAGCGGCGCGCCGATCAGCAGGGAGGGCACCGCGATGACGAGCGCGGCGCCGGCGTACGGCCCGTCGTCGAGCAGGCCGCTCACGGTAAACGCGGCGCCGCACAACGAGGCCAGGCCGAAGCCGACGGCACCGAGTACCAACACCAGCACCACGAAGACGCGCCACAGCGACGTGGGCGGCACGGGCGTCGGGGTCTCGCTCATGCGGTGGCCTCCTGCGTGGGCCGTGCGCCGTCATCGGCTTGCAGCAGCCCCGTGACGCGGGCGTGCAGCGCCTCCGGTGTCACCTCGGCGGGCGCCAGCGCCGGGCCTGCCACCACGCTGACGGGGGTGAACGCGCCCCGGCGGAAGGGCCGCACCATGGCCCGGCCGCCTTCCACGCGCGAGAAGTACGAGCCCCACAGGTTCACCAGCGCCACCGGCACCACCGGCACGGGGCGGCGCTCCAGGATCTTCATGACCCCGCCCTTGAAGGGCTGCAAGGTGCCGTCGAAGGTGATGCCGCCCTCGGGGAAGATGCCGAGCAGCTCGCCCTCGGCCAGCACGGCGTCGGCCGCCGCGAAGGCTGCCTCGTAGGCGGCAGGGTCTTCCTGCCGCGGCGCCACGGGGATGGCCTTGGCCAGGCGGAACAACCAGCCCAGCACCGGCACGCGGAAGATGCGGTGGTCCATGAGGAAGCGGATGGGCCGCGGGCTGGCGGCCATGAGCAGCACCGCGTCGACGAAGCTCACGTGGTTGCACACCAGCACGGCGGGGCCCTCGGCCGGGATGTGCTCGGACGTGCCGATGAAACGCATGCGGTAGACCATGCGCGACAGCACCCACGCCACGAAGCGCAGCAGGTACTCCGGCACGATGAGGAAGATGTAGGCCCCCACCACCAGGTTGGCCAGCGCGAGCAGCCCGAACACCTGCGGGATGCCCACGCCGGCAGACAGCAGCGCACCCACGATGAGGCTGCTGGCGATCATGAACAGGGCGTTGAGGATGTTGTTGGCCGCGATGATGCGGGCGCGGTGGCTGGGCGGCGAGCGCAGCTGGATCAGCGCGTACATGGGCACGCTGTACAGGCCGGCCGACACCGACAGCGCGAACAGGTCCGCCAGCACGCGCCAGTGCGCCGGCTGCTGCACGAAGCTGCCCACGCCGTGCAGGGGGGCCGCGGCGGTGCCCGTGGCCCCCAGGCCGCGCGTGGCCAGGTACAGGTCGGCCGCGAACAGCGTCATGCCGATGGCGCCCAGCGGCACCAGGCCGATCTCCACATGGCGGCGGCTCAGCGTTTCGCACAGCAGCGAGCCGGTGGCGATGCCCACCGAGAACACCACCAGCTGCAGCGAGGCGACCTGCTCGTTGCCGTGCAGCACGTCCTTGGCGAAGCTGGGGAACTGGCTCAGGAACACGGCGCCGAAGAACCACATCCACGAGATGCCCAGAAGCGAGCGGAACACCGCCAGCCGCTCGTGCGCCAGCATCAGGTTGCGCCAGGTCTCGGTGACGGGGTTCCAGTTCACGCGCAGGCCGGGCGCCGTGGCCGGCGTGGGCGGCACGGCCTTGGCCACTAGCCGGCCCAGCACCGCGAGCGCCAGGCACACCGCGCCCACCGCCTGCGGCCCGGGCAGCACCGCGTCGGCCGGCAGCGACGCGAGCAGCCCGCCCGCCAGGTTGCCCAGCAGGATGGCCACGAAGGTGCCCATCTCGATCATGCCGTTGCCGCCGGTGAGCTCCTGCTCGTTCAGGTGCTGGGGCAGGTAGGCGTACTTCACAGGGCCGAACAGCGTGCTGTGCAGCCCGAGCAGGAAGATGCCGCCGAGCAGCACGGCGACCTGCCCGGTGGCCAGGCCCACCGCGCCGGCCACCATGATGGCCAGCTCCAGGTTCTTCACCAGCCGGGTGAGGGTGGCCTTGTCGTACTTGTCGGCGAGCTGGCCCGCGGTGGCCGAGAACAGCAGGAAGGGGGCGATGAACACCCCTCCGATCACCAGCCCGGCCATGGCGGAGGGCAGCCACTGCACCTGCAGCTGGTAGGTCACCAGCACGGTGAAGGCGAACTTGAAGACGTTGTCGTTCGCTGCGCCGAGGAACTGCACCCAGAAGAAGGGGGCGAATCGGCGCTGGGCCAGCAGCGCGAACTGGCCGCTGCCGTGGGGGGTGGACATGGTCGGCTCTCCCTCGCTGACGAAGCGCAGATGATGCCGCAGGACGGCGCCGCGTCCTTCCCCTAGGCGGGGTATCAGGCGGCGAGACCCACCGCCAGCGTGGCGGTGTAGCCGGCCGCATTGCTGCCACTCACCTCGGCCAGCTGCAGTGCGGCGCTGTCGTCGCCGAAGACGTTGTCGCTTGCCAGGCTGATGGCGTTGAAGTTCGACAGGCTGCTGTCGTAGCCCGAGGCCACGCCGTACACCTGCCGGCAGGCACTCGCAGGCAGCGCGAGCTGGGACGTCTTCACGTCCTCGCTGCCGCTGGTGGCTACGTCCAGGCCGGTGAAGATCTCGAAGTGCATGTGCGGCCAGCGCCCGCTGTAGCAGCCGGGGAAGATGGTGGTGAAGCTCACTTGGCCGTTGGCGTCGGTGATCTGCACGCCCCTCAGGTAGTTCTCGTCTGTCACGTCGCTGGAGTAGAGCGAGTAGTGTCCGTCGCGGTCGCAGTGCCAGAGGTAGATGGCGTAGCCGGCCAGCGAGGCACAGCTGTCGTTGGTGTTCACCAGCTGCAGCGTCACGGTGAGCGGAATGCCTGCTGCCTCGTTGGTGCCCAGGTCGCCGAAGCTGCTGCGTATGTCGCTGCGTACGATGCCGCTCATGGCGAGTGCGTTCACCACACCGCTGCTGTTGCTGTTGGTGCCATCGCCGGGGTAGGGGCCGGCAGTTTCGCTGGGGATCGTCGAGCAGCTGCCGGTGTCGCCGTCGCCGCTGTCGTTGCCGCTGTCCGAGGAGCTGCCGCTGTCGGCGTCACCGCCGCCGCCGCAGGCTGCCAGCGCCCAGGGGGTGCTGGCCAGGGCGCTGGCGGTCAACCAGCGCAGTGCGTTTCGCCGCGCCAGCGTGCGCAGGTCGGCGCGCAGGCCGTGGACGTGGCCGGTGTCGGTGGGGGGGCGATGGGGCATGGGACTCTCCTCGTGAAGCCCCCCATGCTCCCGGGACGACGTTGCGCCCCGGTTGCGGCCAGGTGTCTTGCGTGTTGCTCGGGTGGATCGGTCGTTCAGCGCGCGCGGTAGATGGCAGCCAGGCGGTCCGGCTCGCCCGCCACGCGCTCGAGCACGGGGTAGCGCAGGCCGCCGCGCCAGTCGAGCGTGACGGTGCGGAAGTGCTCGCCGTCCTTCACCAGCAGCCGCAGCGGGGCGCGGCCATCGGTGTTGGCACGCAGGGCGGCCTCCAGGCGCTCGGGGCGGTAGGCGCGCTCGTTCACGGCCAGCAGCTCCATGCCCTTGGTGAGCCCGGCGCGGAAGGCCGGGCTGTCCCAGAACACCTGGGTGATGCTGCCGTCGCTGATGACGCGCAGGCCCAGCGAGAAGGCCAGGTTCTGCGGGCGCTCGTTGCCCGAGTCGCCCTCCCAGCCCCGCTCGTTGGCCTGGTAGTCGCTCTCCGCCGTGGCCCAGGCCAGGCGCCAGCCGCTGTGCTGCAGCCAGGTGGGCGCCACGCCGGTGCCGTCCAGCCGCTGGCGGAAGAAGCCGCGCCAATCGTGCGGCTGCACGGCCTGCAGCGCCGCGTACACATCGTCCTCGGTGTAGGCCGTGGGCGCGGGCCAGCCGTCGTCGCGCGTGCGCAGCGGCACGCCGAAGAAGCCGCGGGCGAAGTCGTCCAGCGATCGGCGGCCCTGGCTCAGGTGGCGGATGAGCAGGTCGGCCTCCAGCCACACCAGCGCGGCCTCGTCGTAGTAGTCGAAGCTGCGCTGCCACTCTTCCCACTCGCGGGCGGGGCCCGGGCCCACGGCGGGGTCGTTCACCGTGTCCTGCAGCGGGCGCCAGCCGCGGCCGCTGCGCACGGCCACCTCGGCCGCCACGTTGGCCAGGCGGTCGCGCGCCTGCTCGCTGGTGCTGAGCCCGGCGCGCGCGGCCAGCACGTGGCCCCAGTACTCGGTGAGGCCCTCGTACACCCACAGCAGGCGGTTGCCCATGGGCACGTGGTAGTCGGGCGTGGCCAGCTCGGCGGGGCGGCGGTGCTTGCCGTTCCAGGCGTGCACGTACTCGTGGGTCAGCAGCTCGCGGCCGCGGATGGCCTTGTCCCAGTCGCGGAAGTAGTCGGGCTTGAGCCCGTTCTCGCTGGACTCGTGGTGCTCCAGACCGATGCCGCCGAACTCCTCGGACAGCGCCAGCATCAGGTCGTACTGGCGGAACGGGCGCATGCCGCCGAACAGGGCGTCGGCCTGGGCCGCGATGGCGCGGTGCGCATCCAACTGCGCGGGGCTGGCCTCCAGGGCGGCCGGGTCGTCGGCCAGCAGGGTGAGCACCACCGGGCGGCGCGTGCCCGGCTTGTCCAGCGGCACGCTGCGCACGTGCGGGCCGGCGAACAGCGGCGAGTCGATGAAGGTCTCCAGCGAGAGCTCGCGCCAGCTCACCCAGCCGTCGGCACCGGCTTGCACCGGCTGGCCATCGGCGCCGCGCAGGGCGCTCACCTGGCGCCAGCCCGCGGGCAGCTTCAGCCGCGGCTGCACGCGCAGCGCGTGGGCGGCGGGCCCGGCAGGGTAGAGCACCACGGTCTCCCACTCGATGCCCAGCAGATCGCGCGTGACGCTGATGCGCTCGCCGCTGCCGCGCACCGGGGCCAGGTACTGGAAGGTGAGGGTCAGCTCGCTGGCGACGGCCGGCACGTCGACGATGAAGGTGAAGGGGT
>JACRBA010000026.1 GCA_016213265.1 Burkholderiales bacterium | reverse complement strand
CGTAAGCTCCCCTGTCAAGCAGACAGTTGATTCCTAGAGTCCGCGGCAGTTGTGGTGATCAATCGGGGCATGAACTGTTTTGGCGGCAGGCCGCCCAGCGCATCATGCGGTCGGTACTCGTTGTACTGGGTCAGCCAGTCGTCGGCGATGGCCTGGACCTGCTCTATCGAGTTGAACAGGTAGGCATCGAGCACCTCGGCGCGGAACGTCCGATTGAAGCGCTCGATGTAAGCGTTCTGGTTGGGCTCGCCGGGCTCGATGTAGTTCAGGGCAATGCCCTTTCGCTGAGCCCACTCGACGAAGTCGTGGCTGGTCATCTCCGGGCCGTTGTCCATGCGAATGGACAGTGGCGGGCCGTACCAGTCCACCAGGCGGTCCATCGTGCGGATCAGCATCGAGGCGGGCAGCGACTGGGCCACCTGGATGGCCAGCGCCTCCCGGTTGGCCTCGTCGATCACGTTGAGGGTGCGGAAGCGTCGGCCGTCGTAGAGCACGTCGTGCATGAAGTCCAAGGCCCACCCCTGGTTGACGAACGAGCCGGCCGCCAGCGGCACCGGTTCGCGTTTGGGGATGCGGCGCTTCGTTCGGCGCGGGATGTTCAACCCCAGCTCGCAGTACACGCGCCATACCCTCTTGTGGTTCCACGGCCGGCCATCCAGCCGCAACCGGTCGAAGCACTTCCAGAAGCCCCAGCGGCCATTGCGCTCGACGACGCCGTTGAGCGCGTCGATCACCTCGGCATCCTTCTGCTGCGGCAGCGGTGGCACCTTGTAGTACGCCGCCCGCGACAAGCCTGCAGCCCCACAGGCTCGCGTGATCGACAGGCGGTGTTCGGTCACCATGACCTCGACCACCTGCCGTTTCGCGGACGGCGTCAGAATTTCTTTGTCAGTACGTCCTTGATGGCCGCGTTTTCCAGCGCCAGGTCGGCGTACATCCGCTTGAGCCGCGCGTTCTCCGCCTCCAGCTCGCGCATGCGCGTCAGGTCCGACACCGTCGCGCCCGCGTACTTGCTCTTCCACGCGTAGTAGGTCGGCGAGCTGATGCCGTGCTTGCGGCACACCTCCGCCACCGGCACGCCTGCCTCGCCTTCCTTCAGGATCGCCACGATCTGGCTCTCCGTGAACTTGCTCTTCCTCATCGGCCTCTTCCTTCCGGCTGGGGCCGCATTCTCTGATTTCAGCTGTCTACTTGGTGGGGGAGCTTACGCCCCTCGCACTACGGAGTCCTCATTACGTCGAACCTGCAGGACGATGGGCGCCTGTCCATGGTTGCATCGCGCATGCACACCATGCTTCCGACCAACGACGTCAATCTGAGCCGTTTTCTCACCGCCTATCGAAAAAGCGGCTCTTACCTGCTGATGCCTGCAATCTACGACGGTTCCGGCCCGCCCGCGTTCCGTCACGACCTGTCCATCATGAAGCGGGCCTTGAGCGTGAGGGATGCGGTCGATGTCATCGCCACCGACATCGAATCGGTGTACCTGAAGCGGTTCCGTTCTTAGAGTGGCTGCGCCAGCTCTCGGGTCCGCAAAGGTCGCCAGACCCAATGACTGCTTGATGGCAGTCAGCGTGAATACGGCCAACGGCCACTGCTGACCGCAACCGCTGCAAAACGGACATCTCGCCCCAACCCAGCCACGCCTGATCCACGCGCGGACGACAGTCCGCTTGGCGGACCGCCCGCCCTCTCTTAGGAGGCCATGGTCCCAAGTACGACGGGCCCCGTCACCCCACCTGCGGCGACGGCCTCACCCGGCGCAGCCACACCACCACGAAGTGGACGAGCGTGGCCGCGGCGATCAGGACCATGAGCCCCTTGGCCGTGCTGTCGGCCGCGGGCGTGGCCATGATGGGGCGGCCGGCGATGGCCCAGGCCATGGCGGCCACGGTGGCGGGGGCCAGTGCGTCCTGCGCGCGGCGCACGGGGGCTGGCCAGCGGCCCTGCACGATGGCGGCCAGCATCAGCGGGATGTTCAGGCACAGCAGCGCCAGCAGCACCATGGCCTGCGGGCTGCCCGGGAAGCCTTCGGCGTAGGCGAGCGCGGCGTAGGCCGAGGGGGCGGCCAGGCCGCCCCACACGGCATCGAGCAGCCAGCGCGGGTGGACGAGGGTGGCGATGCCGACCACCACGCCCGCGAGGCCCAGCACCAGCGCGCCGCGGCCGCCGCCGATGCGGTCGGGCGCGCGGGGTGTCCACGCGGTGGTGGGCGGCCAGCGGCGGCGGGCCCAGGCGCTGGCAGCAAAGCCCAGCACCAGCGCGCCCGGCCACCACAACGACGGGATCACGGTGCCCACCCACCACTGGGCGACCAGGCCCAGCCAGCCGGCGGTGCCCTCGGCGGGCTGCAGCAGGCGGCCGGCCGCGCCGAGCCCCCAGATCACCGCCAGGCCGATGAAGGTGGCGCGCAGGAAGGCGTGGCCGTCCGCGGGGTCGATCACCGTCACCGCGGGGCGGTAGCGCGCCGCCACCTCGGCCGGCCGGCCGAGCGTGCGCAGGAAGTCCAGCGCCATGGCCGCGTCCACCGGCTGGCCGGCCGCGCCGGCGCGGTCCTGCAGGCCGTCGTGGATGAGCGCGCGCAGCTCGAACGCCACGTCGTTGCGCTGCGCGCGCGGCAGCTGCACGGCCACCTCGGCCACGTAGCACTCGATCACCTCGTTCGCGTTCATCGTGCGTCCTCCTTCAGCAGGCGGTCCATCGCCTCGTTCATGCCCTGCCAGGTCTGCACGAGCCGGCCCAGCAGGCGCCGGCCCTCGGCATTGAGCGTGTAGTAGCGCCGCGGCGAGCCGCTGTCGGTCTTCCAGTCGCTCTTGAGCAGGCCTTGCGCCTCCAGGCGGCGCAACAGCGGATACAGCGTGCCCTCCTCGATGGGCATGCCCTGCTCGGCCAGGGCCTGGCGCAGCTCGTAGCCATAGCGCGGCGTGCGCAGCTGCGACAGCGTGGCCAGCACCACCACGCCGCGCCGCAGCTCCAGCTCCAACTTGCCGAACACGTCGGGGTCAACCATGCGGCGCATCGTACTGTGTGGCACACAGCTCCGCAAGCCTGCCGGCCATCGAGCAATTCCTTGAATCGCTTCAACGATTGCGCCGGGGGGTGGGCGCTAACATGCCGGCCATGCTCCGATCTTCGGCATTCATGCGCTCCATGACGCGGCTGGCCTGGCTGGCCGCGTGCCTCATGGTGCTGATGCCGTCGGTGAGCCGGGTGCTGGCCGCGCAGGCGGCGCCCGCGGGGTGGGCCCAGGTGTGCAGTGCGGACGCGGCCCCGGCCGCCGACCACGGCGCCGACCACGCCGACCACGCCAACCCCGCGGACACCGCAGACACCGCGCACAGCGCCCATGGCAGCGCGGACTGCGGCTACTGCCTGCTGGGCGCGCCCCTGCCGGCCACCCACGCGCCGGCCCCCGCGCCGCATGCGCCGCCCGCCACGCGGGTGGTGTGGGCCGAGGCGCCGCCGCGCGCGCACGCCGTGCGCCTGTGCGGCCTGGGCGCGCAGGCGCCGCCCGCCGATCTCTGAACCACAAGCCCGTCGTGTGCCGCGCGGCCGTTGCCGCGCCCCCTTGTGATTTGGAGTTTCCATGCTGTGCTTCCACAGCAGGGCGCCGCGCGCGTCCTGCCTTGCCCTGGCCGCCCGTGCCGCGTTGATCGCCCTGGCCGCCACCCCCGCCACCCTGCTGGCCGCTGCCGCCGACGAGGCCACGGCCACATCCTCTGCACCCGCCGCCGCCGCGACCGGCGCGGCCACCACGCTGCCCGCCACCCAGGTGGTGGTGGTCACCGCCGCGCCGGTGTCGCCGCTCACCTGGGAGACCGACCCGCGCCTGCCCCGCCAGCCGGTGCCCGCCAGTGACGGTGCCGATTACCTGAAGACCGTGCCCGGCTTCACCGCGCTGCGCAACGGCGGCACCAACGGCGACCCGGTGTTGCGTGGCATGTTCGGCTCGCGGCTCAACCTGCTCACCAACGACGGCGCCATGCCCGGCGCCTGCCCGGGCCGCATGGACAACCCGCTGTCCTACGTGTCACCCGAAACCTATGACCGCCTGGTGGTGGTGAAGGGCCCGCAGACCGTGCAGTGGGGCCCCGGCGCCTCGGCCGGCACGGTGCGCTTCGAGCGCGACACGCCCCACTTCGAAGAGCCGGGCCTGCAGGCCACGGGCAGCCTGCTGGGCGGCGCCTTCGGCCGCGCGGACGCGGTGCTCGATGCCACCGCGGGCGGCCCGCTGGGCTATGCGCGCCTGTCGGCCAACCACGCGCAAGCCGACGACTACGAAGACGGCGACGGCCGGCCCGTGCCTTCGTCGTGGAAGAAGTGGAACACCGATGTGGCCCTGGGCTGGACGCCCGATGCCGACACGGTGGTGGAGCTCAACGCCGGCACCGGCGATGGCCAGGCGCGCTACGCCGGCCGCGGCATGGACGGCGCGCAGTTCCTGCGCCAGACCTACGGCCTGCGTGTGGAGCGCCAGCGCATCGGCGACGTGCTGCAGCAGGTGCAAGCCAGCCTGTACCACAACCGCGCCGACCACGTGATGGACAACTACACCCTGCGCGAGCCCAACATGATGGGCCCCATGCCCATGCCGATGGCGGCGGACGTGGAGCGCGTCACCCAGGGCGGCCGCTTGGCCGTGGGCTGGGCCGCCGGCGGGCTGGCGTTCACCAGCGGCGTGGATGCCCTGCACAGCCGCCACCGCCAGCGCAGCGCCATGGGCCGCGGCGCCTACCGCGACGAGCCCTGGGCCACCGACGCCGAGCTGGCGAACACAGGCGTGTTCACCGAAGCCACCTGGACGCTGGACAAGCGTGAGCGTGTGGTCGCCGGCCTGCGGCTGGACCGCGCCGAGGCCACCGACAAGCGCACCAGCGCGGGCATGGGCATGCCCAACCCCACGGCCGGCCAGACGCGCGAGGAGACCCTGCACGCCGGCTTCGCGCGCTTCGAGCAGGAGCTGGCAGGCACACCGCTGAGCTGGTATGCGGGCCTCGGCCACACCGAGCGCATGCCGGATTACTGGGAGCTGTTCTCCCCCGACATGGGCCCCATGGGCGCGCCCAACGCCTTCGCCGCCATCCAGCCCGAGCGCACCACGCAGATCGACATCGGCGCGCATTACCGCAGCAGCGGCTGGAGCGCCTGGGTGTCGGCCTACGCCGGGCGCATCGAGGACTACATCCTCTTCAGCTACACCGATGGCGGCATGATGGGCATGGCCTCGTCGGCCACGAACATCCGCGCGAACATCCATGGTGCCGAGGCGGGGGCCGAATGGCGCCCGGTCGCGGCCTGGAAGCTGGGCGGCACGCTCGCCTACGCCTGGGGCGAGAACGCCACCGCGGGCACCGCCCTGCCCCAGATGCCGCCGCTGGAAGCGCGCCTGACGGCCCGCTACGACGACGGCCGCTGGAGCGTGGGCGGCCTGCTGCGCGCCGTGGCCGCGCAGCGCCGCGTGGCGCCCGACCAGGGCAACGTGGTGGGCCGCGACCTGGGCGAGAGCGCCGGCTTCGCCACCCTGGCGCTGAACGGCGGCTACCGCTTCAACGAGCGGGTGCAGCTCACCGCGGGCGTGGACAACCTCTTCGACCGCACCTACAGCGAGCACCTCAATCTGGCCGGCAGCGCCGACTTCGGCTACCCCGCCGAGCCGGTGCGCATCCACGAGACGGGGCGCAACGTGTGGGTGAAGCTGAACCTGCGCTACTGAGCGCGGCGCGGCGGCGCCCGCCCCGGGGCGCCGCCCGCGCTTGGCGCGCCGATCAGCGCTTGACGATGAGCACCGAGGCCTGCGGCGAGTGCGTGGCCAGGTTGGTGGACAGGCGGCCCAGCAGCAGGCCGAAGGGGGTCTTGAGGTAGCCCTCCTTCACCACGATGAGGTCGAAGTCGCCGTCGATGGATTCCTTGATGATCTCCTCCTCGACGATGCCCTGGCGCAGCCGCACGCCCACCTCGGGCACGCCGGCATCGGCCAGCGTCTGGCGCACGGCCATGAGCTGGCCCAGGCGGTCGGCCTGCACGCCCAGGCGCTGGGCATCCTCGGCCGCGTCGGCCGACGGCGTCTCGGCCATGTACATGGTGGGCAGCGGCACGGTGTAGAGCACCTCGATGCTGGCGCCCGTGGCCCGGGCCACGTCCTGCGCCATGCGCACGGTGGCCGGGCTGGCGGGCAGGTCGGTGCTGAGCAGGATCTTGCGCACCTGCTCGCGGCCGCGCACCACCAGCGTGGAGGTGGCCATGTGCCGCACGATGCGGGTGGCATCGTCGCCCAGGTGCCAGGTGGGGTTCAGCGTGCTCAGCGGGCGGCCGCCCACCACCAGCAGCCGCGCGCCAGCCGCGCGCTGCGCGATCTGCTCTTGCGTCTGCCCGGGCGCGGCCACCTCGTCGGGCGCCAGGCCCAGGCGCTGCAGCGCCTCGCGGCTTTGCTGCAGCACGCCGTCGCCCGCGCCGGGCAGGCCGCGCACCAGCAGCGTGGCGGGCTGGCCCAGGCCGGCGGCGATCTGCGCGCCCATGCGGGCGGCCGGCAGGTCGGTGGTGCGGCCGCCGGCCACGATCATCACGCCGGTGCCGGCCGGCGGCTCGGCCACAGCCCCCGCGGCGCTGGCGCTCACCTGGGTGCCCGCAGCCTCGAGGCCAGCCTGGCCCGCCTCGGCCCGCTCGCGCAGCACGCCCCGCACCAGCCAGAAGATGATCACGGCACTCAGCGCGCACGACGAGCCCAGCATCAGGAAGCCCGAGTACGTGGACCACATCTTCTCGGTGGCCAGCGCCTGCTGCAGTGCATCGGGCTGGCTGGCGAACCACTGCTTCACCGCGGGCTTGTTGTTCTGCAGCCAGAGGCCCAGCTCCATGCGGTCGGTGAGGCCCGAGGCCCCCACCGCCCAGGCGTTGAGCGCGTCGCGGTAGACGTCCTTGCTGGCCTCGGCCAGGTGCTTGAGCACCACCGAGGCGCCGCCGGCGAGCATGGTGATGGCGAAGTACAGGCGGATGATGGTGCCGCGCGCGTACAGCGTGGCGGTGGCGCCCAGCTGCGCGCCGATGGCCGCGCCCACCAGCATGATGATGGCCGCC
This sequence comes from Burkholderiales bacterium, assembly GCA_016213265.1. Lineage (GTDB taxonomy): Bacteria > Pseudomonadota > Gammaproteobacteria > Burkholderiales > Burkholderiaceae_C > Ideonella. The sequence goes on along the minus strand of JACRBA010000026.1, from coordinate 28,027 downwards.
ACCAGCTCCACCCGGCCCTTGAGCGCATAGCTGAAGGCCCCGTAGGCGCCGGTCACCATCACCTCGAACAGGTCGGTGCCTACGGCCACCTTGGTGGGCGCGCCGATGATGTACATGAGCGCCGGCATGCGGATGAAGCCACCGCCCACGCCCAGGAAGCCGGCGAGGAAGCCGGTGACCACGCCCATGCCGATGATCACCCACACCGAGATGTGGAAGCCCGAGACCTTGAGGTGCACCATCGGCCGCAGCTGGATGCTCTGCATGTACAGCGCGAGCTTCGACTTGCCCACGTCGGCCGGCGGCTCCTCACCGCCATGCGCCGCGGCGTGCCTGACCGCCTTGCGCGTGGCCGTGAGGTACTCGTAGAGCATGAAGCTGCCCAGCCCGAACAGCAGGCACATGTAGGTGATGCGCACGATGGGCCCGATGTGGCCGATCTTCTCGAGCCACAGGATGAGCGTGGCGCCCAGCTCGATGCCCACCACGGTGCCGATGATCATCAGCAGCGCGAGCTTCATGTCCATGTTGCCGAACTTGCGGTGCTTGAACGTGGAGACGATGGACTTGCCCGCGATATGGGCCATGTCGGTGCCGATGGCGTAGGCCATCGGGAAGCCGAACACGTTGAGCGCCGGCGTCACCATGAAGGCGCCGCCCACGCCGAAGAAGCCGCCGATCACCCCGACGGTGAAGCCCAGCAGGATCAGCGCGAAGCCGTTGACCTCGGTGCCCGAGATCGGCAGGTAGACCACCCAATCGAACATTCCCTGCCCCTCAGTGGCCCGCGTGCGGGTCACCCGCCGCGCCGGACTTGCCTGAGGACAGGCGCTTGAGGATCAGCTCGGCCACCATGGCGATCGCCACGCCGATGGTGGCCATGGTGAGCACCGTCACGACCGCGAAGCCGAGCCGGTTGGTGGCGTTGAGTTGGGTTGTCCAGTCGATGAACCAGGCCAGCATGCAGGGGTCTCCACCTCGGGTGGCGCCCCGTCCCTGGGGCGCGCTCGTTCGCGGGCGGGGGGCATTGCATCACAGCTCGATGACACCCGCCCGGGCGCAGCCCATTCGCTGACGCAAGCGCCATGCCACAGGGCCTGGTCCGGCCGATGCCCGGCCGCGACACTAACCCGCAGGCCGACGCCGCAGCCGCCACGCGGCCCACCCGCCCATCACCGCCCACAGCCCGAGCGTGAGCCAGGCAAACGCCTGCATCTCACCGCGCCCGCACACGGCGCCCAGCCAGGGCGTGTCCCCACACCCGAAAGCCAGCACCGCGAAGGCGATGCCCGGCCCGAGATGCAGGATGGCAAGGGCGTAGAGAAGAACGCGCAGCATCGATCAGGGGCGCGCGCCTCAGCCCTGAGGCAGCGGCAGTGTCTTGCCCATGTGGTACTTGACGATGCCCTGGGGGAAGCCGCGGCGTTCGAACTGCACGGCGTAGCCCAGGCGACGGTAGAAGTCGGGCGCCTGGTAGCTCAGCGTCTCCAGGTAGAGCAGGCCGCAGCCGTGGCGCACGGCGTCGGCCTCGAACTGGCGCATGAGCCGGGTGCCCAGCCCGGCGTGGCGCTGGGCCTCGTCCACCCACAGCTGCTGCAGCTCGCAGCAGCTGCCCCAGCGGCGCCCCACGGCGCCCCCCACCACGCGGCCCTGCGCATCGCGCGCGATGCAGGCCATGGCACGCACCTCGTGCAGCGGCGCCGCGGCGTCGCTGTAGGCGGTGAGGCCGGCGTCGACGACGTCCACCCACTCCGCGGGCGGGTCGTCGCAGGAATCCAGGGTGAGGTTCATGACGATGCCCAAAGCCGCTATGGTAGGCGCCCGCGCCGCGAGCGGCGCCCCCATCAAGGAGAGCAAGGATGCAAGGATTCCAACGCGCCGCCTGGATGGCGCCCCTGGCGCTGGCCACCTGGTGTGCGCAGGCGGCCGTGCCCACCAGCGACGAGCATCTGGCGCGGCAACTGCAGGCCCGCGTGGCCGGCGACCGCACCGGCGTGTGCGTGCAGGCCGCGGTGATCGACGGCAGCGCCGTTCGGCGCGCCCAGGCCTGCGCCGGCACCCGTGCCTCGCCCGCCCCGGACGCGGGCGCGGCGTTCGAGATCGGCTCGGTCACCAAGACCATGACGGCCTACCTCGTGGCCGACCTGGTGGCGCGGGGTGCCTGGTCGCTGGACGACCCCATCGAGAAGCATCTGCCACCCGGCACCACCGTGCCGCGCCAGGGTGAACGCCGCATCCTGCTGCGCGACCTGCTCACCCACACCGCGGGCCTGCCCCCCGTGCCGCCCGGCATGGTGGTGCGCGACCCGGCCGACCCCTACGCCGCCGTGGACGAGAAAGCGGTGCTCGCGCCGCTGGCCACGCTGGCGCTGACACGCCCCATCGGCAGCCAGGCCGAGTACTCGAACTGGGGAATGATGCTGGTGTCGCTGGCCGTGAGCCGGGCGCTCGGCGAGCCGGTGGAGCCGGCGCTGCGCCGCCGCCTGTTCGAGCCGCTGGGCATGGCCGGTGCGTGGGTCACACCGCCGGCCCAGGCCAAGGCGGCACAAGGCCACCTGCCGGGCGGGCAGCCCACGCCAGCCTGGACGATCGCGCCCACGCTGGCCGGCGTGGGCATGGTGCGCGCCACCGTCGACGACATGGTGCGTTACCTGCGCGCCGAGCTGGGCGACGGGCCGCCCGAGGTGGTGGCGCGCATGCGCATGACGCAGCAGCCGCTGGCCGGCGGCTTCGCCATGAACTGGGGGGTGCTCGACCGCGCCGGCCGGCGTGTGCTCGCACACGAGGGCGGCACGGGTGGCTTCTCGTCGGTGGCCATGTTCGACCCCGCATCGCGCCAGGCGGTGGTGCTGCTGGCCGACACCGCGCTGTCCGACCTGGGCGGCCTGGGCGACCTGGGGCTGTCGCTGCTGGGGCTGGACGTGCCGGTGAAGGCGCCGCGGGTGGAGCAGCCGGTGCCGCCCGAGCTGGCGCGCGCCATGGTGGGCACCTACCAGGCGGGGCCGCTGCAGCTGCGCATCACCGCCGCCGAGGGCCGGCTGATGGCCCAGGCCACCGGACAGCCGGCTTTCGAGCTGGCCCACGATTCGCGCGGCGATTTCTACCCGCGCGGTTTCTCGGCCCTGCTGACGCCTCTGGCCCGTGCCCCCGGCGACGGCCCGGTGCAGCGCTTCGCCTGGCGCCAGGGCGGCGGCCTGCAGGAGGCCGTGCGCATCGGCGACGGCGCGGTGCCACCCGCCACCGGCCCCGCCCCCGCGGGGCAGGACTGGGCGGGCCGCTACGCGCTCGCGCCGCAGTTCGCGATCACGGTGGCCTATGCCAACGGCCAGTGGACGGTGCAGGGCACCGGGCAGCCGGCCATCCCGGCGCAGGTGGCGGGGCCGGACCAACTCGCCATCCCCGCCGTGGGGGCGACGGTGGAGTTCGTGCGGGGCGCCGATGGCCAGGTGACGGACGCCGTGCTGCGCCAGAACGGCCAGACCCTGAAGGGCCAGCGCGCGCCCTGAGCGCTCAGGTGCGCCACACCCGCGGCGGGTGGGCCGGCAGGCCCCACGCCAGCGGGCGCCAGGCGGCCCACACCGCCTGCATCAGCGCCATGGCGGGCTCCACCCGCTGCGCCAGCGCCCGCACCACCACCACCTGCGGGTGCGGCGCGGTGGCGGCCGCCACCACGGGCGCGTCGCCCAGCGGGGCCGCCTGCAGCGCCGGCAGCGCGCGCGCGGCGTCGAGCAGGGCCTCGCGGCGCGCATCGGCCAGCGGCGAGCCGGCCGCGAACCAGGCCAGCGCCATCACACGCCGGCCGGCCAGGCCCAGGGCGCCATCGAGCAGGGCCGTGTCATGGCCATCGAGGCGGCCGCGTTCGAGCCACACGCCGGGCAACTCGACCGTCTGGGTGAGCGTGCCCCGGCCGAAGGGCGCGTCGGATGCCGGCAGGCCCAGCGCCAGCACGTCCCAGCCCAGCATCTCGGCGCCCGGTGCGAGGGTGAAGCGCAGGGCCGTGTCCGCCACGCAGCCGGGGTAGGCCAGGGTCTCCATCGGCAGCCACTCCAGGCGCGCGCCGGGCGCGAGCGTGGCCTGCACGGCCTGCTCGGCCAGCCAGCCGGCGTCGGCTGCGCCCTCGCCGCGGCGGTACAGCCGCGTGGCCCCGGGGGTGGTGAGCAGCGCATGGGCGCCCGAGTCCAGGTGGGCGTGCACCTCGAGCCGGTCACCCGAGAGGATGCCGCCGGGCGGGTGCACCAGCACGTGGTGGCACACCGCGGGGCCTTCGGGGTAGAGCCGCTTGAGCACCCGCAGCGGGCCTTCGTGGCGGTCGTGGCCCACCGTGCCCGCCGCGGGCGTGTGGGTGTAGTGCAGGTCGAGCCGGGCGTGCCAGGTCATGCCGGCGCGGCCTCAGGCGTCGTCGTCCAGCCGCTTGAAGGGGCCGATGCACGACTCCAGGCTCTCGCTCTCGCACATCAGGAACTCGCGGCGGCCGCGGTCGAAGTAGAGGAAGGCGAAGGCCAGTTGCCCCGGCTCGGCACGCTCGCCCAGGCAATCGGGCTCGCCGTTGTCCTGCACGATCTGGTCGGCCCAGGCGTAGAAGCCCTCCTCACTGGGCTCCGGCGCCACCAGGAAGCGCGCGTCGAGCATCTGGCGGCCACTGGTGACGGACAAGGTGCCGTCGGGCCGCACGTCGTAGGTCTCGTGGCAGCCGCTGTCCTCGAGCTCGACGTCCCACAGGCCGATGACGGGGTGGCCACCCAGCGCCACCGACGCCGATGGGGCCGGGGCCGCCGCCTGGGCCATGCGGTGCAGCACGGCCCCCTGCAGCGCACGCTGGGCGAGTGGCCGCGCCGCCGCCTGGGCCGCGGCGGGCACCAGCGTGGCTGTGGCACAGGCCAGCGCCCACAGGCCAAGCGCGACCGGGCCGAGCCGGCGGGGAAGAAACGAAGCAGTGCGGGTCATGGTCGGGCTGCAGGCGGATCCGGGCAGCCGCATCATCCCATGCGCGCGCTCACCACCGCAGCCCGGGCCGGCGGGGGCATTGGCCAAGATGGCCAATCCCCGAGAACGACGCGGTCGACCTGCACGGCATGTGGAGCGACCGACTGCGCACCTGGTGACCGGCCTCGGCCATGGCCCAGTACGACGTGTACGCCAACCCGGACCTGCGTTCTCGCGAGCAGGTGCCGTACTTGGTCGATGTGCAGAGCGCGATGCTCAGTGAGCTGCGCACGCGGTTCGTCGTGCCACTGTCGGCCACGGCCGCCGCGCTGCCGCATGCGCCGCGTCGTCTGTCACCCACGTTCGTCGTGCAGGGGCAGTTGCTGGCGCTGCAGCCCCATCTCGCGGCAGGCATCGAGGCCCGCCCGCTGAAGCGGCCCGTCGCCTCCTTGGCCGACCGGGCCGCCGATGTCGTGGGTGCACGGGACGCCGTGGTCAGCGGGCTGTGGCCCGCCTGACCCACCGCCTCAGCCCTTCTTCGCCACCAGGGTAAGGATGTCGTAGCTGGCGACCAGCTCGCCGTGCTGGGTGGTGACTTCCACGTCCCACGCCACCACGCCCTGGCCGCGGCCCTTGTCGTCGGTCTTCATGCGGTCGATCTTGCGCTTGGCCGTGAGCCGCGCCTGGATGGTGTCGCCGATGGCCACGGGCTTCACGAAGCGCAGGGTGTCCAGGCCGTAGTTGGCCAGCACGGGCCCGGGCGCCGGGCTCACGAACAGGCCGGCCGCCGCCGAGAGCACGAAGTAGCCGTGCGCGATGCGCTGGCCGAACTGGGTGTCCTTGGCCGCGATCTCGTCGAAGTGCATGTAGAAGTAGTCGCCCGAGATGCCGCCGAAGTTGACGATGTCGGCCTCGCTCACCGTGCGCCGGTGCGTGGTGAGGCTCTCGCCGATCTGCAGCTCCTCGAAATGGCGACGGAAGGGGTGCACCTCGGTCTCGATGCGCGCCGCGCCGCGCACGTACTCGCCGGTCACCGCGGCCAGCATGGTGGGCGAGCCCTGCACCGCCGTGCGCTGCAGGTAGTGCTTCACCGCGCGGGTGCCGCCGAGCTCTTCGCCGCCACCCGCGCGGCCGGGGCCGCCGTGCTTGAGCATGGGCAGCGGGCTGCCGTGGCCGGTGGATTCGGGCGCGGCCTGGGCGTCCAGCACCAGCAGGCGGCCGTGGTGCGCAGCCGCCACGGGCACGGCCTGCGCCGCGATGGCGGGCGTCTTCGTGACCAGCGAGCCCACGAGGCTGCCCTTGCCGCGCGCGGCCAGGGCGAGCGCCTCGTCGAAATCGTCGTAGGGCATGAGCGTGCTCACCGGGCCGAAGGCCTCGATGTCGTGCACCGCGTCGTTGGCCATGGGGTGCTGGGCGAGCAGCAGCGTGGGCGCGAAGAAGGCGCCCTCGGCCGTGCCGGCCCCCTGGGGCTGCACGCCCTCGCCGCCGTGGATGAGCTCGGCGCCCTGGCGCAGCAGGGCCACCTTCTCGGCCACGTCGGCCTGCTGGCTGTGCGAGGCGAGCGCGCCCATCTTCACACCCTCCACCGAAGGGTCGCCCACCACGGTCTTGGCAAGGCGCGCCTTGAGCGCGGCGGCCACGGCGTCCAGGTGCTGGCGCGGCACGATGGCGCGGCGGATGGCCGTGCACTTCTGGCCGGCCTTCACCGTCATCTCACGCGCCACTTCCTTGACGAACAGCTCGAACTCCATGTCGCCGGGCGTCACATCGGGGCCCAGGATGGCGCAGTTGAGCGAATCGGCCTCGGCGTTGAAAGGCACGCTCTGGCGGATCACGTTCGGGTGCACGCGCAGCTTGGCCGCGGTGTCGGCCGAGCCGGTGAAGGTGATGACGTCCTGGCCCGTCAGGCGGTCGAGCAGGTCACCCGTGCCGCCGATGACGAGCTGCAGGCTGCCGGCGGGCAGGATGCCGGATTGGTCGATCAGGCGCACCAGGGCCTCGGTGAGGTAGCTGGTGGCGGTGGCGGGCTTGCCGATGCAGGGCATGCCGGCCAGGAAGGTGGGGGCGAACTTCTCCAGCAGGCCCCAGATGGGGAAGTTGAAGGCGTTGATGTGCACGGCCACGCCGCGGCGCGGCACCAGGATGTGCGTGCCCGCGAAGCCACCGTTCTTGCCCAGGGGCACCACGGGGCCCTCGTGCACCACGTTGCTGCTGGGCAGCTCGGCCGAGCCCATGCTGGCGTAGGCGAAGAGCGTGCCGGTGCCGCCTTCCACGTCGATCCAGCTGTCCGCGCGCGTGGCGCCGGTGTGGGCGGAGATGGCGTAGAGCTGTTCCTTGCGCTCCACCAGGTACTTGGCCAGCGCCTTCAGCCGCGCCGCCCGCTGCTGGAAATCCAGCGCCAGCAGCGCGGGCAGGCCGGTGCCCCGCGCATAGGCCAGCGCCTCGGCGAAATCGATGGCATCCGCGTGCGTGCGTGCCACGGGTTGGCCGTTGATGGCGCTGCGCAGCGTCTGCCCAGGCTCCCGGCCCAGCCAGCGGCCAGCGATGAAACTTTGGAGTTGTGGAGTGGTCATGGCGTGGGCCCTTCGACGAGCTCAGGGCGAACGGAAAGACGAGGGCCCTTCGACAGGCTCAGGGCGAACGGGAGACGGAGGGCCCTTCGACAAGCTCAGGGCGAACGGAACGGGGCGCGCGCAGCGCCGCCCCCATCAAGCGGCGTGCGCGGATCCGGCTTCGCCGGTCCGCTGCGCGCGCCCCCTTGGGGGGCAGCCCCCGGAAGGGGGCGTGGGGGCCCCCCATTCCAGGCGTGGGGGCTCAAGGAACGTACTTCCAGGCGCCCTTCTCGATCTTGACCATCACGCGGGCGCGTTGGTCGAGGCCGAGGTGGTCGTTGGGCGACATGGTGAAGATGCCGTGGGCACCGGGGAGTTCCTTCACCTGCTCGAGCGCGTCGCGCAGGGCGGCGCGGAAGGCCGGCGTGCCCGGCTGGGCCTTCTTCAGCGCCTGGGGCACGGCCGCGGCCATCAGCAGGCCGGCGTCCCAGGCGTGGGCGCCAAAGGTCGAGACGCTGCCCTTGCCGTAGGCGGCCTCGTACTTGGCCACGTACTCCATGGCGGACTTCTTCACCGGGTGGCCGGCGGGCAGCTGGTCGGCCACGAGCACCGGGCCGCTGGGCAGGAAGGTGCCCTCGACGTTCTTGCCGCCCACGCGCAGGAAATCGTTGTTGGCCACGCCGTGCGTCTGGTAGACCTTGCCCGTGTAGCCGCGCTCGGCCAGGGCCGCCGCAGGCAGCGCCGAGGGCGTGCCGGAGCCGGCGATCAGCACCGCGTCGGGCCTGGCGGCCACCAGCTTGAGCACCTGCGCCGTCACCGAGGCGTCGGTGCGGTTGTAGCGCTCGTTGGCCACGATGCTGATGCCCTTGATGCCGGCCGCCTTGGAGAACTCGCCGTACCAGCCTTCGCCATACGCGTCGGCAAAGCCGATGAAGGCCACGGTCTTCACCTTGGCGTCGGCCATGTGCGCAGCGATGGCCAGCGACATCATGATGTCGGTCTGCGGCGTCTTGAACACCCAGCGCTTCTTGGCGTCCATGGGCTCCACGATGCGCGCCGAGGCGGCCATGGAGATCATCGGCACCTGCGCCTCGGACACGGCGTCGATCATGGCCAGCGAGTTGGGCGTGGTGGTCGAGCCCAGGATCACGTCGACCTTGTCCTCGGTGATGAGGCGGCGCGTATTGGCCACGGCCTTGGTGGTGTCGGACGCATCGTCCAGCACGATGTAGTTGACCTTCTGCCCCGCGATGGTGGTGGGCATCAGGGCGATGGTGTTCTTCTCGGGAATGCCCAGCGAAGCCGCCGGGCCCGTGGCCGAGACGGTGACGCCGACGTTGATGTCGGCCAGCGCGTGGCCGGCAATGGCCACGAGGGCGGCAGCGGCCAGGGTCTTGAGGGTCTTCACAGGGCGGTCTCCTTCTTTGTGCGAGGTCGGCGGGGCGACGTGGGCGGGGCTTCGACAGGCTCAGCCCGAACGGGAACGGACGGCGGATCGGATCGGCGCCGGGATGCGGCGGTTGTCGTGACGGCCTGCAGGCCGCCGAAGAACAACTCCGCCACGATCGGGGCCATCTGCTCGTGCGTCAATCGTGGCGAACCCACCTCGGCGGGCTTCAGCCACGTGAACATCCAGTTGATCATGCCGAACAACAGCATGGTCAGGGGCTTGTGCAGCTCGGCCTGCTGCAACTCGGGGCGCACCTCGGCCACCGTGCGCGCGAAGGCATCGACGACGCGGCGCTCGATGGCCAGCACGCGGGCGCGCTCCTCGTCGCCGAGGAACTTCACGTCCTCGGTGAGCACACGGTGCTCGTTCTGCGCGTTGGCGTACTCGGCCACGAAGCGCAGGATCAGCTCACGCAGGCGCGCCTCGGCCGGCTGCGGCCGGGCCAGCACCTCCTGCACCACCGCCTCCAGGCGCTTCACATGGCCCTCGGCCACGAGCGCGAGCAGCGCATGCTTGTCGCGCACGTAGTGGTACAGCGCCGCCTTGGACAGCCCGCACGCCGCCGCCACCTGGTTCATGGAACTGGCGGTGTAGCCCTGCTGCGCGAACAGCGCCGCGGCATGGGCCAGGATGGCGTCGCGCTGGTCGTCGTAGCCGGCAGACCGGGGTCGGGCCATCAGCGCTCCCCGCCAGGTCGGCGCAGCATGCCATTCGACAAGCTCAGGGCGAACGGCTCACGTCCCCGTTCGGGCTGAGCCTGTCGAAGCCCCCGGCCCATCGGCGCGCGCGAGAGGACGGGCGTGGGGCGGTTCATCGTTCGTCGAACGAGACGGTGACGCAAGGGGTGAGCGGGTGCGCCTGGCAGGTGAGGATGAAGCCTTCGGCCACTTCGTGCTTTTCCAGCGCGAAGTTGCGGTCCATGCGCACCTGGCCGTCCATCAGCTTGGCGCGGCAGGTGCCGCACACGCCCGACTTGCAGGAGAACGGCACGTCCATGCCGGCAGCGGCCGCCGCGTCCAGGATGCTGGGGTCGGTCTTGCGGAAGACGATGTCGCGCGTGAGGCCGTCGCGCACCACGGTGACGCGGGCGTTGTCGGCATCACCTTCCTGCGGCGCATGCAGCTTGGCCAGGTCGCCCGCGCTTTGCAGCGGGATGCCGAAGCGCTCGATGTGGATGCGCTCCTCGGCCAGGCCGGCCTCGCGCAGCGCGGCCTCGGCCTCGTCGTTCATCGCGTAGGGGCCGCACACGAAGGCGTGGTCCACGCTACCCACGTCCACCAGCGTGCGCAGGAACTCGGCCACCTTCTCGCGGTTCATCACGCCCATGTTGAGCGGCGAATCCACCTGCTCGTCGCTGAACACATGGTGCAGTGCCAGCCGGGTGAGGTAGCGGTTCTTCAGGTCCTCCAGCTCCTCCTTGAACATGGTGGAGGCGGCGCGGCGGTTGCCGTACAGCAGCGTGAAGCGGCTGCCGGGTTCGCGCGCCAGCACCGTCTTCATGATGGACAGGATGGGCGTGATGCCGCTGCCCCCGGCGATGCCCAGGTAGTGGCGGGCGGCGGCGGGCTCCAGCGGCACGAAGAAGCGGCCCTGCGGCGGCATCACCTGCAGCGTGTCGCCCGCCTTCAGCTGGCTGTGCAGCCAGTTGGAGAAGCGCCCGCCGGCCACCTTGCGAACGCCCACGCGCAGCTCGCCGTCGTCCACGCCGGCGCAGATGGAGTAGCTGCGGCGCACGTCCTCGCCCTCGAGCTCGCGCCGCACGGTGAGGTACTGCCCCTGCGTGAAGCGGAAGGTCTCGGCCATGTCCGCCGGCACGTCGAAGCACACGATCATCGCCTCGTCGGTGTCGGGGCGCACATCGCGCACGCGCAGCTCGTGAAAGTGAAGAGAGCTCATGGTCAGATCGGCTTGAAGTGTTCGAAGGGTTCCCTGCACGACAGGCAGCGGTACAGGGCCTTGCAGGCGGTGGCGCCGAAGGCGGACAGGCGTTCGGTCTGGGCGCTGCCGCAATGCGGGCAGGCCACGCCGCGGGCGACGATGCGCACGGGCTGTTCGGCCGGGGCAGCGCCCGCCTCACCACAGCGGCCGGGCGGGGCGATGCCGTAGGCGCGCAGGCGCTCGCGGCCGGCGTCGCTGATCCAGTCGGTGGTCCAGGCGGGCGAGCGGCGCTGGCTCACCTGCACGGGGCCCAGCCCGTCGGCCTCCAGCGCCTGGCGGATGGACGCCTCGATCACCTCGGTGGCGGGGCAGCCGGAGTAGGTGGGCGTCACCACCACGTGCAGGCCGTCGGCCACTTCGGTGACCTCGCGCACCAGACCCAGGTCGGTGACCGACAGCGCGGGCACCTCCGGGTCGGCCACACCGCCCAGCACCGCCCAGGCACGTTCGACGCGGCCCTGGCCGGGCAGGCGGGGAGGCACCGGCGGCAGCGCCACGCCACCCACGCCCAGCGCGCCCAGCGCCGCGGCAGGCAGCTCGGGCGCGGGGAACAGCGCGGAGGAGGAAGTGCGCGACGCCGCCATGCTCGTCATCCGTGGGCCGCGGGGCTCACCACCGGCCGCCCGGGTAGGCGCGCTGCAGGTGCTGCATCTCGGCCAGCATGTAGCCCAGGTGCTCGCTGTGCACGCCGCGGCTGCCGGTGGAGCGGAAGGCCGTCTCGGCCGGCACCGCCAGGCCGGCTTCGGCCAGCACCGCGGCCACTGCGGCCTGCCAGTCCGCACGCAGCGTGTCGCGCGCGGGGCCCAGGCCGGTGGCCGCGGCCTCGGCATCGGCCTCGTCGGTGTCGAACAGCTCGGTGGTGTAGGGCCACAGGCGCTGCAGCGCCTGGCGCATGCGGCGGGTGGATTCGTCGGTGCCGTCGCCCAGGCGCACCACCCAGCCGCTGGCGTGCTCGACGTGGTAGCGCGCTTCCTTCACCGCCTTGGCGGCGATGGCCGCCACCTCCGCGTCGCTGCTGGCCTGCAGGCGCTGCCAGGTGAGCAGCAGCCACTGGCCGAGCAGGAAGTTGCGCAGCGTGGCGTCGGCGAAGTCACGGCCGGCACGGCGGCCGGGCAGCTCGGCCAGCGTCATGTTGAGGTAGTCGCGCTCCTCGCGCAGGAAGGCGAGCTGGTCCTCGTCCAGTGCCTGCGGCTGGGCGGCACCCACATGCGTGAGCAGCGCACGCGCCTGGCCGACGAGATCGAGCGCCATGTTGGTGAGCGCCATGTCCTCCTCGAGGATGGGGCCGTGGCCGCACCACTCGGACAGGCGCTGGGCATGGATGAGGCAGGTGTCGGCGATGCGCAGCAGGTAGCGCGCGCGCAGCGACGTGGGGGCCGTGATGGAGGGGGTCGTCATGGTCGCACCGGCCTCACATGTGGTTCACGGCTTCGGGCAGCTCGTAGAAGGTGGGGTGGCGGTACACCTTGTCCTCAGCCGGGTCGAAGTACATGTCCTTGTCGGCCGGGTCGGAGGCCACGATCTGGTCGGAGCGCACCACCCACACGCTGGTGCCTTCCATGCGGCGGGTGTACACGTCACGCGCCAGTTGCACGGCCATCTTGGCGTCGGCCGCGTGCAGGCTGCCGCAGTGCTTGTGGTCCAGGCCGGCCTTGGGCCGCACGAACACTTCCCACAGCGGCCATTCCTTCTTCACGTCGCTCATGTCATTTCTCCTCGGGGCCTTCGACAGGCTCAGGCCGAACGGTAGGGGGGAGCCCAGTCCAGACGGTTGGGGGGAGCCCGGTCCAGACGGTTGGGCCGGGCTCAGGCCGCTTCGGCCTGGGTCTGCTGCTTGCGGGCATGGGCCAGGGCCGCTTCGCGCACCCAGGCGCCCTCTTCCCAGGCGTCCACGCGGGCCTGCAGGCGCTCGCGGTTGCAGGCGCCTTCGCCGCCCACCACGCGCCAGAACTCGGCCCAGTCGATGGGGCCGAAGTCGTAGTGGCCGCGCGCCTCGTTCCACTGGAGCAGCGGGTCGGGCAGGCTCACGCCCAGCACCTTGGCCTGCTCCACCGTGGCGTCGACGAACTTCTGGCGCAGGTCGTCGTTGCTGATGCGCTTGATGCCCCAGCGCATGGATTGCGCGCTGTTCGGGCTGTCGCTGTCGTGCGGGCCGAACATCATCAGGCTGGGCCACCACCAGCGGTTCACCGCGTCCTGCACCATCGCGCGCTGCGCCTCGGTGCCCTCGCGCATCATCACGTTCAGCGCGTCGAAGCCCTGGCGCTGGTGGAAGCTCTCCTCCTTGCACACGCGGATCATGGCCCGCGCATACGGGGCGTACGAGCAGCGGCACAGGGGGATCTGGTTCATGATGGCCGCGCCATCCACGAGCCAGCCGATCACGCCCACGTCCGCCCAGGTGAGGGTGGGGTAGTTGAAGATCGAGCTGTACTTGGCCTTGCCGCTGTGCAGCGCGTCGAGCAGCTGGTCGCGGCTGGTGCCCAGCGTCTCGGCGGCGGCGTACAGGTACAGGCCGTGGCCGCCCTCGTCCTGGATCTTCGCCAGCAGGATCGCCTTGCGCTTGAGCGTGGGCGCACGCGTCACCCAGTTGCCCTCGGGCAGCATGCCGACGATCTCGGAATGCGCATGCTGGCTGATCTGCCGCACCAGCGTCTTGCGGTAGTGCTCGGGCATCCAGTCCTTGGCCTCGATGAAGGCGCCGTCGTCGATGCGCGCCTCGAAGCGGGCCTCGAGCTCGGCCTCCTCGGCCGAACGAACGGCCTTGCGCGCCTCCTGCGGCGCGGTGTCCATCGCCTGGGTGTACATGCGGTCTCCTGGTTGCGGCTGGCGGGCGCGGAAGGCGTCAGCGCGGCCGTTGGTCGATGACGCGGCGGGCCTTGCCCACGAGCGTGCGTTCGATGGTCTCGGGCGCGCCCACTTCCACGCGGGTGCTCACGCCGATGAGCGTCTTGATGCGGTGCTGCAGCTGGCGGGCCAGGCCCTCGCGGTCGGCGCCGGCCTGCTCGGGCAGCAGCTCGCAGCGCACGGTGACTTCGTCCAGCGCACCGTTGCGCGTGACCACGAGCTGGTACTGGCCCGACAGCCCCGGCGTCTGCAGCACCAGCTCCTCCACCTGGGTGGGGAACAGGTTGACGCCGCGGATGATGAGCATGTCGTCGGAGCGGCCGACGATCTTGCCCATGCGGCGCATGCCGCGCGAGGTGGGCGGCAGCAGGCGGGTGAGGTCACGCGTGCGGTAGCGGATGATCGGAAAGGCCTGCTTGGTCAGCGAGGTGAAGACCAGCTCGCCCTCTGCACCATCGGGCAGCACCTCGCCCGTCTCGGGGTCGATGATCTCGGGGTAGAAGTGGTCTTCCCAGATGACCGGGCCGTCCTTGCTCTCGACGCATTCGCTGGCCACGCCCGGGCCCATCACCTCGGACAGGCCGTAGATGTCCACGGCGTCGATGGCCGCATCGGCCTCGATCTGCGCACGCATCGCCTCCGTCCAGGGTTCGGCGCCGAAGATGCCCACCTTGAGCGACATCTCGCGCGGGTCCAGGCCTTGGCGGCGGAACTCCTCGATGATCACCTGCATGTAGCTGGGCGTGACCATGATGATGTCGGGCTGGAAATCGCGGATCAGCTGAACCTGCTTCTCCGTCTGGCCGCCGGACATGGGGATGACCGTGCAGCCCAGGCGCTCGGCGCCGTAGTGCGCGCCCAGGCCACCCGTGAACAGGCCGTAGCCATAGGCCACTTGCACGATGTCGCCCGGCCGGCCGCCCGCCGCGCGGATGGAGCGCGCCACCAGGCCCGCCCAGGTGTCGATGTCGGCCTGGGTGTAGCCCACCACCGTGGGCTTGCCGGTGGTGCCCGACGAAGCGTGCACGCGCACCACCTGCTCGCGCGGCACGGCGAACATGCCGAAGGGGTAGTTGGCACGCAGGTCGTGCTTGGTGGTGAAGGGGAACTTCGCCAGGTCGGCCAGGCTGCGCAGGTCGGACGGGTGCACACCCTTGGCATCGAAGGCGGCCCGGTAGTGCGGCACGTGGGCGTAGACCCGCTCCAGCGTGTCACGCAGACGCTGCAGCTGCAGGGCGGCCAGCTCGTCGCGGCTGGCGGTCTCGATGGGCTCCAGGTCGCCGGGGGCGGGTGTCTTGACGGGCATGGGGCGCGCTGCGGGGCAGCTGGGGAGTTTGTTTACCGGACGGTCGGTAAATCATAGGCGCGCAAGCCGGGTTGACACAAGTCAGGGGGTGATCGGTTTTTTCCCTAGGTCGGGCTCAGGGCGCGGCCGCCGGGGTGCGCACGGGGCAGGCGGCCGTGGTGCCACGCACCTCGAAGGGCAACTCGGCCCAGGGGCCGCGCGGCGTGCAGGCGGCCCCGGGTGGGCAGCAGGCCTTGGTCTGCAGCAGCTGCTGCACGGCCGCCGCGTCGCGCGCCGACAGCCGTGGCAGCTGCGGCGCCAGCACCAGCTGCAGGGCATCGGCGGGCGCCGGGGCGTCGGCCGCCGGCACGGGCCCCAGCACGGTGGGCAGCGGCCCGTTCGAGCGGCCGGCCGTGCGCAGGCGCCGCATCTGGGCCAGCGCAGCCTCCATGGCGGCGTAGCCGCGCGCCACCGCCCAGCTGAAGGGCCGGCGGTGCGCGGCCGTGAACGTGGCCTCGGCCTGCTGCCAGCGGCCAGCGTCGAGGCCGACCACGGGGCACAGCACGGCGTCATAGGGCTCGCGCACCACGGGGCGGAAGTCCATCCAGCAGGCGGTGCGGGCCGACACGCGCAGCCCCGTTTCCTGCCGCAGCCGCGCGGCCACCTGCTCGGCCTGGTAGACCTCGATGCGGCCCAGCTGCAGCACACCGGCCGGCGGACGCTGCAGGCGCTCGGGGTGGGCGGAGATGTAGGGCACCCCGGCCTCGGCGACGATGCGCGGCGCCTGGCCGATGACACACCAGCTGCCCAGCACCACATCGACCTTGGCCGCCACCAGTTCGCGCGCCGCGGCGTCGGCGCGCTCGGCCCGGCAGCCGCTGTCATGGATGACCAGGCGCGGCACCTCGTTGCCCGGCCAGGTCTTGATGGCCAGCTGCATGCCGGCCACGATGTCCTCGCCATCGGCCGGGTTCGGCCAGCTGCGCGGCACGATGGCGCCGATCGTCATCCCCGGCGCGGCCTGCGCCGCCACGGCCACCATGCCGGTGACCGCGAGCGTGGCCGCCGCCAGCCACCGCCGCACCGCCCTGCCCTGCCCCTGTCGACGCCCCATCCGCTGCGCTCCTCGTGTGTGGTGTTGCACGCGGCGCAGGCCCTCGCAAGAACGAGGCCCGCCGCACCCGGGCTGCTGTATCGCTGCACCGGGCGCGGCGGGCCATCGATGTTTACCCCAGGGGCCCGGCGGGCAGGGCCGCCGGGCCATGGGCCATCACCAGATGCGGCAGCGCTTGGCCGGGGCCATGGGCTGGCCCGTGCGGCAGGCAAAGGCCTGCTGGAACTCGGGCAGGTTCACCACCAGGCCGTTCACGCGCCAGCGGCCCGGCGAGTGCGGGTCCACCCGGGCATGGATGCGCAGCTCTTCGGGCCGGGTGTTCTCGCAGGCCCACTGGGCAAAGCCCACGAAGAAGCGCTGCAGCGGCGTGAGCCCGTCGCGCAGCGGCTGCGTGGCCGTGGCCTCATCGCCCACCTCGGCCTGCCAGGCCATGAGCGCCAGCACCAGGCCGCCCAGGTCGGCCAGGTCTTCACCCAGCGTGAGCCGGCTGTTGATGCGGATGTCGTCCACCACCGGGTACTGGGCGTACTGGTCCACCAGGCATTGCGCGCGCTCGTTGAACGCCGCCTCGTCGCGCGGCGTCCACCAGTTGCGCAAGTTGCCGCGCGCGTCGAACTGGCGGCCCTCGTCGTCGAAGCCGTGGATCAGCTCGTGGCCGATGGTGCCGCCGGTGTTGCCGTAGTTGGGGCCGGCATCCATCTTCGGGTCGTACAGCGGCGGCTGCAGCACGCCGGCGGGAAAGTTGATGTCGTTGCCCTGCGGGTTGTAGTAGGCGTTCACCGTGGGCGGCGTCATGCTCCACTCGACACGGTCCACGGGCTTGCCGATCTTGGCCAGTTCACGGCGCGTGTCGAACTCGGTGGCCCGGCGCACGTTGCCGGCGAAATCATCGCGCACGATGCGCACGCTGGCGTAGTCGATCCAGCGGTCGGGGTAGCCCACCTTGTTGACCACGGCCGAGAGCTTTTCCAGCGCGCGCGCCTTGGTGGCGGGTGTCATCCAGTCCAGCGCCTGGATGCGGCGCGCCATGGCCTGCTCGATCTGGGCCGTCATGCGCTCGGTGGCACGCTTCTGCTCGGGGCCGAAGGTGCGGCGCACGAACTCCTGCCCCAGTGCATCACCGAGCAGCGTGTCCACCACGGTGACGCAACGCCGCCAGCGCGGCGGCGGCTGCGGGATGCCGCGCAGGGCCTGGCTGAAAAAGGCGAAGTGCTCGTCTTCGAACGCGCGCGGCAGCTCGTCGGCCATGGCGTTCAGCGCATGCCAGCGCAGGTAGGTCTGCCACTCGGCCAGCGGGCGCCGGGCGAGCGCGCCGTCCAGCGCCCGCAGGAAGGCCGGCTCGGTGACGTTCACCACGCGCTGGGCCGGCACGCCCAGGGCGTCGAAGTACGCCACCCAATCGAAGTGCGGCGCCAGCTTCTTCAGGCCGGCCAGGCCCATCACGCGGTGCAGGCGGCTGGGCTCGCGCTGCTGCACGCGGGTGAGCATGGCGGCGGCCAGCTCGCTCTCGATCGACAGCACGGTCATCGCGGCCTCGCCGGCCTGATCGGCGGGCATGCCGTCGAGCTCGAGCATGCGCGCCACGTGCGCCACGAAGCGCGCGCGCATCTCGCGCAGGCGCGGCTCGCTGGAGAGGTAGTCGTCGCGGTCAGGCAGCGACAGGCCGCCGGCCATCACGAAACCGATGGCGCGGCTGGAATCGCCGAAGTCGGGGTTCTGGCCGAACGCGAAAGGCATGCCATCGGCCACCGACAGGTGCAGCGCGGCGAGCACGCCGGGCAGGTCCTTCATGCTGCGCAGGCCTGCGATGCGCTCGCGCCAGGGCGCGAAGGGCGCAGTGCCCAGGGCCTGCACGGCGGACTCGTCCATGCAGGAGGCGAACAGGTCGCCGATCTGCTGCTGCGCGGGGGTGCGGCCCTCGGTCTGCTGCGCCAGCCCGTCGAGGATGCCCCAGAGGAAGCGCTTGTTCTCGTCGGCCAGCTTGGAATAGACGTCCCAGCGCGCCTGGTCGGGCGGGATGGGGTGGCGCTGCATCCAGCCGCCGCAGGCGTACTGGTAGAAGTCTTCGCAGGGCGCGGCGCGCGTGTCCATGGACTGGACGTCCAGGCCCGGCGTGTAGGGCAGCGCCGTGAGGGGCTGGTCGGCGGCCGAGCAGACGGACGCCGCCAGGCCGAGCCCGGTGGCCAGGGCCAGCGGGAGAAATCGGTGCTTCATGGGGAGGCGGTCAGGTGAGCGTGGACGGGTCGACCACGTGTTTGCCCTTGAGGGTATAGGAGCGGCCGCGGAAGGCGGCCACGCGTTCGCCACGCTGGTTGCGCACGTCGATGTCGTACACGCCTGTGCGGCCGGCGCGGTGCACCTCGCTCGCCGTGGCGGTGAGCACGTCGCCCAGGCGGGCGGCGGCCACGAGGTTGACGTCGAAGCCCGAGGCCACGGTGACCTCGTTGTACGCGTTGCAGGCGAAGGCGAAGGCTGAGTCGGCCAGGGTGGTGACGAAGCCGCCATGGCAGATGTCGTGGCCGTTGAGCATGCGCTCCTGCACGGTCATCTGCAGCGTGGCCGTGCCGGGCCCGATGGCCAGCACCTGCATGCCCATGCCCTGGGAGGCACGGTCGTTGCGCCACATGGCGTCGCGCACGGCCTCGGCCAGGCGTTGCGGGTCGATCTCGGCCATGGCGGCAGGCCCTTTCAGCGGTCGGTGAAGTGGGGCGCGCGCTTTTGCTGGAACGCGGCCACGCCCTCGGCGAAATCGGCCTGGTGGCCCAGCTCGCGCTGCATGCGCGCCTCCAGCGCCAGGGCATCTTCCATGGTCATGTGCGCGGCCGCGTCCAGCGCCTGTCGGGTGGCGGCCAGCGCCTTCACCGGCATGGCGGCCAGGCGCTGGGCCAGGGCCTGGCTGGTGGCGACGAGCTCGGCATCGTCCACGCACTGCCAGATGAGGCCCAGGCGCACGGCCTCCTCGGCCGGCAGCTTGTCGCCGGTGAGCGCCAGGCCGAGCGCCCGGGCGCGGCCCAGCAGCCGCGGCAGCAGCCAGGTGCCGCCGCAGTCGGGGATGAGGCCGATCTTGGCGAAGGCCTGGATGAAGCTCGCGCTGCGCGCGGCCACCACCAGGTCGCAGCCCAGCGCGAGGTTGGCGCCCGCGCCGGCCGCCACGCCGTTGACCGCCGCCAGCACCGGCACCGGCATGGCGCGCAGGCGCAGCGCCAGCGGCTTGTAGTTGGCCTCGATGACGGCGCCGATGTCGACCTTGCCGTCCGCCCCCGGGGCCATGCCGGGGTCGTTCAGGTCCTGCCCGGCGCAGAAGCCGCGCCCGGCGCCCGTGATGACGACGGCCCGCACATGGTGGGCTGCGGCGGCCGCGTCCAGCGCGTCGCGCAGCTCGGCGTGCATGGCCGAGGTGAAGCTGTTGAGGGCCGCAGGCCGGTTCAGCGTGAGCGTGCGGACGGGGCCGTCATCGGCCACCAGGACGAGCGGGTCGGACATGGGCGCGGGTCTTTCGTCAGGGCGGGGTTGGGGCGGCGGATGCCGTTCGCCGACCTGCCGGTCGGCGAATGCGGCGGATTGTGGCGGATCAGCGCCTGCCGGGGCGGGCGCGGCGCGGCCCCGCCCCCAGGTGGCCCCTCAAGGCGCGCTGCGGTACTGGGCCAGCAGGGCCTGCGCGTCCTGCAGCATCTGCTGCCCGGGCCAGCCCTTGGCGGTGACCTCGCTGACCCAGGCGCCGTACAGCGGCGCGGCCTTCTCGCGCCACTGGTCGAGCTCGGCGGCGGGCACGGTGTGGAACACGTTGCCCCGCTCGCGCGCGGCGCGGCGGCCCGCGTCCTGGCTCTGGTCCCAGGTGCGGCCGATCTGGCGCGACAGCGCCGCGCCGCTGTTGTCGTCGATCACCTTCTTCAGCTCGGCCGGCAGGCTGTCGTAGCGGGCCTGGTTCATGGCGAACACGAAGACGGCGCTGTAGAGCGCAGGGCGGCTCGGGTCGGTCTCGCTGTGGTAGCGCACCATCTCCTGCAGCTTCAGCGAGGGCATCACCTCCCACGGCAGCAGGAAGCCGTCGATGGTGCCCTTGCTCACCGCGTCGGGCACCGACGGCAGCGGCAGGCCCACCGGCGTGGCGCCCAGGCTGGCGAGCAGCGTGTTCGTCTGCCGCGTGGGCGCACGCATCTTCAGGCCCTTGAAGTCGGCCAGCGTGCGCACGGGCCGGTCGCGGGTGTGCACGTAGCCCTCGTCGTGCACCCAGGTGGCCAGCACCTTGGTGCCCGGGAACTCCTTGAGCGCGTGCTTCTGCAGGTAGTCCCACGCCGCGCGGGCGCCGGCCTCGGCCGAGTTGGTCATGAAGGGCAGCTCGAACACTTCCATGGCCAGGAAGCGGCCGGCGGTGTAGCCCGGCAGCGTGATCACCAGGTCGTCCACGCCGTCCTTGACGCGCTCCACCAGCTGCGGCGGGGTGCCGCCGCCCGTCATGGCAGGCAGCACCTGGCACTTCATGCGGCCGGCGGATTCACGCGCGATCTTGTCGCACCAGGGCTGGATCACCTGCACCGAGGCCATGGCCTGGGTGTTCCAGATGTGGTGGAAGCGCAGGGTGACTTCCTGCGCCGTGGCGGGCAGCGCCGCCGCCAGGGCGGCGCCGGCGGCCAGGCGAAGAAACGGGTTCAGGAGGCGTGAGGCAGGCGGCATGGGCGTCCTTCGCAGCGAGGGCATGGGGATGCCCCAGCTTACGCGGGCGGGCCCGGCCCGCCGCTCCGGACCTACCCCACGACCGCCGGCCGGCGGTCAAGCCGCCTCGGCGGCGCGCTTCTCGGCGTGCACTTCCAGCAGCCTGGTCATATTGCGCAGCGACGCCAGGTGGAAATGCAGCAGTGCGAGCAGGCCGTTGCGCGCCAGTTCGAGGGTCTGGTCGTCCGGCAGCTTCGCCAGCTTCTCCTCGTTGACGCCAAGGAACCCGTCGATCGTCAGCGGCGACCCGTCCGGCAGCGTGGCGTCGAAGCGGCGCGGCTCCAGCAGGCCCAGCTCGAGGAGCCGACGGCCCGCCTGGCGCGTGCGGTCGATCTCGATTTCGATCTTCTCGACGAATTCCCGCATGCCGGCCAGATAGGGAGTCGGTTGGCCGTCGGCGTCGAACAGGGGCTCGCCCTCCTCACGGCTCCAGACCTCGCTCGCCTCGTCGATGCAGACCACCAGCTGTCGCTCCGGTGTGGGCGCGCCCGCGAAGGGGTAGGCTCGCAGCATGGCGGGGACATAGCGCGCGTCCCAGCGGCCCTGGCGCCAGAAGAGGTTCTCGCCCTTCTGCAGGCCGAGCGCCGCCACCGGCGCGCACAGCGCCTTGCCCTGCTCGTCCTGGCCCGCCGGCAGGAACAGGATGGGGTAGTCCCTGCACGCGTCGATGAACTCGGCCGCCGTCAGGAAGAAGGCGTTGAGGCCGGTCGCTGCCTCCAGCGGGTTGCGGTCGCGTCGCACCTTGAGGTCGCGGTGTCCGACACGGTCCAGCGCCACCGGCTTCTTGTGCAGCTCGGGAATGATCACTTCAGGTCTCCAGATTGATGCGCATCGGCCTGGCGGGTCACCAGCACCTTGTCCACGCGCTTGCCATCGAGGTCCACCACCTCGAACCGCCAGCCGCCCCACTCCACCCGGTCGGTGGTGCGCGGCAGCCGGCCCAGCAACAGCATGATCATGCCGGCCAGGGTGTTGTAGCGCCCGCGGTCTTCCTCGGGCAGTTCCTTGATGTCGAACCGGTCCTTGAGCTCGGGCACGGGGATCAGACCGTCGACCAGCCAGGTGCCGTCCTCGCGCTGAACCGCCCAGGCGTCCTCGTCGGTGGGCGTGCCGAACTCGCCGGTGATGGCCTCCAGCACGTCGCGCACGGTGATCACACCCTGTACGGCGCCGTACTCGTCGACCACGAACACCAGCTCCGCGCCCGAGGTGCGCAGGTGCTCCAGCAGCTCCATGCCCGAGAGCGTCTCGGGCACGAACACGGGCGGCTCCAGGTGCTCGGCCAGCGCCGGGCCGCGGCCCTCGGACAAGGGCTTGAGCAGGCTGTGCGCGGCCACCACGCCGATCACGTCGTCCAGGCCGCCGCGGCAGACCGGGTAGCGGGAATGGTCACCCTCGGCGATGACGCGCAGCGTCTGCTCGGGCGTGGCGTTGACGTCCAGCCATTCGATCTCGGCGCGCGGGATCATCATCGAGCCGATCTGCCGGTCGTCCAGGCGGAACACGTTGCGCACCATCTGGTGCTCCTGCGCCTCGATGACCCCCGCGTCCAGGCCCTCTTCCAGGCTGGCGGCGATCTCCTCTTCCGTCACGCTGCGCGGCGGGCCGGCGCGCACGCCCATCAGGCGCAGGATGCCCTCGGTGCTGAAGGCCAGCACGGCCACCAGCGGGCGGGTGGCGGCCGACAGCCATTCCATGGGCGGCGCCACCAGACGCGCCACCGTCTCGGGGTACATCTGGCCCAGGCGCTTGGGCACCAGCTCGCCGAAGATGATGGACAGCACCGTGATGATCAGCACCACCAGCGCGGTGGCGGTGAGCTCGGCGGCCCGCGGCGACAGCGGCAGCCGCTCCAGCAGCCACGACGACAGCGGCCCCGAGAACGCGGCGTCGCCGACGATGCCGTTGAGCACGCCAATCGAGGTGATGCCGATCTGCACCGTCGACAGGAACTTGGTGGGGTTGTCGTGCAGGTCCATCGCGGCCTGCGCGCCGGCCTCACCGGCCTCCACCATCACCTGAAGGCGCGCCTTGCGGCTGGCCGAGAGCGCCATCTCGGACATTGCGAACAGGCCGTTGAGCAGGATGAGGAAGACGAGAAGGGCGATGTCCATGCAGGGCAGAAGGCGACCCACCGGCGGCGCGCGCTGCGGCGGCGCCCGGGTGGCCAGGCCCAGGAAGCGGGCCCGTGAACGGCCGCCGAGCGTAGCAGAATCGTGTGATGCACTACCTCATCGGCGACCTGCAGGGCTGCTGCGACGCCCTGGACCGCCTGCTGGCCGAGATCGGCTTTTCCGCCTCGCGCGACCACGTCCACGTGCTGGGCGACCTGGTCAACCGCGGGCCCGGCTCGCTGGCCACGCTGCAGCGCCTGCAGGAGCTGGGCGGCGCGGCCACCGTGCTGCTGGGCAACCACGACCTGCACCTGCTGGCCGTGGCGCACGGCGTGCGCCCGCCGCACCGACGCGACACGCTGGACGACATCCTCGAGCACCCGCAGCGCGAGGCCTGGCTGGCCTGGCTGCGCCAGGGCCGGCTGGCCGACATGGCCTGCGGCTGGCTGCTGGTGCATGCGGGCGTGGTGCCCCAAGGGGACGCGGCCACCACCCTGGCCCGCGCGGCCGAGGTGGAGGCCCTGCTGCAGGGGCCCGCACTGGACGAGTTCCTGCCGCGCATGTACGGCAACACCCCCGCGCGCTGGAGCGACGAGCTGCGCGGCGTGGACCGCCTGCGCTGCATCGTCAACGTGCTCACGCGGCTGCGCTTTTGCGCCGCGGACGGCACGCTGGAGTTCGACACCAAGGAAGGCGCCGACGCCGCCCCGCCCGGCTTCGCGCCCTGGTTCGAGCACCCGCACCGCGCCACGGCCGGCCAGCCCGTGGCCTTTGGCCACTGGTCCACGCTGGGCCTGATCAACCGGCCCGACCTGCTGGCGCTGGACACCGGCTGCGTCTGGGGCGGCGCGCTCACCGCCGTGCGGGTGGACGGCGGCCGGCGCGAGGTGACGCAGGTGCGCTGCACCCAGGCGCAGGCGCCGTTCTGATCCGGGGATAATGGCCGCTTCGTTGCGGAAGCGTGGCCGAGCGGTTTAAGGCACCGGTCTTGAAAACCGGCGACGGTTCATCCCGTCCGTGAGTTCGAATCTCACCGCTTCCGCCAACGCCACCTATGAAAATCAGGTAGAAATCACAGTCTACCCATCATAGAACCCATCATAAAAATCCTCTCAAGCGCTGGCGTTAAGTCGGCCGGCTGCGGGCAAGCCCTTGATGTGGCTTAGCGGTCAGTTGCTAGACTTTGCACCGCTACGGAAGCGGACCCGCACCGAAGCTGGGAGATCAAACGACAAGGGAGGAGCTCATGGGCAGCACTGGCTCGGGAAGCTTTACGGACTACTCCGGATCACAGAACCCGAAGGGAAGCGGCGGGTCTGGCGGATCCAGCGGAGTAGATCCATGCAGGCAGGCGTTCTCATGCCTTCTGCAGGAGGTCGCTCAGTGCGACTTTCATCGACAACATGGCACCCCGCCGCCTGTTCAAACCGAGCTGAGCCTAAAGCTAAACGGCCGAGTTCTTGCCGTAGACGTACACGGCACGACGGTGGGTGCCTTGCCTACGTCGTACAACTACCTTGCAGCGTGCATCAGTAGTGGAATCGAGTACGTGGGTGTAGTTACTTCATCAAAGCCTGGCGCTGTCCCATCGGTAACGGCCGACTTCAAAGCGAAGTAACCATGGCAGACAGCTCTGCCCTGCTGGTCGTAGGGGAAGTCTTTGTCGACCTAGTGATACCGGGCCCGCACATCGAAAGCAAGATGCGCCTCGGCGGAATCATGCACGCAGCGCGCGGCCTCTGGGCCAGAGGTGTCGACTACGCGCTAGCAGCAATTTGCCCAAGATACTTGCTTGAAGACGCAAGAGCCTATGCTGCGGCGCACGGTTGCAAGGAGTTCGTCTGGCTCGGCGAGGTCAACGGCGCCCCGAACGTTGTCGTCATAGGCGACGCGAGAGAAGTCTCTTGGCAGGGCTACGAAGACCTGTTGCGTGACAGGCGACACGTGACGCTCCGCGACGAGGTAGCTGAACTCGCAGGCTACACAAATGTACTGGTGTTCCCTGGCCGCTTCGAGTTGACTGACTTGCGCTCGATGCTCTCGCCCAATGCCACGTTCGACTTCGACATAGCCTATGACGTTACCGCCTTGTCAGCATTGAGCGCCTACAGGGGATGCCTTCGGACCATCATCATCTCGACATCGTCCCCTCTGTTTGCGCGAGAGGCGGCACAAGACATCGCCCCCTTCCTGGCACAGGTCAGAGAGATCGGAGCCGAGTGGCTCCTACTCAAGGAGAACCGAGGCGGTAGCCGACTTTTCCATGTCGCCGACGGTGCAGTTGATCGCATACCTGCACAGCTTGGAACGACCGTCAACTCCGTGGGGGTGGGCGATGCGTACTCAGCGGTCTTGTCTGGTCTCTCCGCAACACATGATGTCGTGGAGGCAGCTTGGCGGGGCGCGCAAGTCGCTACTCGATACGCGCAGACAACCTACCCCGATGACCTTCGCCGGGACGTACAGCGCGATGCATTGGTGAGCGTCGCAACACTGCGGGGTCTTTGGGGAACGTCGTTGCCCTGGCACGACCGCCCGAACCACTCGATCTACCTGGCTGCTCCGGATTTCTCGTACATAAGCAAGCCTGAGATTGAACGAGCGATCAGTTCTCTTGAGTATCACAACTTCAGACTGCGCCGACCGTTGCAAGAAGTGGGTGAGTTGCCGCAAGACGCACCGTTTGTCGATCGTCAGGCGGCCTACGCAAGAGACTTGGCGCTACTGCGCGAGTGCACGGTAGTCCTAGCCATTCCTCTAGGGCGTGACCCAGGCACGCTAGTAGAGGTCGGCATGGCTCTGGAGATGTCGAAGCCGGTCGTGACCTTCGACCCGCGCGCCGAGAACAACAACACCATGGTAGTCGCCGGAAGTGCGACGTATTCGACTGACCTAGATCAATGCCTGAATGGCCTCTTTCAGGCTCTAGGGCAACCAGCATCACAGCAACTATGAGACCTGTCCTCCTCATGGCCTCGGGCGGGCTGGACTCGACCACCGTTGCGTATCAACTGCACGCAAGTGGAATCACCGTCCAGCCCGTGTTCTTCGACTACGGCCAGCATTGCGTCGAATTGGAGTGGGCAAGAGTCAACGAGGTCTTGCCGTCGTCCATGGTGCGCCCAGAGCGCATCGCTTTCTGCGATGTATTCCGAGGCTCAAGCTCCCGATTGATCAAAGAAGCGGACCTTTGGCACGAGCCTGTAGTGGACGACGACCTCTATGTGCCGTACCGAACGCTCCTGTTTTTCTCAGTAGCTGCCGCGCGCGCTCAAACACTTGGAATCCTTGAGGTGTACACAGGGTTCATCAATAGCAATCACGCCAAAGAGATCGACTGCACGGCAGACTTCCTGAACAGGCTTGATGGGCTGTCCCTAGATGTTGGTCCTGTGCGGTTTGTCTCGCCGTTCAGGAGCAGTTCCAAGGGCCAGGTCGTGCGACGTGCTGTTGAGCTGGGCGTGCCGATAGGTCGGACGTATTCGTGCCAAGCTGCAAGCGCATTTCCTTGCGGCGCCTGCCCAAACTGCGTCGAGCGTCAGAAGGCGCTCGCCGAGGCGGAGCTTGCATGAGCGCTTCAACCGTCAGTGTCTTGCTTGCCGCGCGTCGAGTTGCAGACTTTGCAGAGAAGGACGGCGCCCTCCAAAGCACTCAGCTCCCACGACCAACTCTCGATCACATGGGAGCCATCGTTGCGGACGCCGTTCTACAGGCAGGGCTGAACTACGCTACCGTGGTGCGACCACGTGTGACGGGAATCCTGAAGAAGCATCCAGATGCTGACCGGGTGTCCGTCCTGGCAAAGCTTGTCGAAAGCCGACAGGTCGCAACGTTCTTGAACTGGAACCATCCCACAAAGATTACGCGGTTCGAGCAACTCGTGCACTCATTGACGAGCAATTCAATCGAGCGCGCGGAAGACTTGCGCGAAGGCTTGAGGTGTTCAGACTTTCGGGCATCTCTAAGGACGATCAGCGGTGTTGGCCCGAAGACGGTGGACTACTTGGCCTGCCTAGTTGGCGTTGACTCGATTGCAGTCGACCGACACGTGCGTACTTACGCCGATCGAGTGGGCGTCGATTCTCGGGACTACGACTATGTGCAGGAGGTCTTCTGCTGCGCGGCAGACCTCTTGAAGGTTTCGAGAAGAGAGTTTGATGCGTGGGTCTGGCGCCAGGAAGCCGTGTCGGCACCGGCATCGCAGCTAGCCCTTGGCTTCTAGTCGAACGTCGAGGCGTTTCGGGTTCCACTGAGTTACTAGGCGGCAGGCGGAAGAACTCGCTTCGAGTTGGTCAGGTAGTTGGTCTGTGAGAGTGGCGACTTGTAGTAGTCGTCATCCAAGAACCGAAGAAGGGCCTTCAGCTCTTTGCGGCCATCGGGGAGTACGAGTTTGTCGACTCCATCAACCGACTCATAGTTCACATCGATTCCGAACTCTGCCGCAGTCGCTCGAATTTCGTTCGGCGGGACGCGCTCAAGTATGCCGCTCTCGCGAACTAGCCACACCTTGCGCCGAACCCAGGTGTCACTTGCGGCAATCAGGTTCTCAAGCGAGCGAACGGAAACCTGATCCAAACGCGCAAAGTCTTGGATGTCCGCGTCGGTCGCCTCCTGGAAGTAGCTGGTCATGTCAAAGATCTGGCGTACAGAAAAGAAGCTCGAAAACTGCAACTTCGTACCGGTCAGCTTCGCTGCAATCTTGGTATCAAGGGTGAGGCCCGTACCCTCAAACTTCTTGTAGACACCTTGAGAGTGGTAGATCGAGAAACCTGTTCCTGAAATGAGCCGTCGGCGATCAAAGTTCTGCAGGTAGACCTCCGTTTGCCTACCTTCAAGAGTGCGGCCGAAGAACAGTGCTTTGATGGTGTCAAAGGGAAAGGCTTCCGGATCAACAACCGGAACGTTCAACGGTGCGGCTACCGCATTCGTCACATCGTCGATGGGATCGAAGGTGAACCGCCCCGGGAATCGCGGAGGCCAGTTGGTTTGAGTCAGGCAGTCGCGGCCTGACCAGCGCGTTGGCGATGGTAGTTCGCCTCGAACTCGGCCGGGGGCACGTAGCCCAGCGGCCCCATCAAGCGGTGGTGGTTG
>JACRBA010000199.1 GCA_016213265.1 Burkholderiales bacterium | reverse complement strand
GGCTGTTCTGGCACACGCCGTCGAAGCCCAGGTGCGCGGCCACCCATTCCCGGTCCAGCGGGTAGCTGGTGCCGGCCAGCGCGGCCGAGCCCAGCGGCAGGCGGTTCACGCGCTTGCGCACGTCGGCCAGGCGCTCGGCGTCGCGGGCGAACATCTCCACGTAGGCCAGCAGGTGGTGCGCAAAGCTCACCGGCTGCGCCACCTGCATGTGGGTGAAGCCGGGCATCACCGTCTCGGTGTGGTCGGCCGCCACCGCCAGCAGCGCGCGCTGCATGTCGGCCAGCAGCGGCGCGAGCGTGTCGATCTCGCTGCGCAGCCACAGACGCACGTCGGTGGCGACCTGGTCGTTGCGCGAGCGGCCGGTGTGCAGGCGCTTGCCCGCGTCGCCCACCAGCTGCGTGAGGCGCGCCTCGATGTTCAGGTGCACGTCCTCCAGCTCGTCCTTCCAGACGAACTCGCCGCGCTCGATTTCGCCGCGGATCTGCGCCATGCCGCGCTCGATGTCGGCCAGGTCCTGCGCGCTGATGATGCCCTGGCGGGCCAGCATGGCGGCGTGGGCCAGGCTGCCGTCGATGTCCGCCCGCCACAGGCGCTGGTCGAAGAACACGCTGGCCGTGTAGCGCTTGACCAGCTCGCCCATGGGCTCGGAGAACAGGGCCGACCAGGCCTGGGATTTCTTGTCGAGTTGGTTGTTGCTCACGCGGGCCTCGGGGCAGTGGGGGCAGGGCAGGGGAAACGCGAATTCTAGGTGGGCGGTGCCCGGCATCGCACAGAATGGCAGGCTGTGAAGCGCCTGCCCCACGACTCCGGCACCAGCACCCTGTTCGACGACCTGCGCGAGGCCGTCACCGCGCCCGACCCCACGCGGCCCGAGCCCTTGCCGCTGTGCGGCACCGGCCCGCTGCTGCGTGCGCTGCTGCTGGTGGTGGCCGTGCTGGCCACGGGTGCGCTGTTCGGGGCCGCGTCCTGGCGCAGCTGGCTGGCCAGCGTGTCGGCGGCCACCACCGTGGCGGTGCCGGCCACCCTGCTGTGGCTGCTGGCCGCCTGCGCCGGCCGCCATGCCCTGGCCCGGCTGGGGCGGGGGGTGCAGCCGCTGGCGGCCGGCGCGGCCGGTGCGGTGTGCGCCCTGGCCGTGTGGTGGCCCATGGCGGCGGTGGGCATGGCGCCCGCCGAGGGGGCCACGCTGCTCGCGCCCGCGCTGGCCGGGGCGATGCTCGCCGTGCTGGTGTTCCAGAGCGAACGCTGGCGCGAGCGGGCCCGGCTGCCGGCGGCGGCCGCGGCGCGCCTGGCCGACCTGCAGACGCGCATCCGGCCGCACTTCCTGTTCAACACGCTCAACACCGCGATCACGCTGGTGCAGATCGACCCGCGCCGCGCCGAGGAGGTGCTCGAGGACCTCGCGGACCTGTTCCGCGCGGCGCTCGGTGGCCTGGACCAGGCCACCACCGTGGGCGACGAGATCGAGCTGTCGCGCCGCTACCTGGCCATCGAGCAGCTGCGCTTCGGCCGCCGCCTCGACGTGGCATGGGACCTGGACCCGAACGCCAACACCGCCCGGCTGCCGCCGCTGGCGCTGCAGCCGCTGATCGAGAACGCGGTGCGGCACGGCGTGGAGCCGGCCGACCAGGGCGGCCGCATCGAGATCCGCACCACGCGCCGCCGCGAGCGGGTGCTCATTTCCGTGACCAACACCGTGGCCGGCGGCCCCGGCAAGCCGGGCCACGGCATCGGCATCGCCAGCGTGCGCGAGCGCCTGCGGCTCATGCACGACCTGGACGCCGATTTCCGCAGCGGCCTCACCGAAGACGGCCGCTACCGGGTCAGCATCGGCATCCCGGCCGATGGCGCCACCTGAGCCACCGCCTGCCTCGCCATGCCCAGCACTGCCCGCCTGCGCGTCCTCATCGTCGATGACGAGCCCCTGGCCCGCCTGCGCCTGCGCGGCCTGCTGGCCGACTGCGTGCACCCGGCGGCCGAGGTGGTGGACGAGGCGGGCAGCGCGGCCGAGGCGCTGCACGCCCTGGCACGCCACGCCCAGGTGGATGCGGTGCTGCTGGACATCCACATGCCCGGCATGGACGGCATGGCCCTGGCCCGGCGGCTGAAAGAGCAGGTCGCCAGCGGCGGCGGACCGGTGCCTGCCGTGGTGCTGGTGACCGCACACGCCGAGCATGCGCTGCAGGCCTTCGAGGTGGAGGCCGTGGACTACCTGACCAAGCCCGTGCGCCGACCCCGGCTGCAGGAGGCGCTGGTGCGTGTGGCACAGCGCCTCGGCCGCACGGTGGCGCCCTTGGCGCCGCCCGTACCGGTGGAACAGCCGACCCTGGTGGTGAGCGACCGCGGCCGGGTGCTGCGCATCCCCGTGGCCGAGGTGGTGTACCTGAAGGCCGAGATGAAGTACGTGACGCTGGTGACCACGCGCCACCGCTACGTGCTGGACGACGCGCTCACCGATCTGGAACAGCGCCTGGGCGACGCCGCCCTGCGCATCCACCGCAGCGTGGTGGTGGCCAAGTCCGCGGTGCGTGCGCTGGAGCGCCGCGTGCTGCCGGGTGCCGAGGCCGAGGACAGCGGCGAAGCCTGGGCGGTGCGGGTGGATCCGGGTGACGAGTGGCTGCCCGTGTCGCGCCGGCAGCTGGCGCAGGTGCGCGAGGTGCTGGCCGGCTGAGTTGACGTGCAGCCTGACACGCCTTGGGCCACGCGGCGCGAACAAATTGTGTTCTGGCCATCACATTCGGCTTTCGGGGGCCGATAGGACGAAGACGATCATGGCCCAGGCAATACCGCCGCCGCATGACGCCCCCTTGAAGAGCCTGAGATGCTGAAGAACATGAAGATCACCACCCGCATGGCGGCGACGCTTGCCGTCCTCGTCGCCCTCATGATGGGCCTGGCCGGGCTCGCGCTGGTGCAGATGGGCTCGATGAGAGCGTCGACCGAGGAGATCACGTCCAACTGGTTGCCGAGTGTGGAACTGGTCAATGCCTTGAACACCAACACATCGGATTTCCGCATTGGCGAGTACGCCCACGTCGTGACCACCGACAGCGCCGAGATGGCGCGCATCGAGAACGAGATTGCCGCCGTGAAGGCTCTTATCGAAAAGAACCGCGACGCCTACGTGAAGCTCATCAGCAGTGAGGAAGAGCGTGCGCTCTACGAAAGTTTCGCTGCGGACTGGAAGGCCTACATGGACGTGCATGCGCGGATGTTGGAGGCGTCCCGGCAGAATGACACTGAGCGTGCCCGCGGCCTGCTGGACAAGGAGAGCAAGCCGTTGTTCGACAAGGCATCGGCCACGCTGATGAAGCTCGTCACGCTCAACCATGATGGCAGCGTGCGTGAGAGCCACACTGCCGAGCAGGCGTATGCGTCAGCTCGCACGGCGATGTTGCTGGGCATCCTCGGGGCGCTGGGCGTCGCGGTGGCAGGCGGCGTGTGGCTCGTCCGCTCGATCGCGGGGCCCCTGTCGCAAGCGGTGGCAGCCGCCGATCGCGTGTCCTCGGGCGATTTCACCAGCCGCATCGACGCCGAAGGTCAGGACGAGGCTGCCCAGGTGCTGAAGGCGTTGGGCCGGATGCAGGTCAGCCTGGCTGGCGTGGTGGCCACGGTGCGGTCCAATGCCGAGAGCGTGGCCACGGCCAGTGCGCAGATCGCGCAAGGCAACCAGGACCTCAGCCAACGCACCGAGGAGCAGGCCAGCGCGCTGGAGCAGACGGCCGCCACGATGGAGGAGCTGGGTACGACCGTGCGGCACAACGCGGACAGCGCCAAGCAGGCGAACGAGCTGGCCCAGAGCGCCTCCGCGGTGGCGGCGCAAGGTGGCGACGTGGTCGGCCAGGTCGTGGCCACCATGCAGCAGATCACCGACAGCAGCCGCAAGATCGGCGACATCATCGGCGTGATCGATGGCATTGCCTTCCAGACCAACATCCTGGCGCTCAATGCCGCTGTCGAGGCCGCGCGGGCGGGTGAGCAGGGACGCGGGTTTGCCGTGGTCGCAGGCGAGGTGCGCACCTTGGCACAGCGCAGCGCCGAGGCGGCCAAGGAGATCAAGGCATTGATCGGACGCAGCGTCTCGCAGGTCGAGCAGGGCACCGTGCTGGTGGACCAGGCAGGAAAGACGATGGGAGAGATCGTGGGCTCCATCCGGCGTGTCAGCGACATCGTGGCGGAGATCACCGCCGCGAGTGCCGAGCAGAGTGCCGGCATCTCCCAAGTGGGCGATGCAGTGGGCCAGATGGATCAGGTCACCCAACAGAATGCGGCCCTGGTGGAGGAGAGCGCCGCTGCGGCCGAGAGCCTCAAGGGTCAGGCCAGGCAGCTGGTCGAGACGGTGTCCGTCTTCAAGCTGCCAGTGGGAGAGGCGCGGCCAACCGTGGCAGTGCCAACGGCCCCTGCGGCCCGGCCCGCCCGCGCCACGCCGGTCAGGACGGTGCCGGCGACCAAGCCCGCGAAGCCCTTGCAGGCGCCCGCAGAGAGCAGTGCGGCGGTGGAGGAGTGGGCGTCCTTCTGACGGCGCCACATTGCTCGGCACGGCGAACGCCGGGTCTTCAGGCATGATCTCGGGGCCGATCGCCCCAGCGGCCTCACCAAGGCCGGTTGCCACAGGGTGAGCATCGGCATCGCGGCCGACAGCGCCGCCTGAACCTCCGGCCGCACCACCATGCCGAGCACTGCCTGCCTGCGTGTTCCTCTCGTCGATGACGAGCCGCTGGCCCGCCTGCGCCTGCGGGTCCTGCAAGCCGGTGGTGGCTGACGGGCGCCGATGAAGCCGCTGCTGAGGGTGCTGCTGTTGCCGGCCCTGCTGGCGGGTGCCGGCGCGGGCCTGTGGCACCGCTGGGACGGCGACCACCCGGCCTCGGCCGTGCTCGTCGTGGCCTTGACCCATTCGGCCGCGTCGGCGCCCGCGGTGCCGGCCGGCACCACGCCGCCGCCGGCAGCGCTTGCCAGTGGCCCGACGGCCCCCCCGCGCGGCGCCACGCCAGACGCCACGGACGGTTGCCCGGCAGCGTGGCACCAGGCTGGCGCCTCCGCTTCCGCGGCTATCCAGCGCTGGTCCGACACACAGACGCCGCTGGCACAACGCCGGGTGGCGCGACTGTTGCAGGCCTCCGGCGACCGCAGCCTGGCGCTGCTGGGCCAGGTGATGGACCGGCCGCGCCTCGCCGCGCCGCCCGAGCCCGAGTTGGCGCTGCAGCTCGCGGCCGAGGCCGCCATGGGGGCAGATCCGCGCGTGGCCGGCCTCGCCTGGCAGCTGTGCCACGGTGGCGAGCTGCTGCGCCCTGCGGGGGCGCCCGCCCTGTCTGCACCCGCCTGCAGCAGCGTCACCGCCGCCCGCTGGGCCGAGCTGGACCCGCTCAACCGCCAGGCCTGGCTGGCCGTGGCGCGCGAGGCACATGCCCGCTCCGACCCGGCCGCGCTGGAGGCGGCGCTGCAACGCGCTGCGCAGGCGCCGGAAAGCCACCTGCCCTGGACGCATGCCATCGGCGCGCTGCAGGCCTGGGGCCGCGTCCACCTGGGGGCCGAGGACCGCGTGCTGGCCTTCTTCCCGCTGAACCTAGCCGAGACCGACAACGCCATGGATGCGATGGTGGCGGTGATGGCGCTGTGTCCCGCCGAGGTGGCCAGGCAATCGCGCGGGGCGGTGTGCCGGCGTCTGGCCGAGGCGATGGTGGCCAGCGGGCCGGGCCTGTCCGACCGCAACGGTGGCACGGGCCTGGGCAATCGCATGGGCTGGCCGCCCGAGCGGGTGGACGCGGTGCGCGACGAGACGCTGCGCCTGTCCGAGGCACTGGCGAATCTGACGGCGCTGCCGGGCACCGAGGCGGGCGCCGACCCGTGCGTGGCCTGGCCCGACTGGGTGGCCGCGGCCGACACCCTCCGGCTCGATCAGGAGGTGGCCATGGCGCGCCGGGTGTTGGCGGCGCAGCGCGCCGCCTCGGCCATCCCGCCCTGACCGGCGCGGAAGTACGCCGCGCCCAGCCTTCTTTTCAGCCGTTGGTGGCGCCGGGGTCGCCCGCAGAATCGCCCCATCGCGGCGGCACGATGGCGCCGCCCCATCACATCCCGCTGCCTGCCGGGCAGGGCGGTAGACAAGGGCCTTCATGCGTTTCGCGCCCTGGGCTGACAGCCAGGTGTGGCTGGTATCGGCGCTGCTGGCGGCGGCCGTCATCCTGCTGGTGTTGCACGTCAGCATGCGCCTGGCCAACCGGGCCTTGAGCCAACCGGAGCCCGATCTGCATGTCAGCGGGCCGCCGGTGCAGCTGCGGGTGCGCGTGGCGATGTACCTCATCCTGGTGGTGGCCGGCGCCTACGCCGGGCTGCAGGCCTGGAACGCGCTGCAGTGGCAGCGCGCGCAGCACGTCGAATCGCGCATCTCCGACGCGCTGTTCCTTCAGCGCAGCGCAGGCCGTGAGCTGATGCGCCAGTCGGCCCTGCTCGGGCAACGTACCAGCGACGCGCAGGCGCGCGACGCGCTCGCGGCCGTGCTGCACGGCGAGGCCGCCCGCTCGGCCTCGCTGCAGGCAGACCTGGCCTCGGCGGCCTGGTACCGCGAGGACGACGCCGTCGAGGTGGCCGAACAGGTGGCGCGGTGGCGTTCGGAGCGGGCGCGGCTGTATGTCGCGGCCCAGGAAGTCCTGCACCTGGTGGGCATGGGCGCCAATGCGGCCGTGCCGGCGCGGGTGACGCAGGTGCTGCGGGCGGGTGGGCCGGCCCTGGCGGCCACAGAGGCGCTCGACGCGCTGGTGCACCGGGCTACCGAGCATCGCCTGCAGCGCCAGGCCTCGCTCATCGCGCTGTCGTCCTTCACCGTGGTGCTCGTGATCGTGGGGATCGCCTTCGTGGTCATCGAGCCCACGACGAAGACCCTGCGCGAGCAGTACCGGCGGTTGCGCATGCAGTCGCGTGAGCTGGCCCGCCTGGCGATGGTGGCCAGCCGCACCGAAAGCGCGGTGGCGCTCACGGACAGGAATGGCCGGGTGGACTGGGTCAACGAGGCCTACCGCCGCTTCATCAGTGCGGCCCGGGCGCCCGAGGCCGACGTGCCATTGGCCAGTGCGCTGGTGGCGCACGGTGCCGCGCGCGACGAGGTGGAAGCGCTGCTGGCGCAGGCCCGGCTGCAGCCGCAGGGCGCGCAGGCGCTGCTGAGGATTCAGGGGGCGCAGGACGAGCGCTGGATCGAGGTGGATGTGCGCACCCTGGACCCCCAGGGGCGCGACGCAGGTCTCGTCATGATGGCCCGCGACGTGACCGAGCGTCGGCGCGCCCATGCAAAACAGCGCATCGCGGCCATCGCCTTCGATTCCCTCGAGGCGGTCGTCATCACCGACGCCGCGCAGCGCATCCTGCGTGTCAACCCGGCGTTCTGCCGCATCACGGGCTTCTCGCAGGAGGAGGCCGTGGGCTCCACGACGGCGGCGCTGCTCAAATCGGGCCGCCACGGGCCCGAGTTCTACCAGGCCATGTGGGCGGCGCTGACCGCGCACCGGCGCTGGCAGGGCGAGATATGGAACCGCCGCAAGAGCGGCGAGGTGTATCCGGAGTGGCTCAGCATCACCGCCGTCACGGACGAGCAGGGGGAGATCACGAATTTCGTCGCCGTCTTCTCCGACATCACGGAAAAGAAGCGGGCCGACGAGACCATCCACAACCTCGCCTTCTACGATGCCCTCACCGGCCTGCCCAACCGGCGCCTGCTCTTGGACCGCCTGACGCAGTCGCTCCATGCGGGGCGCCGTCACGGCCTGAGCGCGGCGCTGCTGTTCATCGACCTGGACAAGTTCAAGGCCCTGAACGACCTCAAGGGCCACGAGATGGGGGACCGCCTGCTGGTGGAGACGGCCCGCCGGCTGCAGGCCTGCGTGCGTGCATCGGACACGGTGGCGCGCCTGGGGGGTGACGAGTTCGTGGTGCTGCTCAACGACCTGAGCGGCGACGCGGCGCACGCCGCGATGGATGCCGAGACGGTGGCGGAGAAGATCCGTGACACGGTGGAAGCGCCGGTGCCGTTCGAGGGCTTCGAGTGGCGCGTCACGGCGAGCATCGGTGTGAGCCTGCTCACCGGCGAGGTGGCGCACACCGTGGAGGATGTGCTCAAGCGCGCCGACCTGGCCATGTACGAGGCCAAGCGCGCCGGCCGCAACGCGATCCGCTTCTTCGACCCGGCGCGTCAGGCGGAGGTGGAGGCGCATGTGCAGCTCGCGGCGGACCTGGGGCATGCGGTGGCCAGCGACGAACTGCGCCTGCACTACCAGCCGCAGTTCGACGCCGCGGGCCAGATGGTGGGCGCCGAGGCGCTGGTGCGGTGGGCGCATCCACGCGAGGGCCTTGTACCACCCGGTGCGTTCATTCCCGTGGCCGAGGAGTCGGACCTCATCGTGCAGGTGGGCGAGTGGTTGCTCGAACGTGCCTGCCGCGACCTCGCGGCCTGGCAAGGCCACCCCGACGCCGGGCCGTTCTGTGTGGCCGTCAACGTGAGCGCACGGCAGTTCCAGCGCGACGATTTCGTCGAGGGCGTGCGTGGCGCGCTGCGTCGTACCGGCGCCGACCCGCACCGGCTCGTGCTCGAGCTCACCGAGAGCACGCTGCTGGGCCGGGTGGACGAGGCGATCGAGACCATGCAGTCGCTGCGGGCGACGGGGGTGCGCATGGCGATCGACGACTTCGGCACGGGGCACTCCTCGCTGTCGTACCTGAGCCGCCTGCCGGTGGATTACCTCAAGATCGACCGCGCGTTCGTGCAGCACATGCACGCCCGACGCAGCGACGAGGTGATCGTGCGCACCATCATCGGCATGGCGCGCAGCCTGCGGCTGGGTGTCATCGCCGAGGGCGTCGAGACGTCCGCCCAGCTGGCAGCGCTCGAAGCCTTCGGCTGCGATGCCTTCCAGGGCTACCTGTTCGCGAAGCCGGGGCCCGCCGAGCACGTCTCACGCCGACTCGACGGCGAGTGCGTGACCCCGGCCTGAGGGCCCTCAGGCCTGCGTGCGGTCGGGCCGCCCGGTGATGTCCTGCACCATGCCGCCCACCGGGCCGGGCTGGCCTGCCGCGTCGCGCATCTGGCATCGGCGGTCCTCCACCCAGCGCACTTCGCCGTCGGGGCGCACGATGCGGTAGACCCAGCGGGGGTCCGCAGCCACCAGCGGGGCCAGCAGCGGCGGCACCCGGTGCCGGTCCTCCGGATGGATCAGCCGGTGCCATGCGCCGGGCTCGCGCTTCAACCGGGCGGGGTGCCAGCCCGTCAGTTCGAGCAGCGACGGGCTGACGTCGCTCAGCGACACGCCGTCTGGCGCAGCGGTCCACAGCACGACGACCAACTGCTGCTCGAGCTGCTGGCGCTGCTGCTGCTGGCGTTGCAGGGCTTCGACGATGAGGGCCTCGCGCGTCACGTCCTCGGCCATCACCATGAGCGCCGGCCGGCCGTCCAGCTCGAGGTGGTGTTCGGTCAGGCGGGCCAGGACGACGCGGCCGTCCTTGCGGCGGTGGCGGCTCACGCCGCGCGCCAGGGCGCCCAGCGTCGGGCTGTCGAACTCGCCCGGAAACGACGGCACATCGGCCTCCGGCCAGATGTCACGCGTGGCCAGGCAGAGAAACTCCTCCCGGCTGTAGCCGTAGGTGCGGATGGCCGCCTCGTTGACGCGCAGGAAGCGGCAGGTGGTGGCGTCCTGCACCCACATGGGCTGGGGATGGCCCTCGAAGAGGCCGGCCACCCGCAGCTCGGTGCGCGCCACCGCCGCGTTCGCGGCGATGAGACGCAGGTGGCTGCGGCGCACGAGATACACCAGGCCCGCGGTCGTGAGCACGATGTAGACCAGGCCCTTGTAGCGCTGCGCAGCCTCGCGCCAGGCGGGGTCGTCGGACAGGGCCACGACGGCCGCGTCGGACAGCCAGATCCACAGGCCGCCCACGACCAGGTAGGCGACGCCGATCTGCAGGGCGCTGACCAGCGCGTCGCGGGGGCGAAGGGGGGGTGGCGATCCAGGCATGGTGGGGCAGTGCGCGGATTCGCCCTGCCGAGGGGAGCGGTGGACCGCATTGAACGGTCACACCTTGGCGCACCGGCTGATGGATGTCAACCGGCGCCCGCGCCGACGTCACCCGGTGTTGCGCAGGCCCGCCGCGATGCCGTTGATCGACAGGTGGATGCCGCGCTGCAGGCGCTCGTTGGCCGGGTCGCCGTCCTTGCGCTTGCGGTAGCGGCGCATCAGCTCCACCTGCAGGTGGTTGAGCGGGTCCAGGTACGGGAAGCGGTGCTCGATGGAGCGCGCCAGCGCGGGGTTGCTCTGCAGGCGGTCCGCCTCGCCGGTGATCAGCGCCAGGGCCTCGTGCGTGCGCTCCCACTCCGCCTTGATGGCGGTGAAGATGCGCTTGCCCAGGCGCTTGTCCTCCACCAGCTCCACGTAGCGCGCCGCGATGCGCACGTCGCTCTTGGCCAGCACCATGTCGAGGTTGGACAGCAGGGTGCGGAAGAAGGGCCACTGGCGGTGCATGCGCTGCAGCAGCTCCAGGCGGGCGTCGCGGTCGCCGCCGTCCAGGAAGGCGGCCACGGCGCTGCCGAAGCCGCACCAGCCGGGCAGGGCGACGCGGCACTGGCCCCAGGAGAAGCTCCACGGGATGGCACGCAGGTCCTCGATCGCGCGCGTGGCCTTGCGCGAGGCCGGGCGTGAGCCGATGTTCAGCTCGGCGATCTCGCGGATGGGTGTGGCAGCGAAGAAGTAGTCGGTGAAACCGGGCATGCCGTAGACCAGCTCGCGGTACGCGGCCATGCTGGCCTGGCTCAGCGCCTCGGCCGCCTCCAGGAAGGCGCGCGGCGGCGCCTTGGTGGGGTGCAGCAGGCTGGCTTCCAGCGTGGCGGCCACCAGCGTCTCCAGGTTGCGCCGGCCGATCTCGGGGTGCGCGTACTTCGAGGCGATCACCTCGCCCTGCTCGGTCAGGCGGATCTGGCCCTTCACCGTGCCGGGTGGCTGGGCCAGGATGGCCTGGTAGCTGGGGCCGCCGCCCCGGCCCACGGTGCCGCCGCGGCCGTGGAACAGGCGCAGCCGAATGCCATGTTCGCGCTCCAGCGCGTCGAACATGTCGACGAGCGCGATCTCGGCGCGGTAGAGCTCCCAGTTGCTGGTGAAGAAGCCGCCGTCCTTGTTGCTGTCGGAGTAGCCGAGCATCACGTCCTGCTCGCCGCCGCCGCGCGCCACCAGGGCGGTGATGCCGGGCAGCGCGTAGAACTCGCGCATGATGCGCACGGCGTTGCGCAGGTCGGCGATGGTCTCGAACAGCGGCACCACGATGAGCTCGGCGCGCGCGCCGTCGCCCAGCGTGCCGTGCACCAGGCCGGCCTCCTTCTGCAGCAGCAGCACCTCCAGCAGGTCGCTCACGTCCTCGGTGTGCGAGATGATGTGGTGGCGGATGGCCGCGGCGCCGAAGCGTTGGCGCATCTCGCGTGCGGTCTCGAAGATCTCCAGCTCGCTGGCGGCCAGCGGCGAGTAGCCCGCGTTGCGCACGCGCAAGGGGCGGGCGTCGTCCAGCAGCCGCAGCAGCAGGGCGCGCCGCTCGTCCTCGGGCAGGGCCGCGTAGTCGGGCTCGATGCGCGCCACGCGCAGCAGCTCGGCCACCACGGCCTCGTGCTGGTCGCTGCTCTGGCGCAGGTCCAGCGTGGCCAGGTGGAAGCCGAACACCTGCACCGCGCGCTGCAGCGGCGCCAGGCGCGGGCCCACCAGCGAGTCCGCATGGTGCGAACGCAGCGATTGCTCGATCACCGACAGGTCGGCCGCGAAGTCCTCGGCGCTGGCGTACGGGTCCTGCGGGGCCACGGCATGGCGCAGCGCCTCGGTGCCGGTCAGCGCGTGCAGCGTGGCCGCCAGGCGCGCGTAGACGCCGATGAGCGCGCGGCGGTAAGGCTCGTCTTCGCGGTGGGGGTTGCGGTCGGGTGAGCGCTCGGCCAGGGCCTGCATGGCGGGCGTCACCGGGGCCAGCATGGCCGACATGGACAGCTCCGCGCCGAGCGAGTGCACCTCGGTGAGGTAGTGGCGCAGGATGGTCTCGCCCTGGCGCGACATGGCCAGACGCAGTGTGGCGGCGGTGACGAAGGGGTTGCCGTCGCGGTCGCCGCCGATCCAGTGGCCCATGCGGAAGAACGGCGGCACGGCGTGGCCGGGCAGGGCGCGCTCGATCTCGCGGTACATGCGGGGCACCTGGCGCAGGAAGGTGGCCGGGTAGTACGACAGCGCGTTCTCGATCTCGTCGGCCACCGTGAGCTTGGCGGTGCGCAGCATGCGCGTCTGCCACAGCTGGGTGACCCGGGCGCGGATCAGCTGCTCGTTCTCCTGCAGGTCGCGTTCGCTGCGCAGCTCGTCGCGCTCGGCGATGAGCTGGGCGATGCTGCGCTCGGCGTCCAGGATGCTGGCGCGCTGCACCTCGGTGGGGTGGGCGGTGAGCACGGGCGAGATGTAGGCGCGATCGAGCAGCGCGGCGATGTCGGCGGCCCGGTGGTCGGCGCGTGCCAGGCGCTCGAAGCAGTGGGCCAGCGAGCCCTCCTGCTGGTGGCCGGCCGCCTCGTGGTGCTGGCGGCGGCGCACGTGGTGGCGGTCCTCGGCGATGTTGGCCAGGTGCGAGAAGTAGCTGAACGCGCGGATCACGCTCACCGTCTGGTCGGCCGACAGGTTCTTGAGCAGCCGGTCGAGCACGCGGCCGGCCGAGGCGTCCTTCTTGAGGCGATAGGCCACGCTGAGCTGGCGCACCCGTTCGATGAGCTCGAAGGCCTGCCGGCCTTCCTGCTCCCGGATCACGTCGCCGAGGATTCTTCCGAGTAACCGGATGTCCTCCACGAGGGGCCGGTTCTTCTCCGCGGCGTCCAGCGCCAGGGCCTCTTTCTCATTGGAAACCCTTCGGGCATCGGCGCGACGGGATGCGGATCGGGTGGGCGCGGCGGCGCGTGGCATCGAAGGGTCTCCTTGGAGGTAACCGAATTACCAATCGGCGTGACGGGTGCGATGCTACCAGCCGCCTCGGGGGCGGGGATAATCCGGCCATGTCCCAAGCACCCTCCTCTTCGCCCACTCCCGTCGTCATCGCCACCCGGGAGAGCCGCCTTGCGCTGTGGCAGGCCGAACACGTGCGCGACCGCCTGGCGGCGGAACTGGGCCTCACCGCCGAACTGCTGGGCATGACGACCCGCGGCGACCAGATCCTCGACCGCAGCCTGTCCAAGGTGGGCGGCAAGGGCCTGTTCGTGAAGGAGCTGGAGACGGCGCTCGAGAGCGGCCAGGCGCGCCTGGCCGTGCACTCGCTGAAGGACGTGCCGATGGATCTGCCGCCCGGCTTCGCCCTGGCCGCCATCCTGGAGCGCGAGGACCCGCGCGACGCCTTCGTGTCCAACCGGTATGACGACCTGGCGGCGCTGCCGCAGGGCGCCTGCGTGGGCACGTCCAGCCTGCGCCGGGTGGTGCAGATCAAGGCCCTGCGGCCCGATCTGCGCATCGAGCCGCTGCGTGGCAACCTCGACACCCGGCTGCGCAAGCTCGACGAGGGCCAGTACGACGCCATCGTGCTGGCGGCCGCCGGGCTGAAGCGCCTGGGCCTGGGCGCGCGTGTCCGCTCGGTGTTCAGCCAGACGCAGATGATCCCCGCCGCCGGCCAGGGGGCGCTGGGCCTGGAGATCCGGGCCGATGACGCCGAACTGGCTGCCGCGCTGGCGCGCCTGAAGCATGAGCCCACCTGGCTGGCCACGCACGCCGAGCGCGCGGTGTCGCGCGCACTCGGCGGCAGCTGTTCCGTGCCGCTGGCCGCGCACGCCACCGTCGGCGCCGATGGCATGCTGCACCTGGCCGTGGCGCTGGGCCACGGGCAGGACCCGCTGCAGCCCATGCTGCGCGCCGAGCTGAGCGGCCCCGTGCCCGACACCGCGGCCGCCGAGGCACTGGGCCGCGAGGCGGCCGAGCGGCTGCGCACCGCCGGCGCCGACGCCTACCTGGCGGCTCCCGCACCTTGACCATGGCCAGCGCGCCGCCCGCGCCCGCCCGGCGCCGTGCGCTGGTGACCCGGCCACGCGCGCAGGGCGGCCCGTGGGCGGCCAGGCTGCAGGCGCTGGGGGTCGATGCCGCGCTGCTGCCGCTGATCGACATCGCCCCCGCGGGCGACCCCTCGGCACTGCGCGCCTGGTACGACAGCCTGCCCGCGGGCCCGCCCGCGCCGGCCGCGATGGTCATGTTCGTGAGCCCCAATGCGGCGCAGGCCTTGTTCACGGCGGTGGGCGCTGCCGGCGGCGCGCCCGTCTGGCCGGCAGGCGCGCTGGCGGCCACCGTGGGCCCGGGCACGGCCACCGTGCTGCGTGAGGCCGGTGTGCCGGACGACGCCCTCGTGTGCCCGCCGGCAGATGCCGCCCAGTTCGATTCCGAGGCCCTGTGGCCGCTGCTCGCCGCACGCCGCGCCTGGGCGGGGGCGCGTGTGGCCATCGTGCGCGGCGACGGCGGGCGGGAGTGGCTCGCCGAGCGCCTGCGCGAGGCGGGTGCGCAGGTGGAGTTCGTGCAGACCTACCGCCGCGCCGCGCCGGCCTGGACGCCTGAGGAGCAGGCACTGGCCGCCCAGGCGCTGGCCCAGCCGGCTCGGCACGCGTGGCTGCTCAGCAGCTCGGAGGCGCTGGACCACCTGCAGACCCTGTTGCCGCGTGCAGACTGGTCGGGCGCACTCGCCCTGGCCTCGCACCCGCGCATCGCCGAGCGGGCCCGCGCCGCGGGCTTCGGCGAGGTGCGAGAGGTCCGCCCCACGCCCGAGGCCGTGGCCGCCGCCCTGGCCTGACGCGGCGGCTGCGTCGGGCCTGGCACCCGGGCGGCGGCATGCCTGTGGCGCCCGCGCCTCGGCATGCCGGCTGCCCCCAGGGCCGTCGATACAATCCCGCGCACCTGTGAACGCCACCGAACTGCCCCCGTCCCCCCCGGCGCCCGAAGCCGCTGCGCCGGCTCCGGCGGCAGCGCCTGTCGCGCCGCCCGTCGTCGCAACCGCCGCGCCCTGGCGATCGGCCATGCTGCCCCTGGCCGCCGGTGTGGCCGTGCTGGGCGCGGTCGTCAGCCTGTCGCTGGTCTGGAGCACCCAGCAGCGCGTGAAAACGCTGGAGCAGGAGCTCGTGCGCCGGCAGCAGGCCAGCCAGGAGCAATCCACCGAGGCGCGTCTGCTGGCCAAGCAGGCGCACGAGACGGCCGCCGAGGTGGCCAGCAAGCTGGGCCTGGTGGAGGCCCGGGTGGCCGAATCCGCCCTGCAGCGCACACAGGTGGAGGAGCTCATCCAGTCGTTGTCGCGCTCGCGCGACGAGAACGTGCTGGCCGACGTGGAGGCCGCCTTGCGCGTGGCCCAGCAGCAGTCGGCCATCACCGGCAGCGCGGAGCCGCTGGTGGCCGTGCTGCGCCAGGCGGACGAGCGCCTGGCGCGCTACAACCAGCCGCGCCTGGAGCGCGTGCGCCGCGCCGTGGCACGCGACCTGGAGCGCGCGCGCGCCGTGAGCGTGGCCGATGTGCCCACGCTGTCCATCCGGCTGGACGAGGCGGTGCGCCAGATCGACGACCTGCCGCTGCTGTCCACCCCCGAGCGCCGGGCGGCCGCCCGTGGCGCCGCGCCCGCCCCGCAGGCCCAGCCGGCCAGTGGGGCCGCGGCACCGGTGCGTCCGGCCAGCGGCGCGGGCGTCGACGCCTGGATGGGCTGGGGCCAGCGGCTGTGGCAGCAGGCCGTGGCCGAGACCTGGGCCGAGGTCCGCTCGCTGGTGCGCGTCACCCACATCGAGCGGCCCGAAGCCATGCTGATCGCACCCGAGCAGGCCTATTACCTGCGCGAGAACCTCAAGCTGCGCGTGCTCAATGCGCGGCTGTCGCTGCTGTCGCGCCAGTTCGACCAGGCGCAGACCGACCTGGCGCTGGCGCAGTCGGTGCTCGAGCGCTACTTCGACGGCAAGTCCCGCCGCGTGGCGCAGACGCAGGACCTGCTGCGCCAGGTGGCCGCGCAGGCCCGGCAGGCCAACCTGCCGCGGCCCGACGAGACGCTCGCGGCCCTGGCGGCCGCGTCCGCGGGCCGCTGAGCCAGCGCCGCTTCACGACCAAGGGCGAGCAAGCGCATGCGTTCGGTGATCTGGCTGGTGCTGCTGTTCACGGCGGCGGTGGTGGCGGCCACGGCGCTCGGGCGCAACGACGCGCTGGTGTCCGTGTTCTATGGCGAGTGGCGCGTGGACCTCTCGCTCAATCTCTTCCTGCTGGCGCTGCTGGCGGGCATCTTCATCGTCTTCACCGGCATGCAGGCCATGCAGTCGCTGCTCAGCCTGCCCACCCGGGCGCGCGAGTGGCGCGAGCAGAAGCGCGAGCGGGGCGCTGGCGAGGCCCTGCGCGAGGCGCTGGCCGAGCTGTTCGCGGCGCGCTATGCGCGGGCGCAGCGCGCCGCCCAGCGCGCCCTCGATCTGCAGGCCAGCTGCGAGGCCCTGCGCGGCGACATGCAGTTCACCGTGCTGGCGCAGATGATCGCCGCCAGCGGCCTGCACCGCCTGCAGGACCGCCGCGCGCGCGACGAGCGCGTGCAGGCGGCGCTGGCGCTGGTGCGCGGCAAGCCGGGCATCGGCGCGGGCACCGCCTTCGACGGCCTGCAACTGCTGGGTGCCGAGTGGGCGCTGGAAGAACGTGATGCCGAGCGCGGCCTGGCCCTGCTGGCCGAGCTGCC
Source organism: Burkholderiales bacterium (assembly GCA_016213265.1). GTDB lineage: Bacteria > Pseudomonadota > Gammaproteobacteria > Burkholderiales > Burkholderiaceae_C > Ideonella. Next base: position 1,393 of record JACRBA010000199.1, on the reverse strand, counting down.
GCCGGGCGTGGCGCGCCGCACCCAGGCCCTGCGCCTGAAGCTGCAGGCCGCCCGCATGCAGCGCCGGCCGCTGGACGCGCTGCAGACCGCGCGCCTGCTGGCCAAGCACCAGGGCTTCTCGGCACCGGCAGCCCAATCGCTGCTGCGCTCGCTGGCGGTGGAAGCCATCGACCAGGCCTACGACATCGACCAGCTGCGCGGCGTGTGGGCGCAGCTCGATGCGCAGGACCGCCGCGATGCCTTTGTGGTCTCGCGCGCCGCGCGCCGCGCCAATGCGCTCGGCCACGGCGCCCAGGGCCGCCTGTGGCTCGAGCCGGCATGGGACGCCATCGCAGCCGCCGGCCCGGACGACCGTGGGGAGCTGGCGCTGGCCCTCATCGACTGCGCGCCCGGCATCGGCAACGACTGGCTGCCGCGCATCGAAGCCGCGCTCTCGGCGCACGGCCACGAGCCGGCCCTGGTGGCCGCCGCCGCCATGGCCTTCGCCGACCGCCAGCTCTGGGGCAAGGCCCGCCGCATGCTCGAGCAGACGGCCTCGGCCGCTGGCCTGCCGGCCCCCGTGCGCCGCCAGGCCCTGCGCTGCCTGGCCGCCATCGCCCGCGAGGAAAGCCGCGAAGACCTGGCCGCCACCTACGACCAGCGCGCCGCCGCCATCGACTGAAAAATGCGCGGGGGGCTAGACACGGTGAAAACACCACTGCTATACTGCTAGCTTCAGCGCGGCTGTAGCTCAGTTGGATAGAGTACTTGGCTACGAACCAAGGGGTCGTGGGTTCGAATCCTGCCAGCCGCGCCAACCTATAGGGCTTTTCATAAGCCAAATCAACGGGTTAGGAGTTAACAGCTCCTAGCCCGTTCTTCTTTGCGCTGCCCATCGAAGGGACTGTGAAGGGACTCGAACCCTTCTCCATCTCTTCGCTCAAGGCTCTCGAGAGTTTGGTCATCAACGTCAGAGGGTCGCGTGATGAGTTCGAGAGCGTTGCGAACCTCTCGCACCATTGGGGCCGAGTAGTGCGTTGTCATGCTTTCCTTGCCATGCCACAAGATGAGCGCTCGCGTCTCCTCGGACACGCGGACTGCCCGAAGGCGAGTGCCAACGGTATGCCGAAGGTCGTGAACGTGAAGGCCGTCTAGCCCAGCTTCGGTTCTCGCGCGTTGCCATGCGGTGTTGTTCATTGTCTTGACCTGCCTCCAACTCATCGGCGGTTCTACCCTGTGCCTCTTCAGGTTGTGCTTGCTGGTGCGCTCGCGGTGACCTGCCCCCTTCAGCCGTACCAGTCATTCGGCAGGGGTCCTGGGGTTGAAGGTTAATGGATCTGCGTGGGGGTGGAGTGCCGTGCCGCGTCACCGCCTTGTCGACGTAGCTCTTCGGCATACTTGGCTGGTGGTATCC
>JACRBA010000028.1 GCA_016213265.1 Burkholderiales bacterium | reverse complement strand
CACATGCACGATGCCCTGGCGCTTGTCGTGCATCTTGAACTGGGTGATGCCGTGGCGGTCGCAGTTGGCGTCCAGCGTGTCCACCTGCAGCTTCGACACCGGGTCGGCGATGCCCTGCGAGCGGTCGGTGGTGGGCACGTTGTGGTCGCTCACGGCCAGGTTGGCCGACAGGCGCCACACCTTGCGCCCGGCCATCTCCAGGCCCTCGAAGGCCTGCGGGCTGGTCACCTCGTGCACGAGGTGGCGGTCGATGTAGAGCACGGCGGTGCCGTCGTCCTCGGTGTGGACGACGTGGTCGTCCCAGAGCTTGTCGTAGAGGGTGCGGGCGGTGGTCATGGCGGTGGTGGGTGGGGCCTTCGACAGGCTCAGGCCGAACGGGTGTTGGCGGGTGTGGGGCCTTCGACAGGCTCAGGCCGAACGGAGCACACATCCCGTTCGGGCTGAGCCCTTCGACTGGGCTCAGGACAGGCCTGCTGAAGCCTCTCGATGAAACGCTTGATGACCGCCGGCAGCACCTCCTGCCGCTGGGCGGCCAGCAGGTAGCGGCGCTCGGCCCAGGGCTCGTCCAGCGGGCGCACGGTGATGGGGAACAGGCGGGCGAAACGCTCGGCCACGGCCGCGGGCAGCACGGCCACGCCCAGGCCCTCGCCCACCAGCTGGGCGATGGCATCGAAGCCGCGCACCTGCAGCCGGGCCTTGAGTGTGCGGCCGCGCTCCAGCGCGCGTTGCAGCATCTGCTCATGCACCGAGGCACCGATGTGCAGGCCAACGATGTCGTAGTCGAGCAGCGCCTCGAAGCGAAGGCCGCCGGGCTGCCCGGCCAGCGCATGGCCGGCTGGCAGCACCACGGCCAGGGCGCCGGTGCGGTAGGGCCAGGTCTGCAGGCGGGCGGCGTCAGCCAGCGGCGGCGCGAACACGCCCACGTCCGCCCGGCCCTCGGCCACGGCCGCCTGCACCTCGGCGCTGGTCATGTCTTCCAGGCTGATGCGGATCTGCGGGTGCTCGCGCGAGAACGCGGCCAGGTCGGCCGGCAGCGCCTCGGCGATGGCGCCGGCATTGGCCGCGATGCGCAGGTGGCCCTTGATGCCGCGGCTGAACTCGACCACCTCGCTTTCCAGCGCATGCAGCGATGCGTGCAGGCTGCGGATGTGGCGCACCAGCGCGCGGCCGGCCTCGGTGGGCTCCACGCCCCGGGCACGCCGCTCGAACAGCTGCACGCCCAGGCGGGTCTCCAGGTCCTTCAGGCGCTTGCTCGATGCCGCCAGCGCCAGGTGCTCGCGCTCGGCCGCCCGCGTGATGCTGCGGGTCTCGGCGATGGCGAGCACCAGGTTGAGCGTGACGAGATCGAAGCGCATGACGGCGAAATGGCGGAAGCGACGGCTGCCCTCACCCGCCTACCGCGCCGCCCGGGTAGGGCGGCGCGGCCGGGGCCGGTGGCCAGCCGGTCAGCCGGTCACCAGCAGCGTGTCGCGGCAGCCATGGTGCACGAAGGCTGGCAGGAACGCTCTCAGCGGATGACCAAGCGAGCTTTCGCGCGGCACGAAGGATAAACCGTCCTCCCCCGCCGCCGGGGGGCCCATCCCCCGAAAGAGGCCCCTCACCCCAGGGCAGCTCTTCCCTACGCGCCGGGATCGGCCAATCGGGCACCGATTCCTAGAGTGACGGACATGGGGCGGCGATGGTCGCGGCCCCCGCACCCAACGGAGTGTTCTCCCATGTCGCAACGATCCTTCCGCCTCGCCCCCGTGGCCCTGGCCGGCCTGCTGGCCGCTGGCGCCGCGCTCACCAGCCTGCCGGCCGCCGCCCATGGCGACGACCTGCAGGACCTGGCCAACCACGCCCGAGCCATCGTCCACACCCGCGTGGCGCACGTGGACTACACGCAAGCCGAGGCCAACGGCCGCGGCGCCGTGCCGCACACGCTCGTCACCTTCGAGGTGGTGCGCCCGCTGCGCGGCCAGATGGCCAGCCAGCAGTTCACCCTGCGCTTCATCGGCGGCCCCGACGGCCAGGGCCGATTCCTGCGCGCCTCCGAAGTGCCCGTGTTCCAGGCCGGCGACGAGGACATCCTGTTCCTGCAAGGCACCGGCGAGTCGGGCTGCGCCCTGTCCGGCTGCCTGGATGGCCGCTTCCGCATCGCCAACGGCGTGGTGCACGACGGCACCGGCGCCCCGGTGGTGGCGGTGGAGCAGCAGCGTGTGGTCACTGGCGGCGAGGTGCCGGCCGAGCTGCGCACGCTGCGCTACCCGCGCCCCAGCTTCGACGCGCTGATGCGCAACCCGCAGGCCCGCGCCATGCTGGAGCGCCAGGGGCTGAGCATGGACGACGCCCGCCGCCGCTACGAAGCCGAGGCCCCGGCCATGGTGGAGATGCAGATGGTCAGTGGCGGCGGTGCCAGCACCGACCGCGCGGGCGCCGGTGAAGGCCGCCGCTCGCCCGACGCCCAGCGCGCCGCGCCGGCCCGCGCCCTGAGCGCCGACAGCTTCGTCGCCCACCTGCGCAGCCTGCGTGTGCCGCAGGCCGAAGGCGCCCAGCCGTTCACCGGCCTGTCGCCCGAAGCCACGCTGCGCGCGCCGTCCACCCGCGAGGCCCCTGCCCCGCAGGCCCCCGCGCCGGCCCGCGAGCGCAGCCGCCCGGCCGCCGACATGGCCGAGCAGGCCAGCCTGCCCGCCGACGACCTGTCGGCCTTCCGGAACAAGTCCCGCTGAGCGCCGCGCGTGCGCACCGCTCCCGTCCTCACGAACCCAACGAAAGCACCTGCACCATGAAACCCCTGCACACCCTGCTCGGCGCCGCCCTGGCCTGCGCCGCCGCCACCCCGGCCTTCGCCTACAACGTCATCGACTGCATGGGCACGCCGATGAAGTGGGGCGCCAACAACGTCACCTTCCGCGCCAGCACCACCAGCTTCCCCGACGGCTACTGGCGCAATGGCATCCAGCGCACCATCGACCTGGTGAACCAGAACCCGACGCCCTTCTGGTACTCGCTCATCAGCGACACCGGCGGCGTCGGGCTGAACAACGGCCAGAACGAGACCTGGGGCAGCACCGACGCCAACGTGCTGCAGGGCGCCCCGGCCATCGCCTACTGGTGGGACAGCTGCTACTGGTTCTTCGGCGTGGTGGCCCAGCGCAACGAGTCGGACGTCATCTTCGACTACAACGCGCCATTCCAGTGGACGGCGGACGAGCTGAAGTCCAGCCTCATCCGCTACACCGGCACCAAGCGGCAGCTCCAGGGCACGGGCATCCACGAGTTCGGCCACGCCATGGGCCTGCTGCACGTGAACACCGAGTACAACGTGATGGGCGCCGACTTCGAGCACATCTGGGCCAACGGCACCACGGCGCGCGGCTACCTCGGCGAGGACGCGAGTGACGGCGCAGTGCGCCTGTACGGCCTGTGGGGCAACAACTACCAGGACGTGAGCGCGGCGCACTGGAAGTACAGCTACGCCAATGGCGAGTACTCGCGCCATGTGAAGACCGGCGTGTTCACCACGGCGGGCGTGGCGCTGCCCACCGTGACGGTGAACGGCGAGACCGGCTACCGGGTGAACAAGGGCCAGCAGGTGCAGGTGGAGTTCACCTACGAGAACAACGGCGAGGCGACCCAGGTGGTGAACACCGGCTGGTACGTGTCGAGCAACGACATCATCTCCACCAGCGACCGCCTGTTGGCCACCAACACCGGCATGAGCCTGGGCCGCGGCGACGTGATGACCTACCGCCGCACGGTGACCATCCCGAGCGACCTGGTCAGCGGCCGCAACTACTGGCTGGGCACCATCGTGGACAAGGACAACACGGTGGCCGACGCGGTGCGCAGCAACAACGCCACGTACATCCCGATCCGGGTGAACTGAGGCGTCTGACGAAGGGCTTCGACAAGCTCAGCCCGAACGGCAAGATACCGTTCACCCTGAGCCTGTCGAAGGGCCCTCTGCAAGCTCAGCCCGAACGGCAAGATGCCGTTCACCCTGAGCCTGTCGAAGGGCCCTCTCCTTGCTGGCCCGCAGCGCCCGCCTATCCCCCGACCAGGTCCTTCACCTGCTGCAGCGCCGCCGGGTCTTCCATCGTGGTCAGGTCGCCCGGGTCGCGGCCCTCGCACACGGCCTGGATGGCGCGGCGCAGCAGCTTGCCCGAGCGCGTCTTGGGCAGCACGCTGACGAAGCGCACGCGCGCCGGCCTCGCCACCGCGCCGAGCTGCTCGTCCACCACCTTCATCACGCTGGCTTCCAGCGCCTTGGCGTCCGCCTCGGTGGCGGCGAGTGACGGGTCCTTCAGCACGGCGAAGGCCACGGCCACCTGGCCCTTGAGCGTGTCGGCCACGCCCACCACCGCCACCTCGGCCACGGCCGGGTGGCTGGAGATGCTCTCCTCGATCTCGCGCGTGCCCAGGCGGTGCCCGGCCACGTTGATCACGTCGTCGGTGCGGCCCAGGATGAAGAAGTAGCCGTCCTCGTCCTTGATGCCCCAGTCGAAGGTGGAGTACACCATCTTGCCGGGCACGCTGGACCAGTAGGTCTTGACGAAGCGTTCGTCGTCTCGCCACACGGTCTGCATGCAGCCCGGCGGCAGCGGGCCCTCGATGGCGACCACGCCCTTCTGGTTGGGCTCGGTCAGCGCCTCGCCGGTGGATTCGTCCAGCAGCTGCACGTTGTAGCCGTACACCGCCTTGCCGGGCGAGCCGAACTTGCTCGGCGCCTGCTCCACGCCATTGCAGATGGTGAGGATGGGCCAGCCGGTCTCGGTCTGCCAGTAGTTGTCGATGATGGGCTTGCCCAGCGCCTCGGCGATCCACTTGGCGGTGGGCTCGTCCAGCGGCTCGCCGGCCAGGAACAGCGCGCGCAGGGACGAGAGATCGTGCTTCTTCAGCGCGGCCGGGTCCTGCTTCTTCAGCACGCGCACGGCGGTGGGCGCGCTGAACATCACCGTGACCTTGTACTTCTCGACCAGGCTCCACCAGATGGCGGCATCGGGCCGGATCGGCAGGCCCTCGTACATGATGGTGGCCATGCCGGCGATCAGCGGGCCGTAGATGATGTAGCTGTGGCCCACCACCCAGCCGATGTCGCTGGTGGAGAAGTAGGTCTCGCCAGCGTTGCCGCAGAAGATGTGCTTCATGCTCGCAGCCAGCGCCACGGCGTAGCCGCCCGTGTCGCGCTGCACGCCCTTGGGCTTGCCTGTGGTGCCGCTGGTGTAGAGCGTGTAGCTCGGGTGCGTGCTGTCCACCCAGGTGCAGGGCACTTCGGTGTGGCGGTGCTGCTCGCGCAGAGCGGCGTAGTCCTCGTCGCGGCCGGCCACCGGGGTGAAGGGCACCAGCCCGCGGTTGACCATGAGCACCTTGGCCGGCTTGTGCGCCGCCAGCGAGATGGCCTCGTCCAGCAGCGGCTTGTAGGCCACCACCTTGCCGCCGCGCGAGCCCGCGTCGGCGCTCACGATGACGGTGGGCTCGGCATCGTCGATGCGGCTGGCCAGGCTGACGCTGGCGAAGCCGCCGAACACCACCGAGTGGATGGCGCCGATGCGTGTGCAGGCCAGCATGGCGAACGCGGCTTCCGGGATCATCGGCATGTAGATGAGCACGCGGTCGCCTTGCTTCACCCCCAGCGCCTGCAGGCTGGCCGCCATGCGCTGCACCTCGGCATGCAGCTCGGCGAAGCTGTAGACCCGCTCCTGATTCGTCTCGGTGGACACGAAGATGAGCGCGTTCTGCGCCGCACGGTCCTTCAGGTGGCGATCGACCGCGTTGTGGCACAGGTTGGTGCGCCCGCCCGGAAACCAGCGCGCGAACGGCGGGTTGCTGTAGTCGCACACCTGGTCGAACGGCACCTGCCAGTCGATGAGGGCGGCCTGCTCGGCCCAGAAGCCGTCACGGTCCTCGATGGAGCGGCGGTGGAAATCGGCGTAGCGGGTCATCCGGGTCTCCTGCTGTCGGGTCGCGCGCACGACGCTGCGCGCGCGTAGGGTGCGGTATTGCAGCGCGCGTGGCTGACAACGCACTGTCGCGCAGCCGCCTGGCGGCCCCACGGATTGCGCCAGGTCAAGCCGGGCGCGGCCGCACGGCGCAGGCGGGGCGTCACGCCGGCTTCACGGTCGGTTCCCAGAATCGGCGGGGTCTTGCCAACGCCCCCGCGAAGGACTCCCGTGGCCACCCCGACCCTGCAGCCGCCCAGCACCGTGCGGGCCAGCGCCCTGATGCACGGCAGCCCCTCGGACTTCGTCATCAACGCGTACCTGGCGCTGCAGCGCCAGTGGCCAGACGGCGGCGGCTTCGGCCACTACCTGCACCTGCTGGAGCAGCAGCCGGGCGCACGCGCCCAGGTGCTGCGCGAGATCGCCGCCTCGCCCACGGCGCGGCGCTGCGGGGTGCGGTTCGTGGACGACCTGCCCGAGGACCACGTGTTCCTGCCGGAGCACCACGAGAGCCACAAGCTCATGGAAATGAGCCTCGCGCTGCGGCTGGCGCAGGCGGTGGCCGACATCCGGCAGTTGCAGGCCAGCGTGGGCCAGCTCACCGAGCAGCAGCTGAGCCGCGCCCTGAACGCCTTCGTCGAGGCGCATGCGGGCGCCCAGTGCCTGCTGGAAAGCCGCGTGAACACCCTGGCCGCGGACCTGCGTGAGCTGGCCCGCGCGGCGGCGCCCTCGGCCCTGCGCGCGGTGAGCCAGCCACCGGCCCTGACGGACCCCGAGGTGCAGTCCTGGCGCGCCGAGGTGGACGCGGGCCTGGCGCGGACCACGGAGGTGCTCGCGCAGGTGACGCAGCAGCTCGCCGAGCTGCGCGAAGGCTTCTTCCACCTGCACCACTACACCACCGTGGAGCTCAAGCGCCAGGTGGCCGACTACGTGAATGCCATCGTGGAGGCCACCCGCCCGCGGCCGGTGCTCGCGGCCGAGCCCGCCGCCGGCCGCACACGCGCGCCCGGTGTGGCCGCGGGCGCACCGGCGCCCCTGTCCAAGGCCGTGCCCATGCGCCTGGTGGAGCCCACGCATGGCTAGGCCGGTGGTCATGTTCTCGCCGCTGCCGCCGGCCAAGTCGGGCATCGCCGACTACATGCTGGAGCTGCTGCCGGCGCTGGCCGACTCCCGCGAGATCGTGGTGGTGTGCGAGCGCGTGACCGAGGCCGCCGCCCAGGCGGCGGCCGCCAGCGGCGGGCGCTGGCGCGCCATCACCGAAGCCGAGTACGCCGACGACCGCACGCTGGCCGCGTGCCCGCACGTCTACCAGATCGGCAACAACGGCGACCATGTGTTCGCGTACCGGGCCTTCCGGCAGCGCCCGGGCATCCTGGTGCAGCACGACTTCAACCTGCACTACCTGGTCGAAGACGCCACCCTGGTGGCCGGCAACAAGGACGCCTACCGCGACGTGCTGGCCGAGGAGTACGGCCCCTCGGGCGCCGCCCTGGCCGACCTGCGGCACGTGGGGCTGTTCTCCGAGGCGCAGAAGATCTCCCTGCCGCTCAACACCCACCTGGTGCACCAGGCCCGCGGCGTCATCGTGCACAGCCGCTGGGTGTACGAGCGCCTGCCTGCCGGTGCGCATGCGCGCACCACGGTGCTGCCCCACCACTTCGCCCCGCAGGCACTGGACTACGACGAGCTGGGGCAGGACGAGGCGCGCGAAGGCCTGGGCCTGCCGGCAGACACCTTCGTGGTGCTGTCGCTGGGCTACATCACCCCGCCCAAGCAGATCCAGTGCACGCTGGCGGCCCTGGCCATGCTGCGACGCCGCGGCGCACGCTTCCACTTCGTCATCGGCGGCGAACGCAATGCCGGCTTCGACATCGACGCGCACATTCGCCGCCACGGCCTGGAGGACTGCGTCACCGTCACCGGCTTCCTCGACGAGGACACCTTCTTCCGCCACATCGTCGCGGCCGACGCGCTGGTGAACCTGCGCTACCCGAGCGTGGGCGAAAGTTCGGGCACGCTCGCCCGGGCCATGGCGCTCGGCCTGCCGGCCATCATCCACAACTTCGGCCCCTTCGCCGAGGCGCCCGACGACACCGTGGTGAAGGTGCCGCTGGAGCTCGGCGAGCCGCACGCCCTCGCCCAGGCTCTCGAGCACCTCATGCTCAACCCCGCGGCGCGCGCCCGCATCGGCCAGGCGGCCCGGCGCTTCATGCGCGAGCAGTGCTCGGTGCAGCACTCCGCCGTGCAGTACCACGACCTCATCGACCACCTCTACGCCCGCTGACGCGGCGCGCCGACTGCACCACTCACCATGGCCGAGATCCACCTCCATATCGGGCTGAACAAGACCGGCACCTCCTCGCTGCAGGACTTCTTCAGCATGAACGCCGACGCGCTGCGCGCCGAAGGCTGGTGCTACCCGCGCGCCGGCCGCGACACCACCGCGCACCACCCGCTGTCCAAGCGCCTGAAGCCCGGCCCGCTGGCCAACGACGCGGCCACGCGGGAGATGGTGGCCGCGCTGCGCACCGAGCTGGCCGGCTGCGAGCGGGCGGTGCTGTCGTCGGAAGACTTCCACACCCATGTGCCGCGCGGCATCGAGCGCATCCACGACGCGCTGGAGGGGCACGAGGTGCGCGTGGTGCTCTACGTGCGCGAGCACGTGGCCTACCTCGCCAGCTGGTACCAGCAGAACGTGCAGGCCACGCACCTGAGCTGCGCCTTCGACTCGTTCTGCTACTTCACCCGCAAGCCGCTGTTCAAGGTGGCCGACGCCTGGGGCGAGGTGTTCGGGCGTGACCGCGTCACCGTGCGCCTGTACGACCGCGCGGCGCTGCACGGCGGCGACATCGTGCAGGACTTCGCCCAGGTCATCGGCCTGGGCGGCGACCTGGCGCGCTTCGTGCGCAAGCCCTACGAGAGCAACCCCAGCGTCACCGGCAACCTGCTGTTCATCAAGCGCGTGGTGAACAACTTCTTCCCCAAGGCCGAGGCGGCCGGATTCGTCGACGAGGTGACCGCCCTGTCCAAGCTGAAGAAGGAGTTCCGCGGTGCCATGTTCGTGGACCGCGCCACCGTGAACTACGTGACCGGCATGTACGAGGGCGACCGCGCCCAGCTGGCCGCCCGCTACGGCGTGGTCATCGAGCCGCGCGAGCACGAGTACGTGGGCAGCCGCGCACCCGACATGGACATGCTGGCCGACGACTGGGCCCTGGTGATGGGCGAAGCCCGCCGCCGCGGCTTCGCCATCGCCCGCGCCGCCGATCTCTTCACCCTGCACGGCAGCCCCGCGCTGCTCGCCACCACCCCATGAAACTCGACGAACTCATGCAGCGCATCCAGCGCATCGAACCCGCCGTGGCCACCGCTCAGCCTGGTGCCCAGGGCGCGCAGCGCATCGTGCTCGCCACGCTGCACGCCCTGCGCCAGGCCTTGAACGAGTGCACGCCCGAGGAGCGCATGGCCCTGCCCGGGCTGGGCCAGTTCCGTGTGCGCAAGGACCGCCAGCAGGCACCGGCCGGCGCCCTGCGGCGCATGGTCTTCTCGCCGGAGGACTCGGCGCGCACCACCCGGGTGGACGAGCTGGCACCGCCTGCCGCCGCGGCCCAACCCGAGGCTCAGCCCAGCGCCTGAACCACCTCGGGCGGTGCCTGCACCAGCTCGATCAGCACGCCCTCGCCGCCCAGGGGGAACTCGTCGTTGCCCTTGGGGTGGATGAAGCAGATGTCGTGGCCGGCCGCGCCGCGGCGGATGCCACCGGGGGCGAAGCGCACGCCGTTGGCGGTCATCCACTGCACGGCCTTGGGCAGGTCGTCCACCCACAGGCCCACGTGGTTGAGCGGCGTGGTGTGCACGGCCGGCTTCTTCTCCGGGTCCAGCGGCTGCATCAGGTCCACCTCCACGGCGGTGGGGCCGCTGCCGAGGGCGCAGATGTCCTCGTCCACGTTCTCGCGTTCGCTGACGAAGGTGCTCTTGACCTGCAGGCCCAGCATGTCCACCCACAGGGCCTTCAGCTTGTCCTTGCTGGGCCCGCCGATGGCGATCTGCTGAATGCCGAGGATGCGGAACGGCTTGGGTGACGTCATGGAGGCCCCTTTCACTCGAAGGCCACGATGGGCTGGTCCACCGACAGGCTGGCGCCCTTGGCCGCCAGCACGTCCTTGACCACGCCGTCCTGCGTGGCCACGAGGATGTTCTCCATCTTCATGGCCTCGATCACCGCCAGCTTCTCGCCGGCCAGCACCTTCTGGCCCGGCGTCACCGCCACGTCCACCAGCAGGCCCGGCATGGGCGACAGCAGGAACTTCGACAGGTCGGGCGGCGCCTTGTACGGCATGAGCTTGTGCAGCTCGGCCGCGCGCGGCAGCAGGGCCATGGCGTCGATCTGCGTGCCGTTGTGGCTCACGCGCAGCGCCAGCGGGCTCTTGCTCGGGCCGCGCTCCACCTGGGCGGAGAAGGGCTGGCCGTTGCAGGTGCCCGTCATCAGGATGTCGCCCAGCCGCGTGGGGCTCTGGATCTCGTAGCGGCGCTCGCCCACCTGCACCACCGCGCGGCCGGCGGCGGCGTCGAAGCCGGTCACCTTCACGGCGTGGTGGGTGTTCTGGCCTTCGCGGCCCAGCACCACGATGACGAGCTCGTCAGGGTGCGCCACCTCGTGGCCCGGCAGCTGGCCGCTGATGCCGGCCGCGCGCTCGCGCGCCTTGCGGCGCACGAAGGCGGCGAGCGCCACCAGGAACAGCGGGTCGTCGTGCGGCACGTCCTCGGCGCGGAAGCCCTGCGGGTAGTGCTCGGCGATGAAGCCGGTGTTGAAGGCGCCGGAGACGAACTTCGGGTGCGCCAGCAGCGCCGCCTGGAAGGGGATGTTGCTGCTGATGCCGCGGATGACGAAGGCATTGAGCGCGGTGCGCATCTTGGCGATGGCGTCGTTGCGGTCCATGCCGTGCACGATGAGCTTGGCGATCATCGAGTCGTAGAACATCGGGATCTCGCCGCCCTCGTAGACGCCGGTGTCCACGCGCACGCCGCCGAAGGCACCGCCTTCGTAGGCCGCGCCGCGCAGCGTCACGCTGCCCTGCTCCAGGTTGGCCTGTGGCGGCTGGTAGCGCACCAGGCGGCCGGTGGAGGGCAGGAAGTTGCGGAACGGGTCTTCCGCGTTGATGCGGCACTCGATGGCCCAGCCCTGCTTCGGGATGTCGGCCTGGCCGAAGGCGAGCTTCTCGCCGGCGGCCACGCGGATCATCTGCTCCACCAGGTCGATGCCGGTGATGCTTTCGGTCACCGGGTGCTCCACCTGCAGCCGCGTGTTCATCTCCAGGAAGTAGAAGCTCTGGTCCTTGCCGACCACGAACTCCACCGTGCCGGCGCTCTGGTACTTCACCGCCTTGGCCAGCGCCACAGCCTGCTCGCCCATGGCCTTGCGGGTGGCGTCGCTGATGAAGGGCGACGGCGCCTCCTCGATCACCTTCTGGTGGCGGCGCTGGATAGAGCACTCGCGCTCGTGCAGGTACACCACGTTGCCGTGGGCGTCGCCCAGCACCTGGATCTCGATGTGGCGCGGCTCCTGGACGTACTTCACCATGAACACGCGGTCGTCGCCGAAGCTGTTGCGCGCCTCGTTGCGGCACGACGAGAAGCCCTCGAAGCACTCCTTGTCGTTGTAGGCCACGCGCAGGCCCTTGCCGCCGCCGCCAGCCGAGGCCTTGATCATCACCGGGTAGCCGATGCGCTGCGCGATCTGCACCGCCTCCTCCGGGCTGAGGATGGGCTCGTTGTGGCCGGGGATGGTGCTGACCTTGGCCTCGTTGGCCAGCTTCTTCGAGGCGATCTTGTCGCCCATGGCCGCGATGCTGTAGTGCTTCGGGCCGATGAAGACGATGCCTTCTTCCTCGCAGCGGCGGGCGAAGTCCTCGTTCTCCGAGAGGAAGCCGTAGCCGGGGTGGATGGCCTCGGCGCCGGTGGCCTTGGCCGCGGCGATGATCTTGTCGGCCACCAGGTAGCTCTCGCGGCTGGGCGCCGGGCCCAGCAGCACCGATTCGTCGGCCAGCTCCACATGGCGGGCGTCGCGGTCTGCCTCGGAGTACACCGCCACGGTGGCGATGCCCATCTTCCTGGCCGTCTTGATGACGCGGCAGGCGATCTCGCCGCGGTTCGCAATCAGGATCTTCTTGAACATGTTCAGTCCGTTCTGAAGTCCGTTCGCCCTGAGCGTGTCGAAGGGGGGCTTCGACGGGCTCAGCCCGAACGGGAAAGAGTCACAGCGGGATGTTGCCGTGCTTGCGCCACGGGTTCTCGAGCTTCTTGTCCTTGAGCATCACCAGCGAGCGGCAGATGCGCTTGCGCGTCTCGTGCGGCTGGATGACGTCGTCGATGAAGCCGCGTGCGCCGGCCACGAAGGGGTTGGCGAAGCGAGCCTTGTACTCGGCCTCGCGCGCGGCCAGCTTGGCCGGGTCGCCCTTGTCCTCGCGGAAGATGATCTCCACCGCGCCCTTGGCGCCCATCACCGCGATCTCGGCGTTGGGCCAGGCGAAGTTCACGTCGCCACGCAGGTGCTTGGAGGCCATCACGTCGTAGGCACCGCCGTAGGCCTTGCGGGTGATCACCGTGATCTTGGGCACCGTGCACTCGGCGTAGGCGTACAGCAGCTTGGCGCCGTGCTTGATGATGCCGCCGTACTCCTGGCTGGTGCCGGGCATGAAGCCGGGCACGTCCACGAAGGTCACCACGGGGATGTTGAACGCGTCGCAGAAGCGCACGAAGCGCGCTGCCTTGATGGAGCTCTTGATGTCCAGGCAGCCGGCCAGCACCAGCGGGTTGT
>JACRBA010000194.1 GCA_016213265.1 Burkholderiales bacterium | reverse complement strand
TGAAGCCCGGCGGCAGCGACGACACCTTGTCGCCGTGGCTCATCCACACCTTGAGCATGCCGTGGCCCTCGGGGGTGCTGAAGTCCTGGATGCCATCGAGCAGGCGCGTGTGCCCGTGCGCGCGCACCTCGGCGTAGCCGAACTCGCGGTGGTCGCTCCAGCTGACCTCGCCACCCAGCTGCACGGCCATGGTCTGCATGCCGTAGCAGATGCCCAGCACGGGCACGCCCAGCTCCCACACCGCCTGCGGTGCGCGCAGCTGGTGGTCCTCGTAGGTGCTGGCGTGGCTGCCCGACAGGATGATGCCCTTGGCCCCGAAGCCACGCACGAACTCGTCGCTCACGTCGTTCGGGTGGATCTCGCAGTAGACATTGGCCTCGCGCACGCGGCGGGCGATGAGCTGCGTGACCTGGGAGCCGAAGTCGAGGATGAGGATCTTGTCGTGCGTCATGGTGGCAGGGGCAAGTGGGCGAATCAGGGCGCCGGGGCAGGCACGGGAGCGGCGCCCCCCCGGTGGGTGCGGAAATGGTGGATGGCCAGCACGGTGGCGAGCGCCTGGAGCGCCGCGCAAAAGTAGTACGGCACGCCGATGCGCCAGTCGCCCCGCGGCAGGTGCGACACCAGCGCCAGCAGCGACGGGCCGACGATGGGCGCGATCACGGCCATCAGGCTGTTCAGGCCGGCCACCGCGCCCATGGCCTGGCCCTGGGTGTGCTCGTCGGCCGCGTTGGACACGATGCTCTGGATGGCCGATGCGCCCGCGAAACCCAGCACGTTGGCGCCGATCACGGCGTACATCATCCAGCCTTCGGTGGCCAGGCCCCAGGCCAGGTAGGCCAGCGTGGACGACACCAGGCCAGCGACGGCCAGCTTGCGCGGCGGGAAACGCTTGAGCAGGCGGCCGAGCAGCACGCCCTGCACCAGCGCAGACATGAGGCCCACCGCGAACAGCGACCAGCCCGTCTCGCGCGGCCCCCAGCCGAACTTCTGGTCGACGTAGAGCACCCAGGTCATGTGCAGCGTGAACTGCGCCAGGCCCGACAGGCCGATCACCGCCACCAGCCAGCCCACCCCATGCAGTCGGGCCAGGCCGGACAGCGAGGCCACGGGGTTCGCGCGCTTCCAGTCGAAGGCCCGGCGCTTTTCGGGCGGCAGCGACTCTGGCAGCACCAGCCAGCCGTAGAACCAGTTGACCACTGCCAGGCTGCCGGCCACCCAGAACGGCAGGTGCAGGTTGATGGAGCCGAGCACGCCGCCCAGCGCCGGCCCGATGATGAAGCCCATGCCGAACATGGCGCCGATCAGGCCGAAACGACGCGCGCGCTCGTCCGGCGCGGAGATGTCGGCCACGTACGCGTGGGCAACCGCCGCGTTGGCCTGCATCGCGCCGCTGAACAGGCGCACGACGATGAGCACCCACAAGGCGTCGGCCATGGCCGTGCCGAAGAAGCTCAGCGCCAGCCCGCAGAAGCCCAGCAGCAGCACGGGCCGGCGACCGAAACGGTCGGACAGCGCGCCGATGACCGGCGAGCCGAAGAAGTTGGCAATGCCGAAGCTGAACGCCACGACGCCGAACCACAGCGTCTTGTCAGCGGCCGAGTCGGTGAAGCTGCCCACCAGATGCGGCAGCACCGGGATGATGAGGCCCACGGCGACCATGTCGATCAGCACCGTGAGCATGATGAACGGCATGGCCGCTGCACGCCCACGCAGGGGCGCAGCGGCCGGCGCGGCGTGGGCGGTTCCGTTCGAGGGTGAGTTCATCGATCAGGTGCTGAAAACAGCCGCGCCCGGCGAGGGGGCCGGGCGCAGACAGCGGGTGCGACGGTGGGCCGTCACTCCAGCCGGTAGTTCGGGGCTTCCTTGGTGATCTGCACGTCGTGCACGTGGCTCTCGCGGATGCCCGCCGAGGTGATCTCGACGAACTCCGCCCGCTCGCGCATCTCGTCGATCGTGGCGCAGCCGCAGTAGCCCATGGACGCCCGCAGGCCGCCCGCCATCTGGAAGATGATGGAGACCATGGAGCCCTTGTAGGGCACCCGGCCTTCGATGCCTTCGGGCACGAGCTTGTCGGCGTTGGGGTTGGCCGACTCGTCGTTCTCCTGGAAGTAGCGGTCGGCAGAGCCGGCCTTCATCGCGCCGATGGAGCCCATGCCGCGGTAGCTCTTGTAGCTGCGGCCCTGGTAGAGGATGACCTCGCCAGGGGACTATTCGGTGCCGGCGAACATGCCGCCCATCATCACCGTGCTGGCGCCGGCGGCGATGGCCTTGGCGATGTCACCCGAGTAGCGGATGCCGCCGTCGGCGATCAGCGGCACGCCCGTGCCGCGCAGCGCCGTGGCCACGTTGTCGATGGCGGTGATCTGGGGCACGCCCACGCCGGCCACGATGCGGGTGGTGCAGATGGAGCCCGGGCCGATGCCCACCTTGACGCCGTCCGCGCCGGCCTCGACCAGCGCCAGCGCGGCGGCACCGGTGGCGATGTTCCCGCCGATCACGTCCACCTGCGGGAAGTTCTTCTTCACCCAGCGCACGCGCTCGAGCACGCCGTGCGAGTGGCCGTGCGCCGTGTCCACCACCAGGGCGTCCACGCCGGCCTTCACCAGCAGCTCCACGCGCTCCTCGGTGCCCTCGCCCACCCCCACGGCAGCGCCGACGCGCAGCTTGCCATTCGGGTCGCGCGCGGCATTGGGGAAGGTGGTCTGCTTGGTGATGTCCTTCACCGTGAACAGGCCGCGCAGTTCCCAGGCGTCGTTCAGCACGAGCACACGCTCCAGCTTGTGCTGGTGCATCAGTGCCTTGGCTTCCGCCAGCGAGGCACCCTCCTACACGGTGACCAGGCGCTCGCGCGGCGTCATGATCTCGCGCACCGGGGCGTCCAGCCGGGTCTCGAAGCGCAGGTCGCGCCCCGTGACGATGCCCACCACCTTGCCCTCTTCCACCACCGGGAAGCCGGAGATGCCGTGCTGGCGCGACAGCTCGATGACGTCACGCACCCGGGCGCCGGGGGCGATGGTGATCGGGTCCTTCAGCAGGCCCGACTCGTAGCGCTTGACGCGGGCCACCTCGGCCGCCTGCAGCTTGGGCGGCAGGTTCTTGTGGATGATCCCCATGCCGCCCTCTTGGGCGATGGCGATGGCCAGCCGCGCTTCCGTCACCGTGTCCATGGCGGCGGACACCAGTGGCAGGTTCAGGACGATGTTGCGGGAAACGCGCGTTGCCAGCGAAGTATCACGGGGCAACACCTGGGAGTACGCCGGCACCAACAACACATCGTCGAAGGTGAGCGCTTTGCCTAGAAGGCGCATGGGAAAGCTCCAGACGCAAAAGCGAATTATACGGACGCGGCAGAGTGCACAGTCGGCTGCGCCGTCGCGCTCGTACACTGCCCGGTGAACGAGTGCACCCGGATGCCCATGAATACCAAGCACCTCACGGCCGCCCGCATCGGCGCCCTCACCGTCCTGCTGGCCCTGGCCTGCGGCGCTGCCAGCGCCCAGGCGATCTGGAAATGGCGCGACCGCGACGGCCGCGTGCAGGTGAGCGATCGCCCGCCGCCGGTGGACGTGCCCGAGAAGGACATCCTGCAGCGCCCGGGCGGGGCGCGTGCCGCGGCGGCGGCGGCCGCTGCCGCCCCTGCGAGCGATGGCGTCGCCTCCGCGCCGGCGGGGGTGGACCCGGCGCTCGAGGCCCGGCGCCAGAAGGCCCAGGCCGAGCAGGCCGCGGCGGACAAGGCCCGCCAGGCCGCCGACAAGGCCCGGCGCGACCAGCAGCGCGCCGAGAACTGCGACCGCGCCCGTCGCCAGCTGGCGGCGCTGGAAAGCGGCCAGCGCATCGGCCGCATGAACGACCGTGGCGAGCGCGAGATCCTCGACGACGCCGGCCGGGCGCAGGAGATCGCCCGCTACCGGCAGATGGCCGACTCGGCCCGCCAGGCCACGCCCTGAGCGCGGCTCAGCGCGGCAGCGCCCGGGTGCGGGGCCGCTGCCCGCGGTAGCGCTGGCGTCTGGCCTCCTTGGGGTCGACCTGCAGATCGCGGTAGATCTCGACGCGGTCGCGCGCGCGCAGGGGCGTCTCGGGCGGGCGGGGCTTGCCCCACACGCCCACCGGCGCATCGGCCGGCAAAGCGTGCCATTGCAGCAGCCCGCTCGCCCGCACCGCATCGGCCACCGTGCTGCCGGCCGGCAGACTCAGGCGCACCTGGTCCACCTGGCGCGGCGCCGGGCTGAAGGCCACCGTGGCCTCCACGGTCGCGGGCGTGCCCGTGGCCGCCACCGGCGAGCCCGCCTGGCTGCCGGCCGCCTCAGCGCTGGCCATAGACCTTCTCCGCGCGGGTGACGAACGAGTCGACGAAGGTGTTGGCCACCCGGTCGAACACAGGGCTCAGCACGGCCTCCAGCGGCCGGCTGGAGAAGGCATAACGCAGGTCGAATTCGATGCGGCAGGCACTGGGCGCCTCATCCGCAGGCCGGCCGATGGGGGCGAACACCCACGAGCCTTCCAGCAGCGAGAACGGGCCGTCCACCAACTGAACCAGCACCTGCCGGTCGGGCTGGTGGTCGTTGCGGGTGGTGAATGCGTGGCGTACCCCGGCGTAGGCCAGGTGGATGCGGGCCGTCATGCCGTTCTCGTGGCGCTCGATCACCTCGCCGCGCTCGCACCACGGCAGGAAGTCCGGGTAGCGCTCCACGTCGGTGACGAGCTGGTACATCTCGGCCGGCGAGTACCACAGCAGGACGGACTTCTTCACGTGCTTCATAGAATGCGCGGATTCTAGGAGCCTGGGCACGGGGCATGCCGCCACCGTGGCCACCCCACTGCCACCATTCATGTCCGCCCTCATCGCCGAAAACCGCCGCGCCCGCTTCGAGTACCACATCGAGGAGCAGTACGAGGCCGGCATGGTGCTGGAAGGCTGGGAGGTCAAGGCCATCCGCGCAGGCCAGGTGCAGCTCACCGATGGCTACGTGGTCATCAAGCAAGGTGAGCTCTACCTCATTGGCTGCCGCATCAACGCGCTGCGCAGCGCGTCCACGCACGTGCACCCCGAAGCCGACCGCACCAAGAAGCTGCTGATGGCCAAGGACGAGATCCGCCGCCTCATCGGCAAGGTGGAGCAGCGCGGCTTCACGCTGGTGCCGCTCAACCTGCACTACAAGGGCGGGCGGGTGAAGTGCGAGATCGCGCTGGCCAAGGGCAAGGCGCAGCACGACAAGCGCGAGACCGAGAAGAAGCGCGACTGGGACCGCGAGAAGGGCCGCCTGATGCGCCACAAGGTCTCGGGGCCCGCCAAGGACTGACCCGCCCCGGGTGGGGGCGCCCGTGGCAGCCGGGCGGCGGCCTGGCGCGCCTGCCCGCACAATGCGCGCATGACGCTCGACGACGTGCTGCACCCGCCCATCGAACCGCTGGCCACCGGCACCCTGCCCGTGAGCCCCTTGCACACCCTGTACTGGGAGACCTGCGGCACGCCCGGCGGCATCCCGGCCGTGTTCGTGCATGGCGGCCCCGGCGGCGGCATCTCGCCCACCAGCCGCCGATTCTTCGACCCGGCCCGCTACCACGTGATGCTGTTCGACCAGCGGGGCGCGGGCCGCGCCACACCGCTGGGCGAGACCCGTGAGAACACCACCGACCTGCTGATCGCCGACATGGAGCGCCTGCGCGAGCAGATGGGCGTGGAGCGTTGGCTGGTCTTCGGTGGTTCGTGGGGCTCGACGCTGTCGCTGGCCTACGCCCAGGCCCACCCCGAGCGCTGCCTGGGCCTGGTGCTGCGTGGCATCTGGCTGGTCAGCGACGCCGAGATCGACTGGTGGCTGTACGGCGTGCGCAACTTCTTCCCGCGCGAGTGGGAGGCCTTCGCCAGCCACGTGCCCGCCGACGAGCGCCACGACCTGCTGGCGGCCTACCAGCGCCGCCTGACGAGCGACGACCCCGCCGTCTACACGCCGGCGGCCCGGGCCTGGAGCCGCTCCGAGGGCTCCTGCCTGCACCTGCGCCCGAGCGCGGCCACCGCGGACGCGTTCACGGCCGACGCCGTGGCGCTGGGCATCGGCCGGCTCGAGGCGCACTACTTCCAGCACCGGGCCTTCCTGCGCCCGGGCCAGCTGCTGGACGGCATGCCGCGCATCCGGCATCTGCCGGGCTTCATCGTGCACGGCCGCTACGACGTGATCTGCCCGGTGCGCTACGCCCACGCGCTGGCCGATGCCTGGCCGGGGTCGCAGCTGCGCATCATCGAGGACGCGGGGCACTCGTCCTACGAGCCCGGCATCGCCGCGGCGCTGGTGGACGCCACCGACCGCTTCGCCCGCGACGGCCACTTCGAGGCACCGCCGGCCCGCTGAGAGCCGGTGGAGCCCAGCCGCGGGTCAACGGCAGGTCAGCGGCGGGTGGCGCCGGCCAGCCGCGCCAGGCCGGCGGCCAGGTCGGCGATCAGGTCGTCCGGGTCTTCCAGGCCGATGCTCAGGCGCACCAGTACGCCCTCGTACGGCGTGCCCAGCTGCCGCAGGCGGGCCGCCTGGTACGGCACGGCCAGGCTGACCGGGCCGCCCCAGCTCCAGCCGATGCGAAAGCGCTGCAGGCCGTCGACGAAGGCGTCCACGGCGTCCGCCGCGATGGCCGGGTCGAACTCCAGCGTGAGCAGCCCCGCCGCGGCGCGGCAGCTGGCCTGCCACTGGGCATGGCCCGGGGAGCCCGGCATCGCCGGATGCAGCACCCGCCGGATGACGGGTTGCTGCCCGGCCGCCCACTGCGCCACCCGACGCCCCGCCGCGTCCTGCGCCGCATAGCGCAGCGGCAGGCTGGGCAGCGCGCGCAGCACGAGCTCCACGTCGTTCGCGCCCACGCCCAGCCCCAGGCGGCTGTGCGCCAGCGCGAGGCGGCGGTACAGCGCGTCGTCGCGGCAGGCGATGGAGCCCATCAGCACGTCGCCGCCGCCGGACGGGTACTTGGTGAGCGCGTGGATGGTCAGGTCCACGCCCTGCCCGCCCAGGCCGGCCAGGTCGAAGGGCGAGAAGGCAAGGCCCGCGCCCCAGGTGTAGTCCAGCGCCACCACGGCCTGCGGCGCCGCCTCGCGCACGGTGCGCACGAGCGCCGGCAGGTCGGGGAACTCCATCGTCACCGAGCCGGGCGCTTCCAGCCAGACCAGCTTGACGTCCGCGCCGAGCGCCGCCCACAGGCTGGCGGGGTCCATGGGGTCGTACAGCCGGTGCGCGATGCCCCAGTGGGCCAGCTCGTGACGCGCGAACTCCTTGCTGGGGTGGTAGGCGTTGTCGGGCAGCAGCACGGTGTCGCCCGAGGCGAGCAGTGCCATGTCCACGGTGGTCAGGGCCGCCAGGCCGCTCGGGGCCAGCAGCACATGGCGCGCGCCCTCCAACGTGGCCAGCCGCGCCTCCAGCGTGAAGGTGGTGGGCGTGCCGTGCAGGCCGTAGGTGTAGGCCTGCTTGTCCAGCCAGTGGTGCTCGCGCAGCGCCGCGACGCTGTCGAAGTAGACGGTGGAGCCCTTGTGCACCGGCACCGCCGGCGAGCCGAAGCCCGCCGGCGGCTGGTAGGCGTGGTGGATCAGGTCGGTGGCGGAAGGAGCCCCTGGCCCCGGGCGCTCGCGCGAGGCCTCGCTCATACGGGCTCACCCACCAGGTCGTGCCCCTCGGTGGCCACGATGCGCGCCTT
Source organism: Burkholderiales bacterium (assembly GCA_016213265.1). Taxonomy (GTDB): domain Bacteria; phylum Pseudomonadota; class Gammaproteobacteria; order Burkholderiales; family Burkholderiaceae_C; genus Ideonella. The sequence goes on along the minus strand of JACRBA010000194.1, from coordinate 22,323 downwards.
GGCGAACTCGCCCACGCGCAGCACGGTGGACGCCTTGGCCGGCGGCAGCAGGCGCACGGTGCCGTCGATCTCCGGCGCGTCGGCATACGTGCGCCCCACCCCACCCTTGCGGCCCAGGGCCGGCGCGCGGTCCACCAGCACCTGCATGGTGGCACCGATGCGGCGGCGCAGGCGCTGCACCGACACGGCCTCGGCCACGGCCATGAATCGCGCGCGGCGTTCCTCGCGCACCGCGTCTGGCAGCGCGCCAGGCAGTTCGTTGGCCGCGGCGCCATTCACCGGCGAGTAGGCAAAGCAGCCGGCACGGTCGATCTGCGCCTCCTGCAGGAAATCGAGCAGGTAGGCGAACTCCTCCTCCGTCTCTCCTGGGAAACCGGCGATGAAGGTGGAGCGGATGACCAGCTCGGGGCAGGCCTGGCGCCAGGCCTGGATGCGCTCCAGGTTGCGCTCGCCGCTGGCCGGGCGCTTCATGCGGCGCAGCACGTCGGGGTGCGCATGCTGGAACGGCACGTCCAGGTAGGGCAGCACCAGCCCCTGCGCCATGAGCGGGATGACCTCGTCCACGTGCGGATACGGGTACACGTAGTGCAGCCGCACCCAGGCGCCGTGCTGGCGCGCCAGCTCGCCCAGGGCAGCCACCAGGTCCAGCATGCGCGTCTTCACCGGCTTGCCGTCCCAGAAGCCGGTGCGGTACTTCACGTCCACGCCGTAGGCCGAGGTGTCCTGGCTCACCACCAGCAGCTCCTTCACGCCGCCCTCGAACAGGGCGCGCGCTTCCTTGAGCACGTCGCCCACCGGGCGGCTGACCAGGTCGCCGCGCAGGCTGGGGATGATGCAGAACGTGCAGCGGTGGTTGCAGCCCTCGCTGATCTTCAGGTAGGCGTAGTGCTTCGGCGTGAGCTTGATGCCGGCCGCGGGCACCAGATCGACGAAGGGGTCGTGCGGCTTGGGCACGTGGCTGTGCACCGCGTCCATCACCTCCTGCGTGGCATGCGGGCCGGTGACAGCCAGCACCTTCGGGTGCACCTGCTGCACCAGGTTGCCGCCGCCCTCGCCCGCCTTGGCGCCCAGGCAACCGGTGACGATCACCTTGCCGTTCTCGGCCAGCGCCTCGCCGATGGCGTCCAGGCTTTCCTTGACCGCGTCGTCGATGAAGCCGCAGGTGTTCACGATCACCAGGTCGGCGCCCTGGTAGCTCTTGGCCGTGCGGTAGCCCTCGGCGGAGAGCTGGGTGAGGATGAGCTCGGAGTCGGTGAGCGCCTTGGGGCAGCCCAGGCTCACGAATCCGATGGTCGGCGCCGGGGGCGTGGCGGTGGCAGCCACCGGGGCGAGGGTGTCGTCGGTCATCCCCCGATTGTCGCAAACGCCCCCGGCGGGGCCCGGGCTCAGGGCTTGGTCGGCGGCGGCACGAAGCCGGGGAAGCCACCCATGAGGCCGCCGGCCTGCTTGCCCATCTGCTCCTGCATCTGCACGAACAGGTTCTTCGACTGCTCGAGGTAGTTGCCCATGAGGTTCTGCATCACGGGGGCCTGGCCGCTCATGAACTGGGCCCACATCTCGGGGGTGAAGGCCTTGGGGTCGTACAGGCCACGCGCCTGGTCGGCCAGGCGCGCCTGCATCTCGACGAAGGTCTGCAGGTTCTTCTCGAGGTACGAGCCCATCATGCCCTGCATGGCGTGGCCGTAGACGCGGATGATCTGCGCCAGCATGTTGGCGGTGAAGATGGGCGCGCCGCCGGTTTCCTCTTCCAGGATGATCTGCAGCAGGATGCTGCGCGTCAGGTCGTCGCCGGTCTTGGCGTCGCGCACCTCGAAGGCCACGCTGTCCAGGACCATCTGCTTCACGTCGGCCAGCGTGATGTACGTGCTGGCGCTGGTGTCGTACAGGCGCCGGTTCGGGTACTTCTTCAGCACGCGCACGCCGGTGCCCCCTGCGGTGTCGGTGGGGGCGGACGCGTCGGGGGCGGGGCGGCGGGGCGTGGGCATGGAGGGCGGGCTTTCGGTGGCGGCGTTGTGCGCTGCGCGGGCACGGCGATTTGTGCACCTGCACAACGATTCTAGAGGCCGGTCCGACCCACGGCGCCCCGGGCTTGCACTGTCAGGGACAGCCCCACAACGCCAGGTGTGCCAGCGCGACACACCCTGTGCCAGCACGGGCCGCCGCCGTGGCACATCTGCCTGGGCAATCCCTCATCGCCAAGCGTCTTTTCGACCCGCTAGGCCCCCTGGCAGGCCTGGCACGGGGTTGGCAATGACAGGGAGCGATCCGTTCCATCCACCCCACACCAGGAGACACCATGGACATGCTCGAACCCGGCCGCTTCGGCTTTGCGGTGCCGTTCAAGAAGCGCTACGGCAACTACATCAACGGCCAGTGGGTCGCCCCCGCCGGCGGTGCCTACTTCGACAACATCACGCCCGTGACCGGCCGGCCCTTCTGCGAGGTGCCGCGCTCCACCGCCGAGGATGTGGAGCGCGCGCTCGACGCCGCGCACGCCGCCAAGGCGGCCTGGGGCCGCACCTCCACCACCGAGCGTGCCCAGGTGCTCCACCGCATCGCCGACCGCATGGAGCAGAACCTGCAGCTGCTGGCCACGGCCGAGACCTGGGACAACGGCAAGCCCTTGCGCGAGACCATGGCCGCGGACCTCCCGCTGGCCATCGACCACTTCCGCTACTTCGCCGCCTGCGTGCGTGCGCAGGAGGGCTCCATCGGCGAGGTGGACCACCAGACCTATGCCTACCACTTCCACGAGCCGCTGGGCGTCGTCGGCCAGATCATTCCCTGGAACTTCCCGCTGCTGATGGCGGCCTGGAAGCTGGCCCCTGCCCTGGCCGCCGGCAACTGCGTGGTGCTCAAGCCGGCCGAGCAGACGCCCGTGTCTATCCTGGTGCTGATGGAGCTCATCGGCGACCTGCTGCCGCCCGGCGTGCTGAACGTGGTCAACGGCTTCGGCCTGGAAGCGGGCAAGCCCCTGGCGAGCAGCCCGCGCATCGCCAAGATCGCCTTCACCGGTGAAACGGGCACCGGCCGGCTGATCATGCAGTACGCGAGCCAGAACCTCATCCCGGTGACGCTGGAGCTGGGCGGCAAGTCGCCCAACATCTTCTTCGCCGACGTGTGCGCCAAGGACGATGGCTTCCTGGACAAGGCCGTCGAGGGCTTCGTGATGTTCGCGCTGAACCAGGGCGAGGTGTGCACCTGCCCGTCGCGCGCGCTGGTGCACGAGTCGATCTACGAGCCCTTCATGGCCCGGGTGCTCAAGCGGGTGGCCGCCATCCGCCAGGGCAACCCGCTGGACCTGGACACCATGATCGGCGCCCAGGCCTCGCGCGAGCAGATGGACAAGATCCTCGGCTACCTGGACATCGGCCGGCAGGAAGGGGCCGAGTGCCTCATCGGCGGCGGCCGCAGCCAGCTGGGCGGCGACCTGGACGGTGGCTACTACGTGCAGCCCACGGTCTTCAAGGGCCACAACAAGATGCGCATCTTCCAGGAGGAGATCTTCGGCCCGGTGGTGTCGGTGACGACCTTCAAGGACGAGGACGAGGCGCTGGCCATCGCCAACGACACGCTGTACGGCCTGGGCGCGGGCGTCTGGAGCCGCGACATGAACACCGCCTTCCGCATGGGCCGCGGCATCCAGGCCGGCCGGGTGTGGACCAACTGCTACCACGCCTACCCCGCGCACGCCGCCTTTGGCGGCTACAAGCAGAGCGGCATCGGGCGCGAAACCCACAAGATGATGCTCGACCACTACCAGCAGACCAAGAACCTGCTGGTGAGCTACGGCGAGGCGCCGCTGGGCTTCTTCTGATCCCCGCTGCGGGCGGCGGCCGCCGACGCGGCCGTCAGCGCGGCGCAAGCCAGCCGGGCCAATGTGTGCCAACCTGGCACACCTGCCCGGCGCCGACGGGCAGAACTTCTGGAAACCCTGCCCTGTCGGCCGGGCGACCACCGGCCTAGCATGGTGGCGTCGGCGGTGTGCCGGCGCCCTGCCGGCCCGTGAGCCGGCGCCCTGCCCGGCCATGATGCCCACCTCGCGCGACCCCGCCACCGCCCCGCCCATCGACCGGCAGCACGCCCAGTCCATCGTGGATTCGCACGAGCGTTGCGCCGCGCTGGGCCTGTCGCGCATCGAGCGGCCCGACCACTCGCCGCTGCGGCGCCCCGACCTCGCCGTGGCGCGTGAACGCAACCTGCGCCTGCACCTGCACGCCGCGCCGGTCATGGAGATGCTGCTGGAGCAGATCATGGCCACCCAGAGCATGGTGGTGCTCACCGATGCGCAGGGCACGGTGCTGCATTCGGTGGGCGACGACGGCTTTCTGCAGCGGGCCAGCAAGGTGGCGCTGGCGCCGGGCGCCAACTGGTCCGAGCCCAGCAAGGGCACCAACGCCATCGGCACCGCGCTGGTGGTGGAGGCGCCCACCTTCGTGCATGCGGGCGAGCACTACATGCACGCCAACGGCTTTCTCACCTGCTCGGCCGCGCCCATCTTCGACCCGCGCGGCAACATGCTGGGCGTGCTGGACGTGTCGGGCGACCACCGCTCCTACCACCTGCACACCATGGGGCTGGTGAAGATGTCGGCCCGCATGATCGAGAACCACTGGCTGTGCGACGACTTCCGCCACGCCATGCGTCTGCACTTCCACAGCCGGCCCGAGTTCATCGGCACGCTGATGGAAGGCATCGTGGCCGTGGGCCGCGACGGCCGGCTGCTGGGCGCCAACAGCAGCGCGCTGGACCAGCTCGGCCTCAGCGGCGCGGGCGTGCGCATGCAGTCGCTGACCTCGCTGTTCCAGCTCACCGTGGGCACGGTGGTCGACCATTTCCGCGCCCCCATGGCCACCCCCCTGCCGCTGCGCCTGCCCGGCGGGCAGCTGCTGTACGGGCGCGCGGTGGTGAACTGGCCCACCTGGCACCAGCTGGGCGCCGCAGCCGCTCAGGACGTGGAGGACGCCCAGGAGGCCGCCACCGGCCGGCCCTTGGGCGGCCTGTTCGCCGCCGCGGCCGGCGAGCCCCGACCCGCCGTGCCGGCGCCCGGCGCCACCCAGCCGGGCGGCCTGCGCTACCTGCAGACCGGCGACGCCCGCATGGACGAGGTGGTGGCCAAGGTGCGGCGGGTGCTCGACCGCGGCATCTCCATCCTGGTGCTCGGCGAAACCGGCACCGGCAAGGAGCTGCTGGCGCGCGCCATCCACCACGATTCCGAGCGGGCCCGCTACCCCTTCGTGGCGGTGAACTGCGCGTCGATCCCCGAATCGCTGATCGAGGCCGAGCTGTTCGGCCACGAGGAAGGCGCCTTCACCGGCGCACGGCGCAAGGGCGCGGTGGGCCGCATCGCGCAGGCCCATGGCGGCACCCTGTTCCTGGACGAGATCGGCGACATGCCGCTGGCCCTGCAGGCGCGGCTGCTGCGCGTGCTGCAGGAGCGGCAGGTGACGCCGCTGGGCGCGGCCAAGCCGGTGCCGGTGGACGTGGCCGTGGTCAGCGCCACCCACCGGCCACTGCGCGAGATGATCGCCGCGGGCAGCTTCCGCGAGGACCTGTACTACCGCCTCAACGGCCTGGCCGTGCGCCTGCCGGCCCTGCGTGAGCGCAGCGACCTGCTGGCCATCGTGGCCAAGCTGCTGCGCCAGGAATCGCCCGGCCGGCCGCTGGCACTGGACGACGAGGTGACCGCGCTGCTGCAGGCCTGCCGCTGGCCCGGCAACATCCGCCAGCTGGCCAACGTGCTGCGCACGGCGGTGGTGATGGCCGGCACCGACACGCGCATCCGTCGCGCCCACCTGTCCGACGACTTCCTCGAGGAGGTGCAGGCCGCGCCCGAGGCCCTCACCGCGCCCGCCCCCGCCGGCCCAGGGCCGGGCGCCGCGCCGGCCCCCGGCGTGGCCGCGGTCACCGACCCCGGCGCCACGCTGCAGGACCTGGAGCTGCGCACGATCCGCGAGGCGGTCGAGGCCGCCCAGGGCAACATCAGCGTCGCCGCGCGGCGCCTGGGCATCAGCCGCAACACCATCTACCGCAAGCTGCGCTGGCGCGACGGGCCGTCGCCGTGAGCCCGCCAAGCCACGGCGGCCCGCTGCCACAATCGCCGCGCGGCCAGCCTGGCCGCAGGCCCATGGCGACCCGGTGACCAGGCAGTTTCGATTCGGACCCTTCTGTGTGGACACGCACGCGCGGCGTGTGCTGCGCGACGGCGAGCCGGTGCCGCTGGAACCGCGCGCCGTCGACCTGCTGGTGTACCTTCTGCGCCATCGGCACCGGGTGGTGCCCAAGTCTGAACTGCTCGACCAGGTCTGGCGAGGCGCCGCCGGTGCCGGCGGTTCGCTGCCCCGCGCCGTGATGATGATCCGCCAGGCGCTCGAGCCCGACCCCGGGGCCGACGCCATCCGCACGTCGCCGCGGGTGGGCTACCGCTTCGCCGCCGCCGTGGCCGAGGACACGCAGCCCGGTGGCGCACCGCCGACCGCGAGGCCCACGCTCGCGGTGCTGCCGCTGGACAACGCCACCGGCGACACGGCCCTGGACTGGGTGGAGCTGGGCCTGATGTCGCTGGCCATGCGCCACCTGGACACCCACCCCGGCGTGCAGCCGGTCGCCGTGGCGTCGGTGCTCCTGGCCACCCAGGGCGCACACGGCCAGGGGCCGCAGGCGCAAGCCGAGGCGGTGCGCCGCGCCACGGGGGCGCGCGTGGTGGTCACCGGCCGCGTGCAGCGGCGCGCCGCGGCGGGCTGGCGCCTGCAGTGGACGGCCCGCGATGACGAGGCCACCTGGCACGGCCACGTGGACGCCGCGCGCCCGGCCGAGCTGGCCGCCGGGCTGGCCCGGGAGGTGACCCAGGCCGTGTGCCCGGACGCGCCACCCGGCACGGCCATGGCCGAGCCCGCCGACCCCTGGGCCGAGGAAGTGTTCGCCCGCGCGCTGCAGGCCCTGGCCACCCACCGCTGGGAGCGGGCCGCCCACCTGCTGCGCCTGGCGCACCACCTGGTGCCGGACCACCGGCCCGTGCTGCTCGAGCTGATGCGTGCGCTCAGCAACGTGGGCGACCTGGCGCTCGAGCCCCTGGCCACCGCGCAGATCGAGCGCGCCGAGCGCGAGGGTGACGTGATGCTCGCCGCCCATGCGCACCAGGCGCTGGGCCGCATGTACCTCAATCGATCGGAGCTGGCCCGGGCGGAGCTGCATCTGGCGCGGTCGCTCACCCTGGGCGACGGCCATGCCAGCGCCGACTGGGTGGCCCGCACGCTGATGCTGCAGGCCTCGTGCGCCGTCATCGCGCTCGACCCGACCCGCGCCCGGGCGATCGCCCGGCGCATGGTGGAGTGCTGCGAAGACAGCGGCGACCGCATCCTGCGGGTGGGCGGCCTGAACATCGAGGCCATTGCCATCGCCTCGGCCGGCCAGCTGGAGCACGGCCTGGCGCTGTCGGTGGAAGCGGCCCGCCGTGCGCGCGAGCTGCACGCCACCAGCTACCTCGTCGATGCCTGCGACAACGCGGCCTGGTACGCCGCGCGACTGGCGCGCCTGGCGGAGGCGGCGTCCTACGCCGAAGAGGCGGTGGGCGCGGCGCTGGGCGTGGGCCACCTCACGCACGCCTGGATGTCCGCCCCCGTGCTGTGCTGGATCAGCCTGGTGGCCCGCACGCCCGAGGTGGCCGCCGACGCCGTGGCCCGCCTGCCGGACCCGGCCGGCATCTACGCACCCGAGCAGGTGTGGCGCGTCCATGGGCTGCTGGCACTGGTGCAGGGCCGGGCGCGGGACGCCGCGGACCTGCTGCGCCGCGCCGTGCAGGTGCACCGGGCCGCCGCTCAGGTGCAGGACGAGAGCCAGGCACTGCCCTGGCTCGTCGACGCGCTGGTGCTCAGCGGCGCACTGGACGAGGCCCAGGCCGAGCTGGAAGCGGCCGACGCGCCACAGCTCGCGCGGGACGCCGACCTGCGCGCGCAGGCACGGCACGGCCGCGCGCTGCTGGCCCATGCACGCGGCGACCTGCCGGGCGCGCGCCGCCTGCTCGCCGAGCTGGTGGCGGGCGACGCCGCCCCCTTGTGGCAGGCGCTGGCCCGCATCGACCTGGCCTGGCTGCACGCCGAGGCGGGCGAGACGGCGGACGCCCGGCGCCTGCTCGCCGGCGTGGCGCCCGCCTTGGCCACCCATCCGCTGGTGCGCGCCACGAGCGAACGCATCGCGCGCGCCGCCTCCGCTGCCTCCGCTGCCGACCCCCCGCTGCCCCTGCTGCGCAGCCGGCTCTGACCTGCCCGCGAAGGACCGCCATGCCGCTCGCCTCCCACCGACGCTACCGCTTCGGACGCTGCGAACTGCACACCAGCACCCGCGAGCTGCGCGTGGACGGCGCGCCGCGGCCGCTGGAGCCTCTGGCTTACGACCTGCTGGTGTTCCTGCTGCGCCACCGCGCCCAGCCGCTGTCCAAGGACCGCCTGCTCGACGAGGTGTGGCTGGGCCGTGAGGTGTCGGTGGGCGCGCTGGCGCGGGCGGTGATGCTCGTGCGCAAGGCCATCGGCGATGCCGACGCGACCCAGCTGCGCACCCTGCACGGCGTGGGCTACCAGCTCGCCATCGACGTGCACGAAGAGACGGAGGCGCCGGCGCTGCCGCAGGCCCCCGACGACGCCCCGGTGCCGCTGGCGCTGCTGCCGTTCGAGAACCTCACTGGCGATCTCTCGCTCGACTGGACGCGCGTGGGCCTCATGGGCCTGGTGGGCGGTGTGCTGGCGGGCGACACCCGGCTCGCGCCGCTCACTGCCGAAGTGGTGCTGGCCACCCTGCGCGCCGTCGGCCCCGACGCGCCCTTGCCCACCCGGGTGCAGGCCCTGCGCGCGCGCAGCCCGGCCTGCCACGTGGTGCACACGCGCATCCGGCACGAGGCGGGCGGCTACCGCCTGGACTACCGCCTGCTGCCGGGGCCCGACGACGGCTGGGCCGCGCTGCACGCCGCCGACCCCATGCGCCTGGCGCGTGCCCTCGCCCGCCGCCTGGTTCACCGGGTGCTGCCCGGCTCGCCGCCCGGCGACGATGCCTTTCCCGTGCACGACCCCTGGGCGATGCAGCTGCATGCGCGTGCCATGCAGGCCATCCACGATGGCGACGTGACGAGCGCCCGGCTGATGCTCAACGTGGTGCTCGACCTCGAACCCGACTACGCCGAGGCCCGCCGGGCCAGCGACCGTCTGGCCGCCCCCGGTCACGCGAGCTGACGCTCAGAACGGCTGCTGCCAGCGCACCCCCGCCAGCCAGGTGCGCCCCGGGCCCGGCTCGAAGAACCGGCCGTTGCCCTCGTTGTTGATCACGGAGCCGGCATACCGCTGGTCGAAGAGGTTGTCGCTGCGCAGCCAGGCCTCCACCCAGCCCGCCGCCGCGCGCCAGCGGTGTCCCAGGCTCGCGCTGGCCACCGTGAAGGCAGCCGCGGCGTCGGTGTGGCGGTCGTTCACCGGCACCCGCCTCACATGGCGGGCCTCCAGGCTCCACTGCCAGCCTGCATCGGGCAGACGCTGCCAGGCCACGGCCGCCGACACCGGCGCCACCCCGGGCATCGCCCGCCCCGCGGGCACCGGCACCTCGGGCTCGGTGCAGGGCGGCGCGCCACAGGTGAGGAAACCTCCGTGTAGCGGGCGTCGATCCAGGTCAGCGCCGCCCGAACCTGCCAGCCGCCCGCCCGGCGCGCCGTCCACCCCAGCTCCAGGCCGTCGCGCTGCGTGCGCCCGGCGTTCTGGAAGCTGGCGCGCCCGCCCACGTTGGTGCGCGTGACCAGCTCGTCGGCCGTGCGCACGGTGAACGCAGCCAGGTTCATGCGCTGGCCCGGCCCGGGCTGCCACTGCAGGCCCAGCTCGGCGTGGTCGCTGCGCGCGGGCCGCAGGGCCGTGTTCAGCCCGCCGAGCCATCGCTGCGGTAGGCCAGCTCGTTGAGCGTGGGCGTCTCGAAGCCACGCCCCACCGCGCCGTAGGCATGCAGGTGCGGGGCGATGCGGTAGCCCACGGCCAGCGCGGGCAGCAGGGCCGCAAAGCCCACCCGGCCGCTGTCGTCACCGTTGTCGGGGCGCACGTAGCGGTCGTCGCTGCTCACCCGCACGCGGCTGTGCCGCAGGCCGGCGTCCACGCGCCAGCGCGGGTCGGGCTGCCAGCTCGCCTGCACGTACGGGTCGAGCGTGGTGGCCCGGTTGCGCTCGTCGCGCCGCAGCGCGCCGCGCACGCCCAGCGTCTCGCCCACGAAGTTCTCGTGCCCGCGCCGGTGTTCGTCCAGCACGTCGGCCGCCAGCCCGGCGGACCAGCTGAGGGTGCGGCCTGCCGACCGCCCGTCCCAGGTCCACCGCAGGTCGGCGCCGTGGTAGCGCCGCGAGAGATCGATCACGCCACCCGGGTGCTGCGGGTTCTCCTGGGGCGCCACGGGGATCGCCTGGAACTGCAGCGTCTGGCGCTGGCCGGCATAGGCCATGGCGGACAGGCGGTGGGCGCCCGTCAACGGGCGGGTCCAGGTGAGGCCGGCCTGCGTCTGTGCCACCGTCTTGCGCGTGTCGAAGGCCAGCGCCGCCGGGTCGGCCCCCTGCGGGTCGGCCTCGAACTGCGCGCGGGTCAGGCCCAGCGGGTCCTGCGCCAGCGGCAGGCGGAAATGCTGGGCGTGCAGCACCACGCGGTCGGACGCGGGGTCGTCGCCGCCGGGCTGCCAGGCCAGGCGCATCTGGGCCACCGTGCGCTCGGCGGCGCTGTGGGTGCGTGCGCCGTCCGTGCGCAGGCCGGCCAGGCGCGCGCTGGCGGCCAGCGTGGGGCTGCCGCCCTCGGCCTGCACGTGCGCGGTGCGCAGCCCGTGCGAGCCCGCCGCGAGGGCCGCGCCCCCCTCCGGCGCGGCCTGCGGGTCCTCGCTGTCGACGACGATCACCCCGCCGCTGGAGTGGCCGTACAGCGCGGAGAACGGCCCGCGCAGCACCTCCACGCGGCGGGCGGCGCCGATGTCCACGTGCGAGAGCTGCCCCTGCCCGTCCGGCATGGTGGCGGGGATGCCATCGACGATCAGGCGCACGCCGCGCAGCCCGAAGCTGGCGCGGGCGCCGAAACCGCGCATCGACAGCTGCACGTCCTGGGCGAAGTTCTGCCGGTCGCGCGCCTGCACGCCCGGCACCCCCGCCAGCGCTTCGGCCAGGCTCACCTGCGGGCGATGGCCGTGCAGCTCGTCGGCGCCCAGCCGGTCCACCGACAGCGGCAGGGCCAGCGCGTCCTCACGCAGGCGGGTGCCCACCACGACGATGGTGGGCGTGGGCTCGGTGGGCGCGGGCTCGGGCGGCGGGGCATCCAGCATGGCGGGGCATTCAACGACAGGGTCGCCCAGCCGGCAAGCGGCGTGCTGGGCCCGGCGCGGCACCCGCGGCTAGTAGCCCTGGCTCTCGTGGGGCAGCAGGCCCTGGGCGACGCGCTCGCGGGCGCGCCGCTCGTCTTTGAGCAGGCGGCTGTTCGCCACATGGCGCACGATCCACGGCAAGGGCCTGAGCGGCCCGCCCGCGGCCGCGGCGAGCACGCAGGCCTTGGCGCATTTCTCGAACAGCTCGGCGTTCAGGGCCAGCCGCGTGGCGGTGGTGCCCAGCACCAGCGGCTGGCCGTCCAGCAGCACCGCGTTGCCGCCGCCGCGCATTGCCGCGGCCCAGCCCGGGGCGGCGGCCTGCGCCGGCGGCATGCGCCCCAGGTGGCGCACCTGCTCGTCGAACACCCGCGGCAGGCGGCCGTGCAGCCCTTCGATGCCGCCCAGCAAGGCGCCGAAGGGGCCGCCGCCCCGCAGCACCGCGCACACGTCCTCGCGCTGCGCCAGCACAGCGGCGGCGGGCAGGTGCGCGGCCTGGCGCCAGTCCACCTGCTCGGGGCCCGCGGCCTCCATGGCGCCATGCCACATCACCGTGCCGCCCGGCACGCGCAGCGACAGCGTGGCGCCGAGCCTGGTGGCCAGGCCCTTGGCCCACAGGCGGTCGCGCAGCGCGGCCCACTGGGCCTGCACGTGCCGCAGCAGGTCCAGCGGCTCAGACGAGGGCGAAGACATCGTCGAAGCGGTTGAGTGCGTCATCGATCACCTCGTCGGTGTCGGCCAGGCTGGTGTAGATGCGGCTGCCCGCCAGGGTGACCAGGCCGTGCGCCGTGTAGGCCGCCCCCATCTCTTCCATCATGTGCTTGCGCCGCTTGGCCTCGTCCTTGGCGCGGAACAGCTTCCACAGGCTGCTGGTGTCCATCAGCAGCACGCCGGAGGTCTGCAGGTGCACGATGGAGCCCATGTTGTAGGTGACGTAGGGCAGCCCGCGGCGCTGGATGATCTCCTCCAGCCCGGCGCGCAGCCGGTCTCCGGCGCGCCCGGCGTGCACCGCGGCGTTGGTGCGCTCCATCTCGACGATGGCGTGGTAGCCGGCCACGCACGACAGCGGGTTGGCCGACAGCGTGCCGCCCACGAAGGCGCGCCGCGTGGTGGTGCCGATGCCGCCGACCAGCGACATCATCACCTCCTTGCGCCCGCCGATGGCACCGGCCATGGGGTAGCCGCCGGTGAGGCACTTGCCCAGCACGGTGATGTCGGGCGTCACGCCGAAGTAGCCCTGTGCCCCGCCCAGGCCGACGCGGAAGCCGGTGACGACCTCGTCGAACACGAGCAGCGCGCCGAACTCGTCGCACAGCCGGCGCACCTCGGCGTTGTAGCCCGGGTGCACGGGCCGCGTGCCGCTCTCGGGGCCGAGCGGCTCCACCAGCACCGCGGCCGTGCCGCCGCGCAGGCGGTTCCACTGCAGCTGGCGGCGCAGCGCGTCCAGGTCGTTGGGCAGGCACTCCTGCGTGTGGGCGGTGGCGCCGCGCGGGATGCCGGTGGCCTCCATGCGGCCGGTCTTGGGCAGGCGCATGCCGTAGACGAGCTGGTCGCTCCAGCCGTGGTAGGCCCCGCCCACCTTGATGATCCATTTCCTGCCGGTGTAGGTGCGTGCCAGGCGCACCGCGCCCATCACCGCCTCGGTGCCCGAGCCGAGCAGGCGCAGCATCTGCACGCCGGGCATGTGCTGGCACACCCGCTCGGCCAGCTTCACCTCGTACTCGTGCAGCAGGCCGGTGACGGGCCCGCACTCGTCGATGAGCGCATGCACCTGCTGGCGCACCGGCAGGTAGTTGCTGCCCAGCAGCGTGGGGCCGCCCGCCTGCAGGAAATCGATGTAGCGGTTGCCGTCCACATCGGTCAGGTGCGCGCCCTCGGCCCGCGAGAAGGCCAGCGGGAACGGGTGGTTGAAGGCCAGGTTGTGCTGCACCCCGCCCGGGATGACGGCCTTGGCGCGCTCGGCCAGCTGACGGCTGGCACGGCAGCGCTGCTCGAAGTAGCCCATCACCTGCTGCATGGCCGCCGGACGGATCGGCCGCATGGGCTGGCCGACGAGCTCGGCGAACCGGCCGTACAGCGACGCCACGTCGGGCCATGCGGAGATGGCCGAGGGTGACGGCGCGTGCGGCGGCGTGGGTGACGAGGTGGCGGGCAGCGAAGGCGCGGTAATGGCAGACGACATGGGCGGTGCAGGGGCTGGAACAGAGGAAGACTCAGGTGGATGCGCGCCGCTCAGCCGGCGGCCGGGCGCGCGTGCAGCGCGTCGATCACCCGCCACAACGCCGGCTGCCCGGTGCGGTGGGCCTGGTGCGCGATGCGCTCGACCAGGTGCTGGCTGGACAGCGCCTCCAGGTCGTCCAGGGCCCGCAGCGCGGCCGCGGCATCCGCGCCGCAGCACAGGATGCCGTGGTTGCGCATGAGGTAGGCGTGGGTGTCCGGGCGCAGCGTGCGCGCCAGCCGCGACGCCAGCCAGGCGCTGCCCGAAGGGGCGTAGCCGACGAGCGGCACGCGCGGTCCGAGCGTGGCCCGCCAGGGCGCCGGCACCTCCAGCGCGCGCCCGAGCAGCGCGCAGGCGCTGGCCACCGGCTGGTGGGTGTGGATGCTGCAGCCCACGTCGTGCCGGGCCCGCAGCACGCGCGCATGCAGGCTGGTCTCGACCGACGGCGCCCGCTCGCCCGCGAGGCGGGCCAGGTCGGGCCACCGCAGCACCACCACGTCGTCCGGCCCCATCTCGAGGTAATCGGTGGCCGAGGGGGTGACGGCCACCCGGTCGGCGTCGATGCGCAGCATGAGGTTGCCGCCGGTGCCGGCGAAGTAGCCCCGGCGCGACAGCTCCAGGCAGAGGGCGACGACGTGTTCGCGGGCGGTCTGTACGGGCATGGCAGGTCGGGGGGATCAGGCCGCGGCGCGCCCGGGGTGGGCGGGCGCATTCAGGCGGTGGTACAGGGGGGCGAGGCGGCGCCGCACCTCCTTGAACTGCGCGAACTTGTCGGCATACAGGTTGCGCAGGGCGGGCGTGGGCTCGTAGGTGCGGCGGGTGCGCTGCAGCCGGGCCGTGTCGTCCAGCGACGCATAGGCGCCGATGCCCACGCCGGCGATGAAGGTGGCACCCAGCGCGTTGGCCTGGATCGGCTGCGGCGGCTGGCGGATGGCGCGGCCGGTGACGTCGGCGATGATCTGGCACCACACGTCGCTCTGCGCACCGCCGCCCACGGCGGTGACGACCTCCGGCTCCCGCCCCAGGAAGCGGCAGAACGGGTCCATCATCCAGCGCGTGTTCAGCGCCACGCCTTCGAGGAACGCACGGAAGATGTCCTCGCGCGAATGCTCCAGCGACAGGTTGAGCAGCCCTGCGCGCAGCCGGGGGTCGTCCACCGGCGTGCGCTCACCCGACAGCCACGGGGTGTAGATCAGGCCACGCGCCCCGGGCGGCACGCGCGCGGCGATCTGGTTCATCACCTCGTATACCGCGGGGTGCTCTTCGTCGCTGGCCAGCTCGTCGGGGTGGTACAGCACCCGGTCGCGCAGGAACGACAGGTTCGCGCCTGCCGTGGACTGCAGTGCCATCGCCAGGTAGCGCCCCGGCACCGCGCAGGGCACCGCGGCGATCTTGTGCCACACGTCGGTCTTCATGGCCGGCACGTGCGCGCCCAGCCAGGACGAGGTGCCCAGGTACAGGTGCGGCGCGTGGTCGCTCACGGCGGCCCCCACCGCCACGGCGGAGTTGTCCACCGCGCCCGCCACCACCGGCACGCCCGCGCCCAGGCCGAGGGCCTGCGCCACCTCGGGCCGCAGCGGGCCCAGGATGTCGGTGGAGGCCACCAGGTCGGGCAGCTTGTCGCGCTCGATGCCCAGCCAGCGCAGCAGCCCCTCGTGGTAGCGCGGGTGCCGCGGGTCGCGGTTGTCGGTGACCCAGGCGGTGAGGATGGAGTCGTGCGTCGCGCACAGCCGGCCGGTCAGCCGCAGGTTGAGGAAATCGAGCGCGTTGACGAACTTGTGCGTGCGCTCGTAGAGCTCGGGCTGCTCGTCACGCACATAGGCCATGTGGCCGGCACTGTCGCGGCCGGTGGCCGAGGGCACGCCGCCGGTCAGGCGCAGCCAGTGCAGCAGCCGCCAGGGCGAGTAGCCCTCGATGTTCAGCAGCCGCCCGCGCGTGCGGCGCGCGATCGCCGTGGCGCCCCGGGCGTCCAGCCAGCTCATGGCCGGGCCCAGGGGCTGGCCGCGCTGGTCCAGGCACAGCGTCACCTCCGTCTGGGTGGAGCAGCACACGGCCGCCACGCGGGGACGCAGCCCGGCATCGGCCAGCACCTCGCCCGCCGCGCCGAGGAAGGCCTGCCACCAGTGTTCGGCGTCCTGCTCGGCGCGCGTGCCGGCCACCTGCAGCGCCACCGGCCGGAACGCCCAGGCCAGCACCTGGCCCTCCAGCGACACCAGGGCGCACTTGCAGCCCGAGGTGCCCAGGTCCACCGCCAGCACCAGACGCGAATCGGCCACGCCGCTCACCTGCCCTGCCCGGCCGGCGCCGCCGGCACGGGCCACCGCAGCAGGAGCACCGGCAGCGCGGCCGCGGCGAACAGCGCGCACACCAGCGCCGCACGGCCCGCGTCATCGCCTTCGACGAACAGCGAGGCGACCAGGGGCCCGGCCGCCGAGCCGATCAACTGCGCCGCGGGCATCAGCGAGGCGGCGCGTCCGGTGCGGTCTTCGGCGAACGCGAAGGCGGTGTGGAAGGGCGCCATGAACAGCCAGGTGAAGGCGAACACCATGCACAGCGGGAAGAACCTGTCGCCAGTGGCCAGCCCGGCCGACACCCACCAGCCGATGGCGCCCAGCACCAGGGCCGACACCACCAGCGTGCCGGCCGCGGGCAGCCGCCTGACCAGGGCCGTGCCCAGCGTGCCGCCCACGATCTGCGCCACCAGCGCCATGGCGATCACGGTCTGCGAGGTCGGGCCGTCCAGGCCCGCGCCCAGGCCGAGCGGCTCGGCATAGGCCCAGAACGCGCCGAGCGAGCCCATGAGCAGGAAGGCCGCGAGCAAGGGGCGCTGCGCCGGGCGGGCGCCCCCCGCCGCCTGCGCAGGGGCCCGGGCCGGTGACGCCAGCGGCGGCAGGGCCCGCGGCAGACCCGGCCACAGCAGCACGGGCCATGCCGAGGCCACGGCCAGCCAGGTGAAGGCGGCGGCCCAGCCGTGCGCCGGCAGCACCCACCGCGCCAGCACCAGGCCCAGCAGGGCCTGCGCGGCCGTCTGCACCACGAAGAACACGCCAGCCATGCGCGCCGGCTGGGCGCTGCGCACGATGACCGCGGTGGTCACCCACAGCAGCAGGCCCTCCAGCAGCCCCGCGGCCAGGCGCACCCCAGCCAGCGCCCCATCGCCCTCGCACCACGGGGTGAGCAGGTTCAGGCCCACCGTGCCCAGGGCGGCCGCCACGCACAGCGGCCGCACCCGGCTCAGCCAGGCGAGCCGGTCGCCCCACAGCACGCCCAGGCCGAGCGCCACGATCTCGGCCATGGCGACCATGCCCACGCCTTCCAGGCTCACCCGCCCGGCCGAGAGCATCTCGCCCAGCACGATGGGCTGCACGCCCAGCATGAGCAGGGCCACGGACCCGGTGGCCATGGCGCAGGCCGTGGCCGAGGGGGCGGGGCCAGGGCCTGGCGATGGGAACGAGGAGCGGGCCGGATCGTGCACGGGAACCCCGGGGCGGTGGAAGCGATGCGCCAGTGTAATAGCGATCACTACCGTTTGCGCCACCGCCCGAGGCCCGGGCTATCCCTGATGCGCGGCCGCTTGCGCTGCGCCCCTTCGTGCCGTCTCGCCGTGCCGCGCGGCGTACCGCGGCGTTCACGCCAGACGCTAGTTATCGCTACCTTCTTACCGCCTCACCACCTCACCACCTCACCACCAGCCCCTGACGCCAGCGCCTGCAGGGCCGACGCGCCGACGGGCGCCTCGCCACGCCAGGCGATCAGCGCACTGCGCCGGGCCGAGACCGACCGCACATGCCGGATGTACGGCGCCTCGTAGACGCCCCGCTGCCGCAGCACCGGGTCGTGCGTGCCGCTGGCCAGCAGGCTCTGGTTGATCACCCAGGCGAACGGCTCGATGCCCGCGCGGCGCAGGTCGGCCTGCAGGCGCTCGGCCTCATGCACCGGCGTGGCCTCGGCCAGCGTGACGATGAGCACGCGGGTGAACGCGGGGTCGCGCAGGCGCGGCAGCAGCTGGCGCACCGACTCCGGCGTGTCGCCCTGCGTGCGGCTCACCTCGCGGTGGTAGGCCTCGGCCGAGTCCATCAGCAAGATGGTGTGGCCCGTGGGCGCCGTGTCCAGCACCACGAAGGCGTCGCGCGCCTTGTCCACCGTCTGGGCGAACGCCCGGAACACGGCGATCTCCTCGGTGCAAGGGGAGCGCAGGTCCTCCTCCAGCATGGCGCGGGCTTGCGCATCGAGGCCGGCGCCGGCCGTGCGCAGCACCTCGTCACGGTAGCGCCCGACCTCGGCCACCGGGTCGATGCGCTCGACCGAGAGATGCTCGACCGCCTCGTCCAGCGCCCAGGCGAGGTGGGCCGCCGGGTCGGTGGTGGAGAGCACCACGCGGTGGCCGCGGCGCGCCAGCGCCACCGCCACCGCCGCGGCCACCGTGGTCTTGCCCACGCCGCCCTTGCCCATGGTCATGACCAGGCCGTGGCCAGCCGCCTCGATGTCGGCGACGATCGACGCCAGGCCCTCGTCCGCCGCGTCGATGTCCACCTCGGGCACCCCGGCCGGCGCGGCCACGCCCGGATGCAGGAAGGCGCGCAGCGCGTCGAGGCCCACCAGGCCGCGTGGAATGAAGCCGGTGGTCGTGCGCGGCAAGGCGGCCAGGGCCGCAGGCATGTCGGCCATCGCCTGCGCATGGCGGCCCGCCATGGCGAGCGCCACCGCGTCGTCGGAGCCGGCGCGGTACACGCCGTTGAGCGCGAGCACCTGGCGGCGCACGCCCAGCTCGGCCAGCTCGTGGCGCGTGCGCTCGGCCTCGCGCAGGGCCGAGCGGTCGGGCCGGGCCACCAGCACCACGGTGGTGGACGCGGGCTCGGCCAGCGAGCGCACCGCCGCGGCATAGGTGGCCTGGTTCTTCTCCAGCCCCGCCAGCGGGCCGAGGCAGGACGTGCCGGTGGTGTTGGTGGCGAGAAAGTCGCTCCATGCCGAGGGCAGCGACAGCAGGCGCAGGGTGTGCCCGGTCGGCGCGGTGTCGAACACCACGTGGTCGAAGTCCGCCGCGAAGGCGTGGCCAGCCAGCAGCTCGGCGAAGGCGTCGAAGGCGGCGATCTCCACCGTGCAGCCGCCCGAGAACTGCTCTTCCATGCTGCGGATGGCCGCTGCCGGCAGCACCCCGCGGTAGGGGCCCACCATGCGCTCGCGGTAGGCCGCGGCGGCGGCCTCCGGGTCCACGTTCAGCGCGCTCAGGCCGGGCACGCCAGCCACCGGCGTGGGGGTGCCCGTCAGCGGGGTCTCCAGCACCTCGTCGAGGTTCGAGGCCGGGTCGGTGCTGACCAGCAGCACGCGGTGGCCCGCCTCGGCCAGCTGCACGGCGCTGGCGCAGGCCAGCGAGGTCTTGCCCACGCCGCCCTTGCCGGTGAAGAACGCGAAACGGGTCTCGATGGCCGGCAGCGTCATGGCTGGCCCCGCTTCAACCGCACTGGCCCGGCGCGCAGCCGCAGCCACCCGCACGCACGCGGGGCTTGTCCGCCGTGGGGATGGCCAGGCCCAGCTTGGCCATCAGCTGCACCTTCGAGGGGTACATGCCCGTCGAGACGATGCGGCCGTCCACCGTGACGATGGGCAGGCGGTCCATGCCGGCCTCCATCTCCTTGACCACCTCGGCATGGGCCGCGAAGGCGGCGGGGTCGTGGCTCAGGCTGTGGCGCACCACCTCCACGCCGCTCGCCTCCAGGGCCTGCAGGTCGGCCTGGAACTGGGCCAGCACCGGGTCCACGCTGACGCCACACACCCCGCTGGGGCAGCACATGGCGGGTTCGAACACTTCCAGCTTGCTCATGGGTTCTCCTGGGGATCCTGTGTGAGATGGTTGCGCCGCCGAGGCAGGCCGGTCTTGACGCTTCTCAAGTGCAGCGGGCGCGGACACGGGGGCCGGCCTCATACCAGCCGCGGCTGCGGTTGACCACCCGCACCACCAGCAGCATCACGGGCACCTCGATCAGCACCCCCACCACCGTGGCCAGCGCCGCGCCCGACTGGAAACCGAACAGGCTGATGGCCGCGGCCACCGCCAGCTCGAAGAAGTTGCTCGCCCCGATCAGCGCCGAGGGGCAGGCCACGCTGTGCGACTCCCCCAGCCGGCGGTTGAGCCCGTAGGCCAGCGCCGAGTTGAACAGCACCTGGATCAGGATGGGCACGGCCAGCATCAGGATGACCAGCGGCTGCTGCAGGATGGCCTCGCCCTGGAACGCGAACAGCAGCACCAGCGTGGCCAGCAGCGCGGCGATCGACCATGGGCCGATCCGCGCGAGCGCCGCGTCGAACGCCGCCTGCCCACGCGCCAGCAGCGCCCGGCGCAGCACCTGGGCGATGACCACCGGGATCACGATGTAGAGCACCACGGAGGTCAGCAGCGTGTCCCACGGCACCGTGATGGACGACAGGCCGAGCAGCAGCGCCACGATCGGCGCGAAGGCGAACACCATGATGGTGTCGTTCAGCGCCACCTGGCTGAGCGTGAACAGCGGGTGGCCGTGGGTGAGCCGGCTCCACACGAACACCATGGCCGTGCACGGCGCGGCGGCCAGCAGGATCAGGCCGGCCACGTAGCTGTCGAGCTGGTCCGCCGGCAGGTAGGGCGCGAACACGTGGCGGATGAACACCCAGCCCAGCAGCGCCATCGAGAACGGCTTCACGGCCCAGTTGACGAACAGCGTGACACCGATGCCGCGCCAATGCTGCGTCACCTGGTGCAGCGCGCCGAAGTCCACCTTCAGCAACATCGGGATGATCATCACCCAGATCAGCGCGCCCACCGGCAGGTTCACCTGCGCGAACTCCATGCGCCCGATGGCCTGGAAGGGGCCGGGCAGCCAGCGGCCCAGGGCGATGCCCGCGACGATGCACAGGAACACCCAGACGGTGAGGTAGCGCTCGAACACGCTCATGGGCGCCGGCGCCTCGGGGGCGGCGGTGGGCGAGGAGGATGCGGAGGAGGAGGAGGAAGCGGCGCCCATGTCAGCTCCGGCCGATCTCGGTGAGGGCGGCCTGCAGGGCCGGCCGGTCCATGGTGTCCAGCGGCAGCGCCAGCAGCTGCAGCATGCGGTAGCCGATGGCCTGGCGGGTGAGCTCGAACGCCCGGCGCTTCCCCTCGTCGCCGCCTTCGGCGTTCGACGGGTCGGGGTAGCCCCAGTGCACCTTGGCCGGCTGCGCGCCACCCGCGCCGCCGAAGAACACGGGGCAGGTCTCGGCGGCCGCGCTGTCGCACACGGTGATCACGGCCGACAGCGGCGGTGCACCGTCGTGGCTGAACTCGTCCCAGCTCTTGCTGCGGCAGGTGCGGGTGTCGATGCCGGCACGGTTCAGCGCCTCCAGGGCGAACGGATTGATGCGCCCGCTCGGCGCGCTGCCGGCGCTGTGGGCCCGCACGCTCTTGCCCAGCCGGGCCGCCAGGTGGTTGAGCATGCCTTCGGCCAGCACGCTGCGCGCCGAGTTGTGGGTGCAGAGGATGAGGATGTGGGTGGTCATGTCAACGGCTTCCGATGGCCTGAATTTCATGTTGGATCGCCAGCCGGTCGAGGCTGTCCAGCGGCAGCGACAACATCAACTGGATGCGGCGCTTCAGGGTGAGCAGGGTGTCCGAGAACGCCTTCTCCACCAGGGCATCCGGCCCCGTCACGGCCGCGGGGTCCGGCACGCCCCAGTGGGCGGTCATGGGCTGGCCCGGCCACACGGGGCACAGCTCGCCGGCGGCCTTGTCGCAGACGGTGAACACGAAGTCCAGCCGCGGCGCGCCGGGCCCCACGAACTCGTCCCAGCTCTTGCTGCGGCCACCCTGCACGGGCAGCCGGTGCCGCGCCAGCATCTCCATCGCCCACGGATGCACCTGACCGGTGGGGTGGCTGCCCGCGGAGTGGGCCTGGAACCGGCCCGCGCCGAGGTCGTTCATCAAAGCCTCGGCCATGATCGACCGGGCCGAGTTGCCGGTGCAAACGAACAGCACGTGGTAGGTCTTGTCGGCCATGGAATCTCCCGTCAGCAGTGGCAAGCAGGCGTGTCGACCTCGCACGGCTGACCCTCACAGCAGTTCGACGTGAGGAAGTGCAGCAGCGCGTTCATCCGCTCGAACGAGGCGCGGTAGATGAGGTGCCGGCCGTCGCGCACCTGGCTGACCAGGCCCACGAACAGCAGCTCCTTCAGGTGAAAGGACATGGAGGCCGGCGAGATACCGAGCCGCTCGCTCAGGGCGCCCGGCGTCATCCCCACGGGGCCCGCGACCACGAGGGCGCGGAAGGCCTTCAGGCGGTGCACCTGCGACAGCGCGCCGAGTGCGCGGGCCATGCGTGCGTCTTCGTCGTCCATGGGCACCTCTTCATTCAAACGTTTGTTGAATTATTTGAGCACAGCATGACAAGCCCATGACAACCGGCTTGCGTGTTCGCTTCAATTCAACTATTCTTGAATTCATGGATCAAGACAGCATCGTGCAAGCCCTGGCCGCCCTCGCCCACCCCGTGCGCCTGACGGCGTTCCGGGCGCTCGTTGTGGCTGGCCACGAAGGGCTGGCCCAGAAGGCGCTGGCGGAAGCGGTGGGCGTGAGCCCGACCAACCTCGCCTTCCACCTGAAGGAGCTTTCCGCCGCCGGGCTGGTGACCCCCGCCCAGGTCGGCCGCTTCGTCATGTACCGCGCTGCCTACGAGCGCATGGACGCGCTGCTCGCCTACCTCACCGACAACTGCTGCGCCGGCCCCACCCCCGCCGCCCCCGGGGCGCCC
>JACRBA010000193.1 GCA_016213265.1 Burkholderiales bacterium | reverse complement strand
GGTGCGGCGGTGGGTCGCCCAGGTCATCCAGGATCGTCTGCCAGATTGGCAGTGCCCGGGGCGCGTGCTCGATGGATCGGAGGCGCAGTTTCATAGGTGGCCGCCGTCCTGGTCACGCATCGCCATGCGCGACAATGTGTATTATGTAAACTAACTGATGGCCGGCATTGACGCACCTGGAGCTTCCGGCCTCCGCTTCCCATACCCCGGGTTCAGCGCGAGCGGCCATTCCCGTACATTGCGGCGATGCACACCCGCTTGATCCTGTCCATTGGCGCGGCCGTCGCGGCGCTGGTCTGTGGCCGTCCCGCGCACGCCGCCGGCGTCGTTCCCATCGACTGGGGGACCACCGGCGTCTTCGAACGCACGGTGTCCGTGGAGCCCGGTCGGTTCGTGGAGGTGTGCGGCACGCTCACCGCGCCCATGGTGGTGGCCTGGCGCTTCGAGGCCGACACGGAGCTCGACTTCAACGTGCACTACCACGAGGGGCAGAAAGTTTCCTACCCGGAGAACCGCAAGGCCGTGCGCGATGGCAGCGGCTCACTGGTGGTCGGCACCAGCCAGGACTACTGCTGGATGTGGACCAACCCCAGCGCACGGGCGAGCCGTCTGCAGCTGACCCTCGAACTGCGCTGAGACACGGACACGGGCGACGGCCCGCTCAATCGGGCGCGTCACCGAAGCGAGCGACGAAGGCTTCGCCGGCGTGACCCGCGGCGGTCACTGTGAGCGCAACTGTGACCCAACCGCCGGGCTCATGCTGCACCAGGCAATCGACGTCCCAGGCGGCGCCCTCTTCCACCGCGCCCTGCTGGCCCGGAAACCGTGCCTGCAGCCAGTCCATCACCTGCTGCACATCGGCCATCACGGCCGCGTGCCTGTCGGGCGCTGTCGAGGCCTGCGCCTCGAAGCACTGGATGCCGTCGGAGGTTTCGGCGCGCTCGAACAGCAGGTGGGAGAGCACTCGTCGGGGCGCTTTAGTCGCGGAATCCGCTGGACGCGGAGCCAGCCAGATAGGCGACGATGGGCAGGAAGAAGAAGACAGCGAGTGCAGACATGGTTCGGTTCTCGTGGAGCTGAATGGAGGGGTGTGATGGCTTGTGGCCACGCACCCCGCCATGATGCCTCGTATGCGGGTTAACCCTGATCCGCAACAACGCACCGAACGCGGCGTAGTTCTCTGCAAGGCAAGAAAAAAGGCGCCCGGGCAACCCGGGCGCCTTCTTGCAGGAGGTGGCGGAGACGGAGGGATTCGAACCCTCGATGGAGCTTTTGACCCCATACTCCCTTAGCAGGGGAGCACCTTCGGCCACTCGGTCACGTCTCCAGCCGAAGCTCGCATTCTAGCCACAAACGGCGGCGCTTTTCGCGCCTGCCGCGCCAAAGTTTCGCCGGCTTACTCGGCGTCGTCTTCCTTGGTGGTGGCCGTGGCGGCGTTCGGGTCGTCCAGGCCGAACACGCGGTGCAGCGCACGCACCGCGAGTTCCATGTACTTCTCGTCGATCACCACCGAGGTCTTGATCTCGCTGGTGGAGATCATCTGGATGTTGATGCCCTCCTCGCTGAGCGCGCGGAACATCTTGCTCGCCACGCCCACGTGGCTGCGCATGCCGATGCCCACGATGGACACCTTGCAGATCTTCGGGTCGCCGATGACCGTGGCCGCGCCGGTGGCCGGCTGCACCTTGCTCTTGAGCAGTTCCAGCGTGCGCGGGTAGTCATTGCGGTGGACGGTGAAGGAGAAGTCGGTCTTCCCGTCGTGCGAGACGTTCTGGATGATCACGTCCACGTCGATGTTCGCGTCGGCCACCTCACCCAGGATCTGGTAGGCGATGCCAGGCTTGTCGGGCACACCCATCACGGTGACCTTGGCCTCGTCGCGGTTGAAGGCGATGCCAGAGACAACGGCTTGTTCCATCTTTTCGTCTTCCTCGAAGGTGATCAGGGTGCCGGAGGTGGCTTCCTCGTTGATGTCGATGTCCCACGGCGTGAAGCTGGAGAGCACACGCAGCGGCACCCGGTACTTGCCGGCAAACTCCACCGAGCGGATCTGCAGCACCTTGGAGCCCAGGCTGGCCATCTCCAGCATCTCCTCGAAGGTGATGGTGGTCAGGCGTCGGGCCTCGGGCACCACGCGCGGGTCGGTGGTGTAGACCCCGTCGACGTCGGTGTAGATCAGGCACTCGTCGGCCTTGAGCGCTGCGGCCACGGCCACGGCCGAGGTGTCCGAGCCGCCGCGGCCCAGCGTGGTGACGTTGCCGCCATCGTCCACGCCCTGGAAGCCGGTGATGATGACCACCCTGCCCTGCGCCAGGTCGGCCCGGATGCGGGTGTCGTCGATGCTCTGGATGCGGGCCTTGGTGTAGGCGGAATCGGTCTTGATGGGCACTTGCCAGCCGTTGTAGCTGACGGCCTCCATGCCCTCGGCCTGCAGCGCGAGGGACAGCAGGCCCACCGACACCTGCTCGCCGGTGCAGGCGATCATGTCGAGCTCACGCAGCATGGCCGGCGTCTGCCTGGCGGGGGAGACTTCCTTGGCCAGGCCCAGGAGCCGGTTGGTCTCGCCGCTCATGGCCGACGGCACCACCACCATCTGGTGCCCGGCGCGCGCCCATTTCGCCACCCGCTTGGCCACGTTGCGAATGCGCTCCGTGGTCCCCATCGAGGTGCCGCCGTACTTGTGAACTATCAGTGCCATGGCTGGTGCAGTCGCTCGCTCGTGAAACCTATCAATTTTAGCTGTTGCGCTGCAGCATCCGGCCAACACAAGCTGACACCGATCAGGCGTCGGCCACCCAGTCCATCACGCAGCGCGGCTGCCCCGGCGCCATGGTGGCACGGGCATCCAGGCCCAGACCGGGCACGAACACCAGTGCCTCGGCGGTGGCCACCACAGGTGCCTGCCGCAGCCAGGCGGGCAGGCCGGCTGCCTGGAACTGCTTCTTCAGCGCCCGCACCGGCCGGCCCGGGCCGCTCTGGAACGTGTCGCCTGGCCGCCGCGTCCGCAGGAGAGCGGCGGCCAGCAGCGAGACCGGTACCCCGCCCTCCTCCACCCGCCGCAGCACCAACGTGCCGCCCCATGCCGGCAGGCGATGTGGCCCAAGGTGATGCCAATCGATGGCGCAGGGGGCGATCGGGGCTGCAGCCGGCGCAGGCAGGCGCGACCCCACCCGCAGGCGCCCCCGGTACAGGCGCAGCTCATGCGCCGCGTCCAGTGGCCAGCACGCGGTCGTTGCACTGGGCAGCTCCCGCGCCAGACGCGTCAGCAGGGTGTGGCGCACGGCAGACGGGTCGGGTGCCTGCTGCCGCAGCCAGGCGCGCAGCGCCAGCTCACGGCGTGCGGGCCCCAATGCACACCAGGCAGCCTGGTCCAGGGCCCGCACGTCGTCGTGAGCCACCAGGGCGGTGAGGTCCTCTGAACCCACCTCGCCCAGCACGGCGGCGGCCACCGCCGCCTGTTGCGCCGCGTGGGTCAGTGTGATCTCGGCGTCAGGGAAGGCCGCCACCAACGCGGGCCACACGGCAGTGCGCAGCCGGCTGCGGGCATAACGCAGGTCGCGGTTGCTGGGGTCGTCCACCACGCCCAGCTGCCACGCCTGCACATAGGCCTCGATCGCGGTGCGCGGCATGTCGAGCCAGGGGCGCGCCCACACGAGGCCACTGCGTTCGGCAGTGCGCGGCATGGCCGCCAGCCCGGCCGCACCCGCGCCGCGCAGCAACTGCAGCAGCACGGTCTCGGCCTGGTCGCGGCGGTGGTGCGCCAACAGCACCAACGAGGCGCCGGCACGGCGAGCCATGCGCGTCAGGGCCGCATAGCGTTCCCGGCGTGCCCAGGCTTCGACGCTGTCGCCGCGCGCGGGCGCCCCGACCAGGCGCTCGACATCACAACTCACCGGCAGGCCCTCGCGGGCCCATTGCTCGCACTGTGCCTGGACGGCCTGGCACCAGCTGTCGGCCTCTGGCATGAGACCATGGTGCACGTGCAGTGCCACCACCTGCACCCCCATGCCCGCCGCGGCGCGCGCGGTGGCGTGCAGCAGCGCCGTCGAATCCCGGCCGCCGCTCGCCGCCACCGCGACCGTGCGCGATGCAGCGGCCATGGCCCGCCCGCCGGGGCCAGCCGCCTCAGCGGGCGGTGGTGTCGTTGTAGCGGCCGTAGCTCTTCAGGCGCTCATAGCGCCGCTGCAGCAGCTCGGGCACCGACAGGTCGGCCACCTGGCGCAGCGCATCGACCAGGCCTCGCTTGAGCTGGGCGGCCATCTGCTTGGGGTCGCGGTGTGCACCGCCCACTGGCTCGTTGACGATCTTGTCGACCAGGCCCAGCGCCTTCAGGCGGTGCGCCGTGATGCCCAGGGCCTCGGCCGCGTCGGATGCCCGCTCGGCGGTCTTCCACAGGATGGACGCGCAGCCTTCCGGGGAGATGACCGAATACACCGAGAACTGCAGCATCAGCACCTGGTCGGCCACGCTGATGGCCAGCGCGCCGCCGGAGCCACCCTCGCCGATGATGGTGGTGATGATGGGCACCTCGAGCTGCGCCATCTCGAAGATGTTGCGGCCGATGGCCTCTGACTGGCCCCGCTCTTCGGCACCCACCCCGGGGTAGGCGCCGGGCGTGTCGACGAAGGTGAACACCGGCAGGCCGAACTTCTCCGCCAGCTTCATCAGCCGCAGCGCCTTTCGGTAGCCCTCGGGGCGCGGCATGCCGAAGTTGCGCAGCGCGCGCTCCTTGGTGTCGCGCCCTTTCTGCTGGCCGATGACCATGCAGGCCTGGCCGTTGAAGCGCGCCAGGCCGCCCACGATGGACTGGTCGTCGGCGTATGTGCGGTCGCCATGCAGCTCCTGGAACTCGGTGAACATCTCGTTCACGTAGTCCAGCGTGTAGGGGCGCTGGGGGTGGCGCGCGATCTGCGTCACCTGCCAGGGGTTGAGCTGCGTGTAGATGTCCTTGGTGAGCTGCAGGCTCTTCTTGTCCAGGCGCTCGATCTCCTCGGAGATGTCGACCGCCGATTCGTTCTGCACGTAGCGCAGTTCCTCGATCTTCTTCTCGAGCTCGGCGATGGGTTGCTCGAACTCCAGGAAATGGCGTTTGCTCATCGGATGGTCCTCGCGATGGTTGCAGTGAATCAGTATTCGACGGGCAGCGGATCGAGGCTGCGCCAGATGTACCACGTGGCCACCGAGCGGAACGGGGCCCAGCCCTCGCCCAGCTCACGGGCCTCGGCGCGCGACACCGGCTCGCCGCTGAAATAGCTCTGTGAGATGCCCTTGAGCAGCCCCAGGTCGTCCAGCGGCAGCACGTTCGGACGCATCAGGTGGAAGATGAGGAACATCTCCGCCGTCCAGCGGCCGATGCCCCGGATGGCGACCAGCTCGTCGATGATGGCCTCGTCGTCCATCTGCTGCCACTGGCGCACGTGCACGGTGCCGTCGGTGAAGTGGCGGGCCAGGTCGGTGAGGTACTCGGCCTTGCGCGCGGACAGGCCCGCCGTGCGCAGGGTCAGCGGGTCCAGCGCCAGCACGGCCTGAGGTGCGAGCTTGTGCGGCGGGCCACCCACCGCGGCAGCAAAGCGGTCCCAGACCGATTGCGCTGCCTTCACCGAGATCTGCTGGCCCACGATGGAGCGCGCCAGGGTGGTGAAGGCATCGCCCCGGCTCTGCAGGCGCGCTTCGCCGAACTGGGGGATGAGCTTCTTCATCACCCGGTCGCGCTTGGCCAGGTGCCTGCAGGCATCGTCCCAGTAGTCCGGCGTCACGCCAGCAAGGTTCGCAGCGCGCGGCATCTCAGGCCTTGACCCAGGTCGTGCCCTGCGGCGTGTCCTTGAGCAGGATCCCGGCGGCTTGGAGCTCGTCGCGGATGCGGTCGGCAGCGGCGAAATCGCGCGCCTGCTTGGCGGCCTGTCGGGCGGCGATGCGCTCGGCGATGGCGGCCTCGTCGAGCCCTGCGCCCGCACGCAGGAAGGTGGTGGGGTCCTGCTGCAGCACGCCGAGCGTGGCGGCCAACGAGCGCAGCAGCGCGGCAGTCTCCCGGGAGCCCGAGCGGTTCACCTCGGCGGCCAGCTCGAAGAGCACGGCCATGGCCCCGGGGGTGTTGAAGTCGTCGTCCATCGCTGCCTTGAAGGCCGCGGCGGGCGCGAGCGCCCAGTCGACTTCGCCCGCTTCGGGCGAGCCGCCCGCCTGCAGCGCGGTGTAGAGCCGGCGCAGGGCGCTGCGTGCATCATCGAGGTGCGCGTCGCTGAAGTTGAACGGGCTGCGGTAGTGCGTGCGCAGCATGAAGAAGCGCAGCGTTTCGCCGTCGAACTTCTGCAGCACGTCGCGGATGGTGAAGAAGTTGCCGAGCGACTTCGACATCTTCTCGTTATCCACGTTGAGGAACCCGTTGTGCAACCAGTAGTTGACGAACGGGTGGCCGAGCGCGCCCTCGCTCTGGGCGATCTCGTTCTCGTGGTGGGGAAACTGCAGGTCCATGCCGCCGCCGTGGATGTCGAAGCGCTCGCCCAGCAGGGCGCACGACATGGCAGAGCACTCGATGTGCCAGCCCGGCCGGCCCGGCCCATAGGCGCCGTCGTACTTCGCGTCGGCCGGCTCCTCGGGCTTGGCGGCCTTCCAGAGCACGAAGTCGAGCGGGTCGTCCTTGCCCTCGGCCACCGCCACGCGTTCGCCCGCGCGCAGCTCGTCGATGGACTTGCCAGACAGCTTGCCGTAGCCCGGGAACTTGCGCACCGCGTAGTTCACGTCGCCATTGCGGGCGCGGTAGGCCAGGCCCTTGCCTTCCAGCGTGGCGATCATGTCGAGCATCTGCGGCACGTACTCGGTGGCGCGCGGCTCGTGCGTGGGCGTGGCGATGCCGATGGCGCCGATGTCGGCGCGCATGGCGGCGATCATCTCGTCGGTGAGCGCCCGGATGCTCATGCCGCGCTCGACGGCCCGGCGGATGATCTTGTCGTCGATGTCGGTGATGTTGCGCACGTAGGTGACGCGCAGACCGCTGGCCTGCAGCCAGCGGTAGACGACGTCGAACGCCATCATCATGCGCGCGTGCCCCATGTGGCACAGATCGTAGATGGTCATGCCGCACACGTACATGCGCGCATGACCCGGCTCGAGGGGGACGAAATCTTCGACCCGGCGGGTCAGGGAGTTGTAGATGCGCAGGGCCATCAACGCAGTGTCGACAGGCGCGGTGGGCTCACCGGTGCGGCGCTGGCTGCCAGGGACACGAACAGGGTCTCCAGGCCGGGCGCCCGTCGTGCGGGGGTCGGTAGAATCGGCTGAGTATAGCCAAGGAGACTTTTCACGTGACGATCCGTGACACCGTGAGTTCCCGCACCGCCCGCTCGCTGCTGGCCGGCCTGGTGCTCGGCGTGGGTGCGCTCTCTCCTGCGCTCGCGCAGAAGGTGCGCCTGGCCACGAGCATGGGCGACGTCGTGCTCGAGCTCGATGCCGCCAAGGCGCCCAAGACCGTCGACAACTTCGTGCAGTACGTGAAGGCGGGGCACTACGACGGCACCATCTTCCACCGTGTGATCGACGGCTTCATGGTGCAAGGCGGTGGCATGAAGCCCGACATGGCCGAGAAGCCCACCCGCGCTCCCATCAAGCTGGAGGCGGGCAACGGCCTGTCGAACGTGCGCGGCAGCATCGCGATGGCGCGCACCGCAGCGCCCGACTCGGCCAGCGCCCAGTTCTTCATCAACGTCGTGGACAACCCGCGCCTGGACACCTACGGAGGCGGCTACGCCGTCTTCGGCAAGGTGATCGACGGCATGGATGTCGTCGACAAGATCAAGGCCGTTCCGGTCGGCAATAAGGCCGGCCACCAGAACGTGCCCGTGCAACCCGTGCTCATCAAGAAGGCCTCGTTGGAGTAAGCCGCATGACCAAGACCGTTGAACTCACCACCAGCGCGGGCGTGATCCGCCTCGAACTCGACGACGCCAAGGCCCCGCAGAGCGTGGCCAACTTCCTGGCCTACGTGAACAAGGGCCACTACGACGGCACCGTGTTCCACCGCGTGATCAAGGGCTTCATGATCCAGGGCGGCGGCATGACGCCCGACATGAAGCAGAAGCCCACTGACGCGCCCATCCAGAACGAAGCGAACAACGGCCTGAAGAACGACAAGTACACCATCGCCATGGCGCGCACCAATGCGCCGCACTCGGCCACGGCGCAGTTCTTCATCAACACCAAGGACAACGGCTTCCTCAACTTCACCGCCGAGTCGCCCAGCGGCTGGGGCTACGCCGTGTTCGGCAAGGTGGTGGCGGGCACCGAGGTGGTCGACGCCATCGAGAAGGTGCGTACCGGCAACAAGGGCTTCCACGACGACGTGCCGCTCGAGGCCGTGACCATCGACAAGGCCGTCGAGATTGCCTGACCCGGCTGTCGCCCATCTGCATCTGCCACCGTCGGTGACGACGGTGGACTTCATTTCCGACCTCCACCTCGCACCGGAACTGCCCCGCACCGTGGCGGCGTGGCGCGCATACCTGCTGCGCACCCGCGCCGACGCCGTGGTGATCCTCGGGGACCTCTTCGAGGTGTGGGTGGGCGACGACGCCGCCACGCTGCCCTTCGAGGCGGCCTGCGTGAGCGCCTTGGCCGACGCCAGCCGGCGCCGTCCCGTGTACGTGATGCGCGGCAACCGCGACTTCCTGCTGGGTGCTGCGTTCTTTGCGGCCACCGCGGCGACCGACCTGCCCGACCCGGTGGTGCTGCACGCGCCTGGCTGCGGGGAGGCCCCGGTGCTGCTGTCTCACGGTGACGCCTGGTGCCTGGCAGACGAACCGTACCAGCGCTTCCGTGCTCAGGTGCGCACCCCTGCCTGGCAGGCGGCGTTTGTCTCGCGCCCACTGCCGGAGCGCCTGGCGCTGGCCGCGCAGATGCGTGCCGCCAGCCGCGAACACCAGCAGGGTCACGACCCCTCCGCCTACGCCGATGTGGATGTGCCCACGGCGCTCGAATGGCTGGGCGCCGCGAACGCGCGCACCCTCATCCACGGCCACACCCACCGCCCAGGTACCGAGGCATTGGCCGACGGGGTCGTGCGCCACGTGCTCAGCGACTGGGATGCCGACGGCCCGGGTGCCGCCCGCGGTGAGGTGTTGCGCTGGAGTGCCGGCGGTTTCCGCCGCCTGCTGCCTGAACAGGCCTGACGCCAGCCGCCGCCATGGGACTGGCTGCACTGGGACGCCGACTCGCACGCTGGCGCGACGAACGCGCGCTGCGACGGCACGCCATTCCAGACCCGCTGTGGGACGCCGTGGTGGCCGCCTATCCGTTCATCGCACGGCGCAGTGACAACGATCGTGCGGACCTGCGTCGCCTGTGCAGCCTGTTCCTGGCACGCAAGGAATTCCACGGTGCCCAAGGGCTGACCGTGACCGACGAGATGGCCGTGGCCATTGCCGCGCAGGCCTGCCTGCCCATCCTGCGCCTGGGCATCGACGCCTACGACGGGTTCGTCGGCATCGTCGTGCACCCGGACGAAGTGGTGGCCCCTCGCGAGACCATGGACGAGGATGGCGTGGTCCACGCCTACGATGAGACGCTCACTGGCGAGGCGATGGACGGCGGGCCCGTCATGCTGGCCTGGGCGGACGTGCTCGCGGCCGGTGATACCGCGGAGATGGCCTACAACGTCGTCATTCACGAGTTCGCCCACGTGCTGGACATGGCGGATGGCGTGGCCGATGGCGTGCCACTGCTGCCCAACGCGGCCGCCCGCGAGGCGTGGGT
Source organism: Burkholderiales bacterium (assembly GCA_016213265.1). Classification (GTDB taxonomy): domain Bacteria; phylum Pseudomonadota; class Gammaproteobacteria; order Burkholderiales; family Burkholderiaceae_C; genus Ideonella. The sequence continues at coordinate 1,322 of JACRBA010000193.1, read as the reverse complement.
CACCTGCCTCGACGACGAGTACGAGCGCTTCGTGAAACGGATCGACACCGGCGATGACACGACCCTGCTAGACCCCTACGGCGCACAGGGCCCGGAAGAGTTCTTTGCCGTCGCGGCCGAAGCCTTCTTCGTCGCGCCCGAGGGCCTGCGCAACGAACACCCGGCGCTGTACGCGCTGTTGGCCGGCCACTTCCGCCAGGACCCCGCGGCGCGCTGAAACGACGCGGGGCGCCCGAAGGCGCCCCGTGCATCCCGATGGCCGCGGCCAGGCCGGTATCAGGCGGCTGCGGCTTCCGCCTTGGTGGGCTTGTCGCCGCCGCTCTTGCCGGAGGGCTGGATGTCCAGCACCGTCTGGCCGTCGGCGTCGACGTCCACCGTGAGGCGGCCGCCATCGACCAGGCGGCCGAACAACAGCTCGTCGGCCAGGGCCCGGCGGATGGTGTCCTGGATCAGGCGCTGCATCGGGCGTGCGCCCATGAGCGGATCGAAGCCCTTCTTGGCCAGCTGCTTGCGCAGCGCGTCGGTGAAGGCGACCTCCACCTTCTTCTCGGCCAGTTGTTCCTCGAGCTGCAGCAGGAACTTGTCCACCACGCGCAGGATGATCTCCTCGTCCAGCGGACGGAACGAGACGATCGCGTCCAGCCGGTTGCGGAACTCGGGCGTGAACAGGCGCTTGATGTCGCCCATTTCGTCGCCCTGCTCGCGCCGGGTGGTGAAGCCGATGGTCGACTTGTTCATCGTCTCGGCGCCCGCGTTCGTGGTCATGATGATGATCACGTTGCGGAAGTCCGCCTTGCGGCCGTTGTTGTCCGTCAGCGTGCCGTGGTCCATCACCTGCAGCAGCACGTTGAAGACGTCCGGGTGGGCCTTCTCGATCTCGTCGAGCAGCAGCACGGCATGCGGCTTCTTGGTGATGGCCTCGGTGAGCAGGCCGCCCTGGTCGAAGCCCACATAGCCCGGAGGCGCACCGATCAGCCGGCTCACCGCATGGCGCTCCATGTACTCCGACATGTCGAAGCGGATGAGCTCGATGCCGAGGATGTACGCCAGTTGCTTGGCCACCTCGGTCTTGCCCACGCCGGTGGGGCCGCTGAAGAGGAAGGCGCCGATGGGCTTGTCGGCCTTGCCCAGGCCCGAGCGCGCCATCTTGATGGCCGCGGCCAGCGCATCGACGGCCGGATCCTGGCCGAACACCACGCTCTTCAGATCGCGCTCGATGGTCTTGAGCTTGCCACGGTCGTCGCTGGACACGCTGGCCGGCGGGATCCGGGCGATCTTGGCCACGATCTCCTCGACCTCGTTGCGGGTGATCGTCTTCTTCT
>JACRBA010000001.1 GCA_016213265.1 Burkholderiales bacterium | reverse complement strand
GAACTGGAAGCTGATGTTCAGGTTGTGCGGCACGCGGCGCTCCAGGTCGCCGTTGATGCGCACCTCGGCAATGGATTGCAGCCCGGCCAGCAGCCGGTCGCGCAAGGCGCGGATGCGCTCGTTCTCGCTGGCCATGCCCTCGCGCGCCAGCCGGTAGGCCTCGCCCATGCCGACGATCTGGTGCGTCGGCAACGTGCCGGAGCGCATGCCGCGCTCGTGGCCGCCGCCGTGGATCTGCGCCTCGATGCGCACCCGTGGCTTGCGCCGCACGACCAGCGCGCCGATGCCCTTGGGGCCATAGGTCTTGTGCGCGGACAGGCTCATCAGGTCGACCGGCAGGGTGGCCAGGTCGATCGGCAGCTTGCCGCTGGCCTGCGCCGCGTCGACGTGCAGCAGGATGCCGCGCGCGCGGCACAGCGCGCCGATCGCCGGGATGTCCTGGATCACGCCGATCTCGTTGTTCACGTACATCACCGACACGAGGATGGTGTCGGGCCGCAGGGCCGCGGTGAGCACGTCGAGATCGACCAGGCCGTTGCCCATCACGTCGAGATAGGTCACCTCGAAACCCTCGCGCTCGAGCTCGCGCATCGTGTCGAGCACGGCCTTGTGCTCGGTCTTCAGCGTGACGAGGTGCTTGCCCTTGGCGCGGTGGAACATCGCCGCACCCTTGATGGCCAGGTTGTTCGACTCGGTGGCGCCGCTGGTCCAGACGATCTCGCGCGGGTCGGCACCGATCAGCGCGGCGACGTGCTCACGGGCGATCTCCACCGCCTCTTCCGCCGCCCAGCCGTAGGCATGGCTGCGCGAGGCCGGGTTGCCGAACTGCTCGTACAGGAACGGCACCATCTGCTGCACGACACGCGGGTCGACCGGCGTGGTGGCGGCGTAGTCCAGGTAGATCGGCTTGGTGGTCGACAGGGCCATGGTGCTCGCTCCGGCGGGTGCGTCTGGCGGGCTCCTTCGCATGGAGCGTGCCAGTCCATGGCCCGGGCAAAAAAGCCCGGCAGATCAGTCACTTGCGGCGTTTTCGCGGCCGGGCGCGGCGGCTCGGACCCGCGCCGGAAGGCGACGCTTGTCGCCTTTGTCGGGTGTGCGACGCGCGACGCGCGGCGGCGCTCAGGGCTGCGCCGCCACCATCACCGAGTACGCCTTGAACACCGCCGTGGCCGGCGTGCCGACCTTCAGGTCCAGCGCCTCCACGCCCTCGTTGGTGACGCTGGCCGAGAGCGTCGCGCCGCCGGGCAGCGTCAGGATCACCAGCGACGACACCGCACCACGCTCGATGCGCGACACCGTGCCGGCGAGCTGGTTGCGCGCCGACAGTTGCCAGCCGGCGAAGTCGGTCACCAGCACCACGGCCGAGGCCTTGATGAGCGCCAGCGCCTCCTTGCCCTTCTTCAGCTTCAGGCGCTGCGCGGCGGCCGAGGTCATCGTCGCGATGATCTCATCGCCGCTCTTCAGCGCGATGGTCACGGTGGCCGACACCGGCCCGAGTTCGATCGCCGTGACGACGCCGGCAAACTGGTTTCGTGCGGTGGTCTTCATGGCCATTCTCCGGAGCAGCCCGCCAAGGGCCGGCAGCTGGGCAAGACGCGCCTCCTGGGCGCGCAGGAATTCGCGGTGCTCGTCCTGCAGCGTGCGCCAGGCGCCGAGCAGGCCGCGCGCGGCGACGGTGAGCTGGGTGCCGCCACCGCCCGCACCGCCGGTGGCGGTCTCGAGCAGCGGCTCGTTGGCGAGGTTGCAGGCGTTCTCGAGCAGCAGCCAGGCGCCCTTGTAGCTGAGGCCCGCGGTACGCGCCGCCTTGTTGATCGAGCCAGTGGCGTCCAGCGCCTCGAGCAGCACGAAGAAGCGTGCGTCGAGCCGGCCGGCGAGCTTGAGATCGGCGCTGAGCAGATTGCCGCTCATGGCTTCATTCCATCAGGGCGACCGTCTTCACCTGCGCCCACACCGGCATGCCGACCGCCAGTTCGAGTGCATGCGCCGATCGGCGCGTCAGCCGCGCCACCACCGTCGCGCTGCCGACACGCACGCGCACCAGCGCGAGCGCGGGATGGTCGTCGTCGGCGATCGCCTCGATGGTGCCGCGCAGCTGGTTGCCGATGCTGGTGCCGGTCTGCGGCGTGCGCGCGAGGCTGACGTCTCGCGCCAGCACGCGCAGGCGCACGCGGCGGCCCACGGCCAGGCCGGCGTCGCGCGACCACAGCCGGCAGGCTTCGCCATCCACGTCGAGCCGGGCGAGCTGCCACTGCGCATCGCGCTCGCCGACGACCGCGTCGAGCACCACGCCCGCGTCGTCGCCGAAGGCCACCGGCAGGTCCAGGCGCGCCAGCATGTCGGGCAGCGGGCCGTCGGCAAGCACACGGCCGGCCTCCATGATCACGAGGTGGTCGGCCAGGCGCGCCACCTCGTCGATCGCGTGGCTCACATAGACGATGGGCAGGCCGAGCTCGGCATGCAGCCGGTCGAGGTAGGGCAGCACCTCGGCCTTGCGCTTCGCATCCAGCGCGGCCAGCGGCTCGTCCATCAACAGCAGCTTCGGACTGGTGGCCAGCGCCCGCGCGATGGCCACGCGCTGGCGCTCGCCGCCGGACAGCGTGTCCGGCCGGCGTTCGAGCAGGTGGCCGATGGCCAGCAGGTCCACCACCTGGTCGAGCGGAATGCGGCGCTCGGCCTGCGGTATACGACCCAGGCCGTAGGCGAGGTTGCGGCGCACGTCCAGGTGCGGAAACAGCGCCGCCTCCTGGATCACGTAGCCAATGGCGCGCTGGTGCGTGGGCACGAAACGCCCGGTGGCGTCGTCCTGCCAGACCTCGGCGCCGAGCGCGACGCGCCCCGCGGCGCGCTCCAGCCCCGCCAGCGCGCGCAGCACCGTGGTCTTGCCGCAACCCGAGGGGCCGAACAGTGCAGTGACACCGGTCCCAGGCAGCGCGAGTGCCAGGTCGAGCGTGAAGCCGCGGCGCGGCAGCGCGAGGCGGGCCTCGATCATCCGGGCCGCTCCTCGCGCGCGGGGCGGTTGACGGCGTACAGCGTGACCAGCACGACCAGCGCGAACACCACCATGCCGGCGGCCAGCCGATGGGCCTGGTCGAACTCGGTGGCCTCGACGTGGTCGTACAGCGCCACCGAGAGCACGCGCGTCTTGTCGGGAATGTTGCCTCCGATCATCAGCACCACGCCGAACTCGCCGACGGTGTGCGCGAAGCCGAGCACGCTGGCCGTCACGAAACCCGGCCGTGCCAGCGGCACCGCGACGCTGAAGAAGCGGTCCCAGGGGCTGGCGCGCAGCGTGGCCGCTGCTTCGAGCAGGCGCTCGGGAACCGCCTCGAAGGCCTGCTGCAGCGGCTGTACGACGAAGGGCAGCGAGCAGATCACCGAGGCTGCCAACAGCCCCGCGAAGGTGAAGGGCAGCAGGCCGAGGCCGAGCCACTGCGTGACCTGCCCCACCGGCCCCTGCGGCCCCAGCAGCAGCAGCAGGTAGAAGCCGATCACCGTGGGCGGCAGCACCAGCGGCATGGCCACCAGCGCGGCCCAGAACGGCTTCAGGCGCGAGCGCGTGCGCGCCAGCCACCAGGCCATCGGCGTGCCGACGATCAGCAGCAGCACCGTGCTCAGCCCCGCCAGCTCGGCGGTGAGGCGGACGGCGCTCCATTCGGCGGGGCTCAGCATCCGGCGGTTCTCTCAGCGCCCGTAGCCGAACTCGCGGATCAGCTTTCTCACCGGCTCGCTCTTCAGGTGATCGAGCAAGGCCCTGGCGGCCGGGTTGTCGGCGCCGGTCCTGAGCAGCACCGCGTCCTGACGGATCTCGCCGTAGAGGCTGGCCGGCACCACCCAGTACGAGCCGGTGGCCGGCTTGCCGGGCACCGCCACCTGCGACAGCGCGACGAAGCCGACCTCGGCGTTGCCGGTGGCGGCGAACTGGAAGGCCTGCGCGATGTTCTCGCCGGTGACCAGCTTGGGCGTGACGGCATCGGTCAGGCCGCGCGCCTTGATCACCTCCAGCGCCGCGGCGCCGTAAGGCGCGACCTTGGGGTTGGCGATCGCGACATGCCTGACCTTGTCGGACCCCAGCACGGCACCCTGGTCGTCGACGAAGCCGTGCTGCGCGCTCCACAGCACCAGCGTGCCCAGCGCGTACGTGAAGCTGCTGCCGGCCACCGCATGGCCTGTCGCGATCAGCCGACGGGGTGTCTCGTCGTCGGCCGCCACCAGCACCTCGAACGGTGCGCCGCCGACGATCTGCGTGTAGAACTTGCCGGTCGAACCGGTGGACACCTTCAGCGTGTGGCCGGTGGCGGCGGTGAAGCCCTCGCCGATCCGCGCCATCGGGCCGGCGAAGTTGGCGGCGACTGCCACCTGGACCTCGCCCGCGCGGGCGCCTGAAGCCAGTGCGAGGAGCAGCGCCGTCAGCGCGGCAGGGATCGGGCGTGGGGGCATGGCGGCGGCGTCCTGTCAGATTTCCGACAATCGTTGTGAAGCGTACTACACAACGATGGTGCTCGCAGGAAACGTGCCGGACCAGGCGACCGTCATGTGGCGCCAGCGTCTTTCCGTCTCGTGCAGAGGCGCCCGGCGGCCCGGAGGGGCCCTCCGCCTCAGGCCTCCTCCGGCCCGAAGCACAGCGGCCGGTCGACGCAGACCGCGCAGCTCGGTGCCTTGCAGATGAACAGTTCCTCACGCTCGCACAACTGCTTGTAGAGGAACTTCTTCCACTTCATGTCGGCGTGGTTCTTCGCCACGAGCGACGGGAACCAGTGGCCCATCATGGCCGAGAGTTCGGCGCGGGAGGCGAAGTGCATGTCCTGCCAGAGGTGGTTGTCGCCCAGGCAGCCCAGGGCCACGCGCTCGGCCACGGCCGTGATCTGCTCGCGCGTGCCGGCGGACGGCTCGGCATGCTCGATCAGCAGCGCGACGAGGTCGTTCACCTCATCGGCACGCCGCATCGCGACGTCGTTCACGCCGGATCCCGTCTCAGGCGCTGGCTGCGGAATGCGTGTAGCACTTCTTGGGGCAGATCTTCGCGCAGGCGGTGCAGCCGATGCACAGCTCGCCGTGCGCGATCGTCATGACCTTCTTCTCGTACTCTTCCTCCTCGTCGCCGTCCGGGTCCACGGCGATCCGCTCGCCCTCGTCGTTCAGGCCGACCAGCTCGAGCACGCCGCGCGGGCAGACGCGAAAGCAGCGCCCGCAGCCGATGCACCTCTGCTCGTCGATCGACTGCACGAAGGTCGGCGTCCAGGTCGAGCCCGAGGGCAGCGTGACGGTGAAAGCGCTCATGACGACACCTCCACCAGCTTCCTGCGCGCTGCCATCAGCGCCGCATGCGCCTCGTGCGCGGTCTTCGCCACTTCAGGGATGCGCTCCCAGTTCGTGGGCAGCTCCTCGCTGAGATCGTGCAGATCCATCTTGGCCTGCGTGGCGCGGGCGTTGAGCTTTCTGATCTCGGCCTTCAGGGTGTCGGGGTCATCCATAGGTGGCGACCTCCTTGTACGTCTCGATCATCTTCACGCCCTCGGCAACCAGCTGGTTGCCCGCCTCGGCCAGCTTGGCCAGGCTCGGGAAGCCGAAGCGGTGCACGTCGCGCAGGTAGCGGTTGACGACGATCAGCCGGCCGGTGGTCAGCACCGTTCGGCCGAAACCCTCGTGGCTCATCTTCGTCATGGGCGCGACCATGCAGCCGGTGGCGCGCTCGATGGCCAGGCCGATGGCGTTGTGGAACAGGTCCAGGCGCCACAGCGTGTCCGGGTCGGGGTCACCCATGATCGGCATGGCGCGGCGTTGTTCCGCGCTGAGGATGAAGGGCTCGAGCAGCTTCTCGTCACTCTTGCCCTCCCACGAGCCGTGGGTGTCCTGGGCGCGCAGCTGCTTGACCAGTTCGCGCACGAAAGGGTCTTGAAGCACGGCCGGGTCGCCGGGCGCTTCACCCACGGCGGCGCTCACGGCTTCACCTCGTCGTCGCTGTCGAAGTCCACCGTGCGCGGCTGGTCCTTCATCAGCGCCTTGCGCAGCCAGGGCGGCGGCGTGCCCCTCAGCACCCCCTGCAGCCTGTCGAGGATGTCGAGGATGGGCTCGGGCGCGCTGACCTTGACCGGGTGGATGCTGCTGGCCACCACGCGCGCCGCCGCGGAGCCGCCGATCGCGGCGACATAGACGATCGCGCAGTCCTTGATGGCCTCGAGCTTGGGCGCGAGCTTGTCCTCGTTGCCGTCCTCGGCGAGGTCGTCGCCGAATCCGTGGTCCTGCACGAAGCCGTAGCCCTCTGGCGTGATCTCGTACACGGCCAGGTGCTTGGCCCAGCCGAAGTGCGCGTCAACGCGCTGCTGGTCCTGGGTGGCGAAGGCGATTCTCATGGCTTCTCCGTCAAACGGGAGGGTCACGCGCCGGCCGGCGCGAGCTGGTCGCCCGGCTTGGGCAGGCGTTCGGTGTGCGCCGGAACGTGCACGGCGGCGGCCGCGCGCGACGCGGGTGGCAATGGCCAGTCGTCCGGCCCGTGGTGGGCGATCTGGTCCATCATCAGGTTGCCCACCGCGTACACGAGCTGGCGCGTACCGCGGTAGCCGACATGGCAGATGTGCGCGTTGCCGACCCGGTCGAACATCGGGATGCCGAGGCGGAACAAGGGCTTGCCCAGGCGCTCTGCGGCCTGCCGGCCGTGCGAGTGCGTCATGAGGAGGTCGCAGCCCGCCGCGGCGGCGCTGCGCTCGAAGTCCTCCAGGTCGCCGATCAGCACCTCGCTGGCCGGCAGCTGCGCGAGCAGCGGCGAGTGCGTGGTGGTCACGCACACCGACAGCTCGACGCCCATCTCGGCGAGGAACATGCCGGTGGACCACAACAGGTCCGGCTCGGCGGCGATTGCCAGCTTGACGTTGCCGAGGTGGAAGTGGCCGTCGAGCATCGCATCGACCAGCTGGCTGCGCTGCCGGCGCAGCTTGGCCGGCACCGGCTGGCCGGAGAGCCGGGCCAGCGTGGCGATGAAGGCGTCGGTCGCCGTCAGCCCGGTGAGCCGGTCGAACAGCGTGTGGGGTACACCGCAGCGCTGTTCGAGCGCCATCGCGGCCGGCCGCATCTGCTCGCCCAGGGCCAGCGTGTGCACCGCCGCGCCCAGCGTGCGCAGGTCGGCCAGCGGCGTGCCGCCGAGGGTGGTGCCCAGCCATTGCTCCGGGATGTGCCCGTCCAGCGACCCCGACACGTCAGGCACGAACACGGGCTGCAGGCCGAACAGCTCGATGACGTCGCGCAACTCTTCCAGGTCGCCGGGCGTCAGGTGGCAGCCCGGCAGCACGTTGACCTGGCGCGGGCGCTTCTCGACGGTTGGCTGGGGCAGCGTCGAGACCAGCATGTGCACCGCGCGCGCCCAGCCGTCCTGGAAGGCACCCACGTAGTCGGGCGTGCTGACGTAGACGATCTCGGTGTCGGCCAGCTCGGGGTGCTTCTGCCTGGCCAGGCGGATGTAGCCGTCGACGTCGTCGCCCTTGGTCTCGGTCAGGCCGGTCGAGCAGATCGCGATGATCGCCGGCCTGGCGCGGCTGCGGATGTTGAGCAGCGCCTTCTCGAGGTTGTCGTAGCCGCCGAGGATGGTAGTGACCTCGTTCATGGCCGTGGTCTGCAGGGGGATCGCCTCCTTGAAGTGGCGCACCAGCAGCACCACGCCGAAGGAGGTGCAGCCCTGCGAGCCGTGCATCATCGGCATGCACGATTCCAGCCCCATGAACGCGTAGCTCGCGCCCAGCGGCTGGCTCATCTTCAGCGGGTTGACCGCACAGGCCTTCTTCGATTCGGTGACGAGGGCCATGTCAGGTCACCTCCGCGAGCAGCGGATCCGCCGGCTCCCAGGGCGCGGGCTTGCGCACCTCGCCCCACACCGGGTTGAACAGCGCCTTGTCGATCTCCGCCACCATCGTGACCATGCCTTCGTAGCCGGCAAAGGCGTGGTGGCGCTCCTGGTTGATGTCCATCCAGGGCATGCGCGCCTTCAGCGCGACGAACTGGCTGCGCCCGCCGCTGAGCATGATGTCGGCCTTGGCGTCGCGCAGCATGGCGTACATCTCGCGCGGCGTCATGTCGTCGATCATGTGGGCATCGTCGCCCATGATCTCCTTGATCCTCTCCTTGTCTTCCTTCGTGCTCTTCTTGGTGCTGGTGCCCACCACCACCAGCCCCGCCTCCTGCAGCGCCGAGACGACCGACCAGCTCTTCACCCCACCGGTGATCAGGAGCACCCGCCTGCCCGCCAGCCGCTCGCGGTAGGCGCGGATGCGCTCCCAGGCACGCGCCTCCTCGGCCGCGATCAGCGCCTCGGCGCGCTCACGCAGCCCGGCCGGCGCCCCCCGCTCGACCAGCAGCCGCGCGATCTCGCGCAGCGTGCTGCTCATGTCGCTGATGCCGTAGAAGGACCCCTCGAAGTACGGGATGCCCCAGCGCTGCTGCATGCGCGTGGCGACGTTGATCATCGACTTGCTGCACACCATCATGTTGGCGCGCGCCCGGTGCGCCGAGGCGATCTCGCGGTAGCGCCCGTCGCCCGAGATGCACGACAGCACACGCACGCCCAGCGCATCGAGCAGCGGCTTGACCTGCCACAGCTCGCCCGAGAGATTGTACTCGCCGATGATGTTGATGTCGTACGGCGTGCTGCGCTCGGGCTCGATGGTGCCGATCACGTGGTCGAGCAGCGCCTCGGCACCCAGCTTGTTGCCCAGGTTCTTCGGCCCGGCGAAACCCGGCGAATTGACCGGGATGACCGGCGTGCCGAACCGCTCCGACGCACGCCGGCAGACCGCCTCGACGTCGTCGCCGATCATCGCCGTCACGCAGGTCTGGTAGACGAACACCGCGGGCGGGTGGGCCTTCTCGACGATCTCGCGGATCGCCTTGAACAGCCGCTTCTCGCCGCCGTAGACCACATCGAACTCGTTGATGTCGGTCGTGAAACCGGTGCGGTAGGTGGTCGCACCGCTCGAGGCGCTGTGGCGGTTGTCCCAGCTGTTGCCCTCGCAGGCGATCGGGCCGTGCACCAGGTGCGCCACGTCGACGATGGGCTGCAGCGCGATCTTCGCGCCGTCGAAGGCGCAGCCACCCGCGGCAGCCCCCGGCGTGAGCTGCCTGGTGCAGCCCTTCTTCCGCTCCTTGTCCGACTTGTTCTGGTTGAGCTCGCAGCCGGGCTCGTCGAAGACCTGGGCGATCCGGGCGTTCAGCGATGCAGACATGGGACACCTCCGGCGTGGATGCCGCAGCCATTGACGATGCCGTCCCACCGCTGTGGCGCGGGGGGTGACGGTGACCGGGGGGACGCGCCTGCCTACCGGATGACGTCGTACGAGTAGTCGGTCTTGCCGGCCACGTTGGTGTTGGCGTCCAGCGTCTCGAAGAACTCGTCGAGCAGCATCGTCAGCAGCCACAGCGCGCCGTTGTAGCCCCAGGTGGGGAAGCGGTGGTAGTGGTGCCGGTCGAAGATGGGGAACACCAGGCGGATCAGCGGCACGCCGGTGTCGCGCTCGAGGTACTTGCCGTAGGTGTTGCCGATCAGGAAGTCCACCGGCTCGGTGTGCAGCAACGAGCGCAGGTGCCACAGATCGCGCTTCGGGTAGACCTTGCAGGCCGTGCCGTACGGCGAGGCGTCGAACACCTTCTGCACCTTGGCGGCCCAGTCCTCGTTGCCGTTGGTGGCCAGCACATGCGCCGGCTCCGCCCCCAGCTCGAGCAGGAACTCGGTGTAGCCGAGCGTCTGGTCCGGATCGCCGTACAGCGCGTAGCGCTTGCCGTGCAGGTGGGCCTGGCTGTCGGCCATGGCGTCGACCAGCTGGCCGCGCTCCTTCTCCAGTTCGGCCGGCACCGGCTTGCCGGTCAGGCGCGAGATCGCCATGATGAAGCGGTCGGTGCCCGCCACGCCCACCGGCGCATTGAGCACCACCACCTCCTGGCCCTTGTCGGCCAGGTACTTGCTCGTCTTCTCGCAGCAGAACTCCTGGAAGACGATCGTCGCCTTGGCATGCAGCGCCGCCTCGATCTCTGCCTTGGTGGTGCCGCCCTCGTACATGCGGAACTCGCCGTCCGTGGGCGTGTTCCACACCTCGGAGGGATCGCAGATCACGTTCACCGTGGCGCCGAACAGCGAGAAGATCCGCTTGATCTCCTTCATGTTGCCGACGACGAAGCCGTCGAAGCCGCCGATGAAGTTGATGCTCTCGTTGGGCACACGCACCAGCGGCTCGGTGGTCTTGCTCTTGCCGTCCCAGAAGTGCTGCAGCACGCCGAGCAGCGCGTTGTCGTAGCCGGTCACGTGGCTGCCGACGAAGGCCGGCGTGTGCGCGAACGGCACGTCGAAGTCCGCCGGCACGCTGCCCTTCTCCTTGGCCGTCTTGATGAAGGCGTTCAGGTCGTCGCCGATCACCTCCGCCATGCAGGTGGTGCTGACGGCGATCATCTCCGGCTTGTACAGGCTGTAGGCGTTGGCCAGGCCGTCGACCATGTTGTTCAGGCCGCCGAACACCGCGGCGTCCTCGGTCATCGACGAGCTGACGCAGGAGGTCGGCTCCTTGAAGTGGCGCGAGAAGTGGCTGCGGTAGTAGGCCACGCAGCCCTGCGAGCCGTGCACGAACGACAGCGTCCTGGCGAAGCCGTTGGCCACGAACACCGCGCCCAGCGGCTGGCAGGCCTTGGCGGGGTTGACGGTCAACGCCTCGCGGGCGAAGTTCTTCTCCTTGTACTCCTTGCTCTTCGTCCAGTCGCGGATCTCCGCGATCTTCACGTCGGCATGGTTGAACTCGAAGTTCGCCTTCTTGTCGGCGAGGATCTTCTGGTACTCCGGCTCGCGGAACAGCAGTTCGTGGTCGATGATCTTCTCTGCGCTTTGGGGCATGGTGATTCTCCTGGCAGGGGTGTGAGACTTACGCTGCGTGCTTCCACGGGGCCTTGGTGAGCTTCCAGACCGGCGAGCTGATGGCCATGTCCATGTCGCGCGCGAAGATCGCGAAGGCGTCGTAGCCGTGGTACGGGCCGGAGTAGTCCCAGGAGTGCATCTGGCGGAACGGCACGCCCATCTTCTGGAACACGTACTTCTCCTTGATGCCCGAGCCGATCAGGTCCGGCTGGATCTTCTCGACGAACTTCTCGAACTCGTAGCCCGTCACGTCGTCGTAGATCAGCGTGGCGTCGCCGATGTAGTGCGTGGTGCGCTGGTAGTCGTCGTTGTGGCCGAACTCGTAGCCGGTGCCGACCACCTTCATGCCCAGGTCCTCGTAGGCGCCGATCACATGGCGCGGGCGCAGGCCGCCGACGTACAGCATCACCGTCTTGTCCTGCAGGCGCGGCCGGTACTTGGCAATCACCGCATCGACCAGCGGCTGGTACTTGGCGATCACCGCCTCGGCATTGGCCTGGATGGTGTCGTCGAAGTGGCTGGCGATCTCGCGCAGGCTGGCGGCGATCTTGGTCGGGCCGAAGAAGTTGTAT
>JACRBA010000197.1 GCA_016213265.1 Burkholderiales bacterium | reverse complement strand
GACGCGCGCAACGTGCTGAAGGAAGGCGACGAGGTCTCGGTGATGATCGTCAACGTGGACCGCAAGACGCGCAATATCCAGCTGTCGATCAAGGCCAAGGACCAGGCCGACCAGCAGGAAGCCATGCAGCGCCTGTCGCAGGCCAACGAGCGCGAAACCGCTGGCACCACCAGCCTGGGCGCCCTGCTGCGCGCCAAGCTGGACAACCAGAACAACGGTTGAGCTGAAGGGCGGCCATGACTCGATCGGATCTCGTTGCCAAGCTGGCTGAGCGCTTTGCTCAGCTGACGCAACGCGACACCGAGTTCGCCGTCAAGACGATCCTCGACGCGATGTCCGACGCGCTGGCGCGCGGGCACCGCATCGAGATCCGGGGCTTCGGCAGCTTCTCCATCAACCGCCGGCCGCCGCGCGTGGGGCGCAACCCCCGCAGCGGCGAGCAGGTGACGATTCCCGAGAAGCTGGTGCCGCACTTCAAGCCGGGCAAGGCGCTGCGCGAAGGCGTGGATGCCAGCCTGCCGGTGGATCCTCCCACGGCGGAGCCTGGCACTCCCTGAGGCGGCGCACCGCGCCGGCTTGCCCGAAAGGGGCCCCTCGCGGGGCCCCTTTTTTCTTGTCCGGCCCGTCCCGGCGACCGGCCCTGCAGGGCCGGGGCCGTGCCCCGTCCGTAGAATCGCAGGCGATGCGCTTCTTCGTCTGGCTCCTGCGGGCCTTCATCTTCTTTTCGCTGTTCGCCTTCTCGCTGCACAACCAGCACCCGGCGACGCTGAACTGGGCCTTCGGCTACGCCTGGAACGCGCCCATGGTGTTCATGGTGCTGGCCGCCTTCGCGGCGGGCACGGCCTTCGGCGTGCTCGCCATGGCCCCCAGCTGGTGGAAGCAGCGCCGCCTCGCCCGCCAGCTGGCCCCCGAGACGCCGCCGGCCAAGCCCGCATCCCCGTCCACCGACACCCCTGAACCGCCGCCGGTGATCCCCGATGGAGTTTGAGCTGCCCACCTGGTGGCTGCTGGCCCTGCCGGCCGCCTTCGCGATGGGCTGGCTGGCCTCGCGGCTGGACCTGAGGCAGCTCAAGCGCGAGAACCGCGAGTCGCCGAAGGCCTACTTCAAGGGCCTGAACCTGCTGCTCAACGAGCAGCAGGACAAGGCCATCGATGCCTTCATCGAGGCCGTGCAGCACGACCCGGACACCACCGAGCTGCATTTCGCGCTGGGCAACCTGTTCCGGCGCCGCGGCGAATTCGAACGCGCCGTGCGGGTGCACCAGCACCTGCTGGGCCGTGCCGACCTGGCAGCCAGCGAGCGTGACCGTGCCCAGCATGCGCTCGCGCAGGATTTCATGAAGGCCGGCTTGTTCGACCGCGCCGAGCAGGCCTACCGCGCGCTGCAGGGCACCGCCTTCGACACCGAGGCCCGGCTGGCCCTGCTCAACCTGTACGAGCGCGCCCGTGACTGGTCCGCCGCGGCGGAGACGGCCTCGGCGCTGGAGCGCAGCGGCACCGGCTCCTTCGGTACGCGCATCGCCCACCACTGGTGCGAGCTGGCCCAGGAGGCCGATGCCAAGGGCCAGGCCGCGCTGGCGGACGAGGCGCTGGCCAAGGCGCGCCGTGCCGCACCGCACGCGCCACGCCCGCTGCTGCTGACCGGCCAGCGCCTGGCCAGCGGCGGCCGGCCTGCCGACGCCATGGCGGCCTGGGACGAGCTGCGCCTGCACCACCCCGCCGCCTTCGCGCTGGTGGCCGGCGACTATGCCGCCGCCGCCCTGGCCTGCGGCCAGCGCAGCGAGGCCCACGCCCGGCTGCAGGCGGCCTACGAGCAGGCGCCCGGGCTGGACCTGCTGCGTGCGCTCGCCCGGCTCGACGGCCACGACCTGGCTGCCGAGCCCCGGCTGCTGCCCCATCTGCGCCAGCAGCCCACGCTGAGCGCCGCCCAGGCGCTGCTGGCGCGGCCGGTGGGTGAATGGCCCGCGGGCACGGCGGATGCCATCGGGCAGGCCGTCGAGCGCGCCGCGCGCCCGCAGCAACGCTACCGCTGCGCCGCCTGTGGCTTCGAGGCGCAGCGCTACTTCTGGCAATGCCCCGGCTGCCTCAGCTGGGACAGCTTCCCGCCGCGGCGCGTGGAGGAGCTATGACCCCCACCCTCTTCGCCGACAACCTCGCCGACCACCTGCGCCTGTTCCAGCAGCTCGGCTCGCTGGATGCCGCCGTGCAGGAGGCCGGCCGCGTGGTGGCCGAGTCCCTCGCCGCCGGCGGCAAGCTGCTGTCTTGCGGCAACGGGGGCTCCGCCGCCGATGCCCAGCACGTGGCCTCCGAGTTGACGGGCCGGTTCCTCAAGGACCGCCCGCCCCTGGCCGCCATCGCCCTGTCCACCGACAGCTCGGCGCTCACCTGCATCGGCAACGACTACAGCTTCGACGAGGTGTTCGCCCGCCCGCTGCGCGCGCTGGGGCGGCCCGGCGACGTGCTGCTGGCCATCTCCACCTCGGGCCAGTCGCCCAACGTGCTGCGGGCCGTGCAGGCCGCGCGCGAGATGGACGTGCGGGTCGTGGGCCTGCTCGGCCGCGACGGCGGCGCCATCGCGCCGCTGTCGGACGTGGCCATCGTGGTGCCCAGCCCCACCACCGCGCGCATCCAGGAAGCGCACATCCTCATCATCCACACGCTGTGCGGGCTGGTGGAGCAGCGGCTGGGCCTCGCATGACGGCCGCCGCCCGCCCTGCCCCCGCCACCCGCCTGCCGCTGCCCGCACGCGAGCGCCTGGCCGCGGCACGCGTGCTCGTGGTCGGCGACGTGATGCTCGACCGCTACTGGTTCGGCGCTGTCGACCGCATCTCGCCCGAGGCGCCCGTGCCGGTGGTGCGCGTCACCCGCGAGGAAGACCGCCTGGGTGGTGCGGCGAACGTGGCCGTCAACGTGCAATCGCTCGGCGCCCGGGCCACCTTGCTCACCGTGGTGGGCGAGGACGACGCGGCCCGCCGGCTGGAGCAACTGCTCGCCGAGCGCCACGTGGCGACGGCGCTCGGGCGCGACCCCCAGCTCAAGACCATCGTCAAGCTGCGCGTCATCGGCCGCTCCCAGCAGCTGCTGCGGGTGGACTTCGAGAACACGCCGCAGCACGAGGTGCTGGCGCAGATGGTGAGCGACTTCGCCGAGGCGCTGCCGGCCCACGATGCGGTGGTCTTCTCCGACTACGGCAAGGGCGGCCTGGCCCACATCCCGCGGATGATCGAGCTGGCCCGGGCCGCGGGCAAGCCGGTGCTCATCGACCCCAAGGGCACGGACTACACGCGCTACGCGGGCGCCACCGTGCTCACGCCCAACCGGGGCGAGCTCGCCCTGATCACCGGCCCCTGGCGCGGCGAGGCCGAGCTGGCCGCCCTGGCCGATGGCATGCGGCGCGAGCTCGGGCTCGACGCCCTGCTGCTGACGCGCTCGGAAGAAGGCATGACGCTGTTCGACGCCCACGGCAGCCACCACGAGGCGGCCGAGGCCCGCGAGGTGTTCGACGTCACCGGCGCGGGCGACACGGTGATCGCCGCGCTCGCCACCCTGGTGGCCGCGGGTGTGCCCCTGGGCCAGGCGGTGCCCTGGGCCAACCACGCGGCCAGCCTGGTGGTGGCCAAGTTCGGCACGGCCAGCGTCAGCTACGACGAATGGGCGGCCTGAGCGCGCCCGCCCCCGCCCCGGGCGAAGCGCCGGCGGCCGCGCCGCGGCGCGCCGCCTTCCTCGACCGCGACGGCGTCATCAACCGCGACACCGGCTACCTGCAGCGCTGGGAGGACTTCGAGTTCCTGCCTGGCGTGCTGCCCGCGCTGCAGCGCCTGCACGCCGCCGGGTGGGCCCTGGTGGTGGTGACCAACCAGTCGGGCATCGCGCGCGGCTACTACACCGAGGCCGATTACCAGGCCCTCACGGCGCGCATGCGGCAGGCGATGGCCGACGCCGGGGCGCCCCCGCTGGCGGTGTACCACTGCCCCCACCACCCGGGCGGCCAGGTGGCCGCGCTGGCCGTGGCATGCGACTGCCGCAAGCCCCGCCCCGGCATGCTGCAGCGCGCCGCCGCCGAGCACGGCCTGTCGCTGGCCGACTCGTTCATGGTGGGCGACAAGCTCGCCGATGTGCAGGCCGCACGCGCGGCCGGCGTGGCGGGCGCCTACCTCGTGCGCTGCGGGCAGGCACTCGAGGCCGGGGCCGCCGCCGCGGCGGACGCCGTGTTCGACGACCTGGCCGCCTGCGTGGACCAGGTGCTGGTGCGCCCATCCCGGTGAGGGCCGGGGCGGCTGCGTCGCCTCAGTCCAGCAGGTCCCAGGCCAGCGGCGTGCCGCGCGACACCGCCTGGCGCACCCGGCGGCCGATGACCGCCTCCAGGTGCTTGGGCGGCAGGCCGAAGCCGGGGCGGATGGCCCGCACGGCATCGGCGGAGAGCGTCTCGCCCGCGGCGAGGTCGCGCACGACGTACAGCGAGCGCCGGAAGGCGAGCGACTGCCGCTCCTGCGCCGACTGCACGCCGTAGCGCACCTGGCCCATGCCCTGCCAGGCGCGCTCGGTCTCGGTCACCAGCGCGGCCAGTTCGTGCGGCTCCAGCGAGAAGCTGGCGTCCACCCCGCCGTCGGCGCGCGCGAGCGTGAAGTGCTTCTCCACCACCGTCGCCCCCAGGGCCACCGCAGCCACCGCCACGCCGACGCCCATGGTGTGGTCCGACAGGCCGACCTGGCAGTCGAACAGCTCGCGCATGTGCGGGATGGTGGCGATGTTGCTGGCCTGCGGCGTGGCCGGGTAGGTGCTGGTGCACTTGAGCAGCACGAACTGCTCGCAGCCCGCGCTGCGCACCGCCTCCACCGTCTCGGCCAGCTCGCCCACCGACGCCATGCCGGTGGAGATGATCATCGGCTTGCCGGTGGCCGCCACGCGGCGGATGAGCGGCAGGTCGGTGTTCTCGAACGAGGCGATCTTGTAGCCCGGCACGCCGAGCGATTCGAGAAAATCCACCGCCGTCTCGTCGATGGGCGTGGAGAAGGCCAGCATGCCGTGCGAGGCGGCGCGCTCGAAGATCGGCGCGTGCCATTCCCTGGGCGTGTGCGCCTGGTCGTACAGGGCGTGCAGCGACTGGCCGGCCCACAGGCTGCGCGGGTCGGTGATGCGGAACTCGTCGCGCGGCACGTCCAGCGTCATGGTGTCGGCCGTGTACGTCTGGATCTTCAGCGCATGGGCCCCCGCGGCGGCGGCGGCGTCCCCGATGGCCAGGGCCCGGTCGAGCGACTGGTTGTGGTTGCCCGACATCTCGGCGATGACCAGCGGGCGGTGCCCGGGCCCCACGGAGCGCGAGCCAAAGGGGATGGTGAGTTCGCTGCGGCGGGTCATGGGCGGGTCGTCAGGGTCTTGCGCAGGGCGTGGTAGTGGGGGGCATAACCGGCCTGTGCGAACAGCCGGGTGGAGGGGGCATTGCCGGCCAGCACCTCGGCGGTGACCGTGCCGACCTGCGGATGCGACTGCTGCAGCCACTGCTCGCCCGCGGCCAGCAACTCGCTGCCCAGGCCCTGGCCGGCGCGGCCGGGGGCCAGGTACAGCGACACCTGGGCCGCACTGGCCTGGGGGTCGATGTCCCAGCGCAGCACGCCGACCGGCTCGCCGTCGAGACAGCCGATCAGCAACGCACGCTGCGGGTCCGCCAGCACCCGGGCGAACCAGGCGGCGTGCGCCTCGGGGCTCACGGGCTCGGGCTGGTGCGACACGCGCCGCACCGCGTCGGCGTTGCGCCCGGCCAGCACGAAGTCGCTGTCGGCGGCGGTGGCGGGTCGCATCTGGAGCGGCGGGCGGCACATGGCGGCACTGACGCGCTCGGCGCCACGGCCGTCCACGCTGCGCAAGCCCGCGGCCGAGAGCTGGGCGCGGCGCCGTGGATCCATCCACAACGCCTCGATGTGCGCGCGCCAGCCCTCTGGCCCCTCGCCGTGCACGGCGGGCGCGCACACCAGGCCGGCATCGGCGGCGGCGCCCACCTGGGCGCGCTGGTTGGCCGCCTGGGGCACCAGGATGGCCGGCACGCCCACGGCGCAGCACTCCCACAGCGCCGTGCCGCCGGCGCCGATGGCCAGGTCGGCGGCCGCCATCAGCTCGGCCATGCGGTCGGTCTGTACGTGGCAGGCCCAGCCGGGGCGGCGCGCGCAGAAGTCGGCGAGCGCGGCGCGGTCGGGGTTCAGCGCGCCCACGACGGTGTCGACGATGAAGGGGCCCAGGCCGTCCCGGCGCATGCTGTCCAGCGCGCGCAGCACCTTGCCGGTGGCCCGGCCGGCATCCACGCCGCCAAAGAACACCAGCACCCGCTGCACCGGCCCCTCGCGGTGCCGGGCATGGCCATGCGCGGCCGCGAAGGCGGGCGCCAGCAGCGCATGGCGCGGCCCCAGCCAGCACCGGGTGCCGGGCGCCAGCCGGCCGTCGTAGCGTCCCGGCGCATCCGCGCCCAGGTTCACGTCCAGCAGCACGTCGGTGGCATGGCGGCGATCCGCGAGGTCGTCGATGGCCAGCAAGCGGCGGGCCGCGGGACGCACGGCCGCCTCCCAGCGTGCGTCCAGCGCGTAGTGGTCCACCACCAGCCAATCCCACGGCCCGTGCGGCGCGAGCAGCTCGACCGTCTGCCGGGCGTCGGCGGCGGCGTCGACCCCCAGCCACGCCGCGTGCGGCGGGTCGTCGGCGGCCGGGGTGTGCGCCGGCGCGTCGGGCAGGGCCTGCCACGGCAGCCCCCTGTCGGTGAGCCACTGCTGCCACGCCGGCGGCAGGCCCCGGCACAGCAGCCGCACCTCGGCCCCGCGCTCGCGCAATGCAGTGGCCAAGGTGGCACTGCGCACCAGGTGACCGGTGCCGATGCGGGCGTGCGCGTCCACGCGAAACGCGACCTTCATGGCAGGCTCCCTTCATCGCCTGCTTCATCCTGCAGGACGCGGTACATCAGCTCGGCACGCCGCCAGTCTTCCTCGGTGTCGATGTCCTGCACGCGGTGGCGCGGCAGCGGCACGGCCACCGCCCGCGGCGAGTACAGCGGCACGCCCTGCAGGAAGGCCGATGCGCGTCCCCAGTAGAACTGGCCGGCGTCATGCCAGGCATGTTCGAGATCCTGCGAGCGCGTGGCCATGTGCTCGGGCCACATCATCGACACCCGCCCCTGCGCATCGAGCCGCAGCGCGCGCTGGATGGGAAAGGCGAAGCTCGTCACGCTGAACGCGAAATCCGCCTCGGCCTGTTCCAGGCATTGCAGGCCACGCACCAGGTCGGCGGCACGCACGAAGGGGGCCGTGGCGTAGAGGCAGCAGACCTGCTCGGGCAGGCTGTGCCATTCGGCCACGGCGCGGATGGCCTGGGCCACCACTGCCTGGGTGCCGGTGTGGTCGTCGGCCAGCTCGCGTGGGCGCAGGAACGGCACCTGCGCACCGAGTCCGCGGGCGAGCTCGGCGATCTCCTCGTCGTCGGTGGACACCAGCACCACATCGAACAGCCCAGTGGCCAGGGCCGCGCCGATGGAGTGGCCGATGATGGGCCGGCCGGCGAACGGGCGCAGGTTCTTGCGCGGAATGCGCTTGCTGCCGCCGCGTGCCGGGATGACCGCCAGACGTTGCATGGCCGGGCTTCCTGGGCTGCGGCTCAGGGCCGCAGCGCCTCGCGCAAGGCAGCCACGACGCGGTCCTGCGCGTCGAGCCCCAGCGTGGGGAACAGCGGCAGGCTGATGGCGCGCCGGTAGTGCGCTTCGGCCTGGGGGAACTGGCCGCGGCGGAAACCCAGCGCCTGGTAGTAGGGCTGCCAGTGCACAGGGATGTAGTGCACGTTCACGCCGATGCCGGCGGCGCGCAGGCGGTCGAACACCTGGCGCCGCGGCGGTGCACCGGCCGCCTCGTCCACGCCCACCACGTACAGGTGCCAGGCCGACTCGACGCCGCTGCGGCGTCCCGGCGTGCACAGCGGCAGCCCCTGCAGCAAGGCGTCGTAGCGGTCGGCCAGGGCCCGCCGCCGGGCGACGTAGTCGGACAAGCGGGCGAGCTGGCTGCGCCCCAGCGCGGCCTGCAGATCGGTCAGCCGGTAGTTGAAGCCGAGCTCGAGCTGCTCGTAGTACCACGGCCCCTCGGGCTCGCCGCGCATCTGCGAGGGCTCCCGGGTGATGCCATGGCTGCGCAGCCGCTGCATGGCCTGCGCCAGCCCGGCGTCGCGCGTCAGGGCGGCGCCGCCCTCGGCCGTGGTGACGATCTTCACCGGGTGGAAACTCAGCACCGTGATGTCGCTGTGGCGGCCATGTCCCACGTGCTCGCCCTGGTAGCGACCACCCACCGCATGGGACGCGTCCTCGATGACACGGAACCCGTAGCGCTGCGCCAGCGCCGCGATGCCCGCCATGTCGCAGCTGAGGCCGGCGAAATGCACAGGCACCACGACCTTGGGCAGCGTGCCGTCCTTCTCCGCCTGGGCCAGCCGGGCGGCCAGGTCGGCCACGCTCATGTTGCCGGTGTCCGGCTCCACGTCGACGAAGCCGACCTCGGCGCCGCAGTAGCGGGCGCAGTTGGCGGAGGCGACGAAGGTGTTCGGCGATGTCCACAGCCGGTCGCCAGGCCCCAGCCCCAGCGCCAGGCAGGCCACATGCAGGGCGGAGGTGGCGCTGTTCATGGCCACCGCGTGCGGCACGTCGCAGGCCTGGGCCAGCGCCGCCTCGAAACGCGGCACCTCGGGCCCCTGGGTGAGGAAATCCGAGCGCAGCACGGCCACCACGGTGGCCACGTCGTCATCGGAGATGTCCTGGCGGCCGTAGGGGATCACGCGCCCGCCTCCCGGTTCATCGCGCGGATGCCCTCGACGTCGAGGAAGTGCGGGTTATTGCCCGAGTTGTATTCGAAGCCCAGCGGCACGGGCTGGCCCTGCTCGCCCCGGCGGTTGGTGCGGTAGTCCATCTCCGCATGATGGAAGCGGATCGTCGGACAGATGACGTAGTGGTCATCGAAGGCGAGCGTGAGATGCGAGTCGTCCGCGGGGCACATGATCTCGTGCAGCTTCTCGCCCGGCCGGATGCCCACCACACGCGTGGGCAGGTCGGGGGCGATGGCCTGCGCCAGGTCGGTGATGCGGATGGACGGGATGCGCGGGATGAAGATCTCGCCGCCCTGCATGCGGGCGAAGCAGTCCATGACAAAGTCGACACCGCCTTGCAGGGTGATCCAGAAGCGCGTCATGTCCGGATGGGTGATGGGCAGGTCCGTCGCGCCGTCGGCCAGCAGCTTGCGGAAGAACGGCACCACCGACCCGCGCGAGCCCACCACGTTGCCGTAGCGCACCACCGAGAACCGCGTGCGCCGGCCACCTGCCATGTTGTTGGCGGCCACGAAAAGCTTGTCCGAGGCGAGCTTGGTGGCCCCGTACAGGTTGATCGGGTTGGCGGCCTTGTCGGTGGACAGCGCCATCACCAGCTCCACGTCGTTCTCGAGCGCCGCGAGGATGACGTTCTCCGCCCCGTGCACGTTGGTCTTGATGCACTCCATGGGGTTGTACTCGGCCGCGGGCACCTGCTTGAGCGCCGCCGCGTGGATCACCACGTCGATGCCGCGCATGGCCTGGGCCAGCCGCTGGGCGTCGCGCACGTCGCCGATGAACCAGCGCATCTGCGGCGCAGTGAACTCCTGCTGCATCTCGAACTGCTTGAGTTCGTCGCGGGAATAGACCACCACCCGCTTGGGTTGGTAGCGGGAGAGGATCGTGCGGACGTACTGCTTGCCGAACGAGCCGGTGCCGCCGGTGATGAGGATGGACTTGCCGTTCAACATGGGGTGTGTGCGAGTCAGTGGATGTCGATGCCGAGCTGGCGCATCAGTGCAAGCGCATTGTCGCGCGCGGCGGCCGAGCTGAACCGCACGTTGCCGACGCCGAAGGCAGCAATGCGGATACCCGGCCCGCCGATCTGGCGGGCGGTGTAGAGCGCGGTGGAGCAGCAGCCGGCCACCCAGGCATGCGGCTCGGCCGCCAGGTAGGCCTCCAGCGGCAGGTCGGTGTGCAGTTCGCGGTAGCGCGGGCGCATCAGCTCGCCCTCGGCGCGCTCGCGCGGGTGGCGTTTGTAGTGCACGTCGGCCACGCCCTCGGCCTGCAGCCACGCGTCGATGGCCGCCGCCGCCTGCTCGCGCTGCGCCTCCGTCAGCAAGCCCACGGCCGCCAGCGGCTGGCCCACCACGAGCGCGCGGCGCGGCAGCGGCGCCCCGGCCGCCGGCGGGGGCACGAGCGGGCCCAGCGCATGGCTGCGGGCCGGGTCGTACGGCGAGGGGAACCCGTCGAGCACGT
The DNA here is from genome assembly GCA_016213265.1 of Burkholderiales bacterium. Lineage (GTDB taxonomy): Bacteria > Pseudomonadota > Gammaproteobacteria > Burkholderiales > Burkholderiaceae_C > Ideonella. Next base: position 25,245 of record JACRBA010000197.1, on the reverse strand, counting down.
AGATGCGGTCCACGAAGGGCGCCTCGCTGCCGATGCGGTCACCGGCAAAGGGCGTGTAGCGCAGCAGCGGGTGCGCCAGCCGGCGCAAGCGGCGCAACTGCTGGCCGGCGCGCCGGGCAGGGCTCAGCGGGTGCAGGCTCAGGTTGAGCAGCCCGTCGGGCAGGATGCGGGCGTGCCATCGCCTGGCGCGGGTGAGCCGCGGCAGCGCATGCAGGAAGTAGTTGATGGCCTCGGTGTCGTACACGGGGCTGTGCATCACCAGCTCGTCGCAGGCCCCCACCGCCGCGGCCACCGCGCGCAGATTGGCCAGCGTGCGCCTCAGGCGTCCGAAGGGGCCCGGCAGCGGGTCGAAGCGGGGCCACGGCATGAGCACCACCTCGTCCCAGTCCGACGCGACCACCATGCCGGCCAGCGCAGGCCGGTAGCACACCAGCACTTGGCGGCTGCCCGCCTCGTGGGCCTGGGCCACGCGCCGCGCCGCCAGGTAGTGCAGCGGCGAGGCCACGAAGTACACCGCCACGCGCGGCGATGTCACGCGCCCGACTCCAGCAGCTCGCGGTACACGGCCAGGTTGCCCTCGACCATGGCATCGGTGTTGAATTCGCGCTCGACGATCGCCTTGCCCTGCTGGCCCAGCCGCTGGCGCAGCGCCGGGTCGTCGAGCAGGCGCAGCACGGCCGCAGCCAGCGCGGCCGGGTCCTGGGGCGGCACCAGCAGGCCGGTCACCCCATCACGCACCGATTCCGGCATGCCGCCCACGGCGGAGGACACCACCGGGATGCCCGCCGCCATGGCCTGCATGGCCACGTTGGCAAATCCTTCCATGGTGGCCGGATGCACCAGCAGGTCGCAGGCACGCAGCACGTCGCCGATGTCGTTGCGGTAGCCGAGGAAGCGCACCGCTTCGCCCCAGCCGCCGGCACTCACCTGCGCGCGCAGCTCCGCCTCGGATTCGCCTTCGCCCGCGAACAGCACGCGCGTGCCCGGGTAACGGGCCAGGATGGCCGGCAGGGCCTGCAGCAGGAAGCGGTGCCCCTTGCGCGGGATGAGCTGGGCGATCACCACCAGCACGGGCACGTCCGGTGGCAGATCCAGCCGGGCGCGCGCCTGCGCGCGGTCCAGCGACGACTGGTAGGTGCGGAAGTCGATCGCGCTGTACACCTGCCGGATGTGGGCCGCGGGCACGCCGGCCGCCTCCAGCACGCGGGCGATGCCCTTCGAGACGGTGACCACCCGGTGCGGCAGCCGCACATAGCGCAGCCGCGTCAGCCAGCCCGGGGGCACGGGATCGTCAACCCGGCGAGAGACCACCACCTTGCCCACGCCGGCCAGGCGCGCGGCCAGCAGGCCCAGCGTGTCGGCCCCCCGTCGACTGTGCAGGTGCACCACGTCCGGACGCTCCTCGCGCAGGATGCGCATCAGGCGCGGCACGAAGCGCAGGTCGGCGTCGCCCCCGAAGCGCACTGCCCGCACCGGCATGCCCGCCTCCACGGCCATCTGGTGCAGCACGCTGCCCTCGGGGCACACCAGCACCGCCGGTTCGCCGCGCGCGAGCAGGCCGCGCATCAGGTAGTAGACCTGCATGGTGCCGCCCAGGCGATGGCGCCCCATTTCGACGTGCAGTGTTTTCATGGGACGAGGAAGCGCTCGGGCAGCAGGTGGGCCGCGGTATCGATCACCCGCTGGGGCGTGATGTCGGTCATGCAATGGAAACTGCCACCGCAGGTGGGCCGGCGGCGGCAGGGTGAACACGGTTTGGCCAGCCAGAGGACGCGGCCCGTGGGGCGGCCATTGTCCAGGTAGGGGCAGGTGGAGCCGAAGAGGGCCACCGTGGGCGTGTCCACGGCCGACGCCATGTGCGTCAGGCCGGTGTCCACCCCCACCAGCAGGGCCGCATGGCGGATCGCGGCCACGGCCTCCGGCAGACGGGTCTGCCCGGCCATCGACACGATGCGTGGATCCGCCGAGGCGATCTCCTTGGCGGCCTCCACGTCACCCGGCCCGCCCAGGACCACGGGCACCAGGCCCCGCCCCAGCAACTGCTGCGCGAGCTCGCGCCACGCCGCCACGGTCCAGTGCTTCTGCGGCCGCGTCGTGAAGGGGGCGAGCGCGACGTAGGCGCCGGGCGCCAGCCCCAGGCCCGCCAGGCGCTGCTGCCACTGCGCCTCTGCCTGGGCCGACACGTGCAGCCGCGGCAGGAAGCCGTCCACCGGCAGGCCGAGGTGCTGCGCCAGGTGGCGGTACTCCGACGAGATCAGCCGGCGGTCGCCGCCCCGCTCGACCACCTCGTGCATCAGCCACTGGCTGCCTTCCTTGGAGCCCAGGCCGATGCGCCGCCGCGCGCCGCTCATCCAGGCCAGCAGGCCGCTCTTGGCCAGCCCTTGCAGGTCGTAGGCGACGTCGAAATGCCGCAGGCGCAGCTGATGGCGGAACGCGCGCACCGCGCGCCACAGCGCCAGGCGCTGGCCGGCGCGCCACAGGGCACGCCACTGGGCCTTGGGCCACACGATGACTTCGTCGAGTGCCGGGTCGCCCTGCAGGAGCTCATCGATGCCCGGCTCCACGAGCCAGGCGATGTACGCCTGCGGGTGGGCACGGCGCAGCGCCTCGGCGAACGCTGAGGCGAACACCACATCGCCGATGGCGGAGGTGCGGACGATCAGGATGCGCATGCGGCCGTCAGCCCCGGCAGCGGGCGGGCGCCCGTCCGCCAGGGGAACGGACGGGCGAACGGGGTGCGAACGGGCAGGCAGACGGCAGAACGGATCGGGGCATCGGGCGCGGAAGGAGACGCAGCGCCAGGGACGGCGCGCGGGCACAGGCCAGGCCGGCATTATCCCCGCCCCCGCTGCCCATGGCCGCGACGCGCGCGCGCGGTGCCTGGCGGAACACCCGTGCTGGCCCAGGTATTGCTGGATCGGCGATAATGATGCGTTGGCGGAGCCGACGCCAGTTCAGCAGGAAGGTCCCCCGTCAGGCGGGCTCTTCCCGCCGTGCTGACGGCGGTCGCCCCGCGTTCAGTCTGACAAAGGAGCTTATCCTGGCCAAGGACGATCCCAAGACCTCCATCGATGCTGGAGGTTTGCGTTACCGCTCGAAAGTGGCGGGTTCCCCGTTCTCCGCAACCGGTGCCTTCGGCGCGGCCACGATGTCGTGCTTTCTCTGCGGCAAGCACCGCCCGCGTGCCCAGCTGAAGTCGCGCAAGCTGCTGGGCAAGGCCCAGGCCGTCTGCGCTCCCTCCTGCAAGGAACTGGAGGCGGCCCTGGCGGCTGGCGTCACCCCCGGCGCCGCCAAGCCGGCCACGCCGCCCAGCGATTCCACCCCGTCGGCCAGCTGATGGCCTGCGCAGCGGCCGCCTTCGGGCGGCCGCTGTCTTTGGCGCCCATCGTCCCGCACGGCCCATGCCGCACCCCGACGATCTCCCCTCGCCGCCCGATGAGCGGGTGACACCCGAGTCTGCCGGCACCGTGCCCCTCTCGCGGCGCGAGCGCGCCGCGGTGCTGGCGCGCATCGAAGCGCTCATGGAGTACTGGGGCATCACGGTGGACGACCTGCTGGCCCCCACGCCCGAGGCCACCGAGGCCCCGCCCGCCGTGGCCGCCTTGCCGGTGAAGTACCGGCACCCGGTCACCGGTGAAACCTGGGACGGCCAGGGTCCCCACCCGGACTGGCTGCGCCGCGCGCTGCTGAAGGAAGGCCTGCGGGTGGATGAGCTGAAACCGGACACCACCGCCTGACGCCCGCCGGGCGTCGTGCGCTCAGGCGATGCCCAGCACCTTGTGCGTCTGCAGCCCCAAGCGCCACTGCGGGTGCTGCAGGCAGTACGCCACCGCCGCCTGGGTGTTGGCCACGCGATCCGGGCCGTCCATGGGCTGCAGCACGAAGTGGCGGAACGCCAGCCCGGCGAAGCGCTCGGGCGGCGCATCCGGCTGCGGATACACCAGCTTCAGTTCGTCGCCCGCCGTCAGCACGAGAGGCGCCGTCGACTTCGGGCTGACGCAGACCCAATCGAGCCCCGCAGGCGCCGGCTGGGTGCCGTTGGTCTCCACGGCGATCTCGACACCGCGCGCATGCAGCGCATCGACCAGTGCGGCATCCAGCTGCAGCAGGGGTTCCCCGCCGGTGCACACGACCATGGGCCGCCCACCGCTGCCCGCCCCGCGCGACCAGCAGCGCAGCACCGCATCGGCCAGCTCGGCGGCCTGGGCGAACTTGCCGCCACCCGGGCCATCGGTGCCCACGAAATCGGTGTCGCAGAAGCGGCAGACCGAGGTGGCACGGTCGGACTCGCGGCCGCTCCAGAGGTTGCAGCCCGCGAAGCGGCAGAACACGGCGGCACGGCCGGCCTGCGCGCCCTCGCCCTGCAGCGTGTAGAAGATCTCCTTGACGGTGTAGGCCACGCGCGCCCCCTCAAGCCCCCCGCGCGGGGCGGGCGTCGCCGGCGCAGACCGCGACACCGCAGCCCGGTGTCTGGAACAGATCGACCCGGTCCACCTGCGGCAGGCGCTCGCGCGCCTGGGCCAGTGCCCAGCCCGCCACGCTGCCCACGTCGGCACCCGCCAGCGCGGGGTTCTCATGCCAGGGGTGGTGGTCGAGTGCCTTGAAGACGGGCTTGAAGAGCTCCTTCACGTCGCCGAAATCCACCGCCCAGCCGCGCACGGTGTCCAGGGGCGCACGCAGGTGCAGGCGCAGCAGGAAGGTGTGGCCATGCACGCGCGCATCGGCGTGGCCGGCGGGCGCCCGGCCCAGGCGCACGGCGCTGTCGAGGTGGAAGTCCTTCCAGATGCGGTGCTCGGCGCCATCGAAATGCGCGCCGCACGACGCCGTCTCGTACACGCGCACGGCGGCCAGGCCTTCCAGCGTGTTGGCCAGACGCTGCCACAGCCAGACGCTGAGCATCTCGCTGGTGGGGTTCTCCAGGTCGGGCAGCTCGTTCAGGCAGGCATGGTTCAGCTGCCCATGCAGCGGCGCCCAGGCCTCGTCCAGCCGGTCGGCCGCGAGGTGCGAGGCCTCGCCCGGCTGCACGGCAGCGAGCACGACGGCCTCAAAACCATGGCCGTGCAGTCGGCCGCACTTGTGCCCGAGAGGCACGTTCGGCAGGCGGTGGGCGGACTCGAAGCGGTAGCGGCGCCACACACGCGCCTGGCCATCCTCACCGACCTCCACCCCGCGGGTGGGCAGGCTGGCCACCGACATGCGCTGCCATCCCGCCATGCCCACGCGGCCGACCAGCCAGCGGGCGAGCTGTTCGTCACCGGGCTCGCTCACCAGCTCGTTGAGCAGCCGATGGTCGAGCTCGGCCACCGCGGCGGCCAGTCGGCGCTGCAGCGCGGGGACTTCGTCCCCCGCGAATGCAACGTCCGGCACCGGCTCGCCTGCCCAGACATTGGCCACGAAGCCATGGCCGTGCACGCGTGATGCCGGGTGGCTGGCGGGCAGGCCGGGCAGCTGGCGCGCCGAATCGAAGCGGGCCTCGGCGGTGGTGGTGACGCGGAAATTCACGGGCGTGGCCCCAGCGGAGCGGAAGACGGCCAAGGACGGCCAAAAGACGGGACACCAAGGAAGAACGGGCCAGCTCCTTGTGGAAGCTGACCCGTTGTTCTCTCTGTCAATGGTCGGGGTGGCGGGATTCGAACTCGCGACCCCTTGCACCCCATGCAAGTGCGCTACCAGGCTGCGCTACACCCCGACGAAGCTCGCAGTATAGCCTGAAATTGGGGCGTTTGGCGAGTGATGTCAGAAAACAAGCATCTCTCGTATCGCCAGCAGCTCGCTGCGCAGCGACGCCACGCCCTCCAGCGGCGGCGACACTGGCAGGCGCAGCTCGGCGGCATTCGCCTGCTGCAGCGCGGCCGAGGCCGCCACCGACGCCCCGGTCGCCGACGCCAGCGGCCCCATCGTGGCCAGCGCGGGCGCGTCACCCGTGTCGTCGGCCCCGCCGGCCGCACCCGCCGCGTCGACCGCGCCCGCCTCGGACAGGCGGTTGCGCGCGCCGCTGATGGTGAAGCCCTGGTCGTACAGCAGGTCGCGGATGCGGCGGATGAGCAGCACCTCATGGTGCTGGTAGTAGCGCCGGTTGCCGCGCCGCTTCATCGGCTTGAGCTGCGTGAACTCCTGCTCCCAGTAACGCAGCACGTACGGCTTCACGCCGCACAGCTCGCTGACCTCACCGATGGTGAAGTAGCGCTTGGCCGGGATGGGAGGCAGGCGGGCGTCGGCCCTGGGGTCCATGGCGGAAGGCGTGCCGAATCAACGGTGTAGGACGCAGGACCGCAGACTTTACTCGAACTCTTCCGCCGGGGGCATGTCGCCCTGAACGATTGCCTTGAGCTTGTGGCTAGCGTGAAAAGTGACCACGTTGCGGGCCTTGATGGGGATGGGCTCGCCCGTGCGGGGGTTGCGTCCGGGGCGGGGCGCCTTGCGCCGGATGGCGAAGTTGCCGAAGCCCGAGAGCTTCACGTCCTGGCCCTCCACCAGCGCCTCGTTCACGATGTCGAAGAAGGCCTCCACCATGTCCTTGGACTCGCGCTTGTTCAGGCCGAGCCGCTCGAACAGGAGCTCGGCCAGTTCCGCCTTGGTGAGCGTCGGCGTCTCGAGCGATGGCAGGATCACGCGGTCCATGGGCGCAGTCTCTTGGGGATCGGGGTCACTGGGAAGGTCGGCGGGCATGGCGTGGCGGGCATCCATGGCGTGCATCATGCCCGCAGCCGGGCGCCGTGGGCCGCCTGCACGCGCGACACCGCCTCGGCCACCGCCGCGTCGATGCGCTCGTCGGTGAGCGTGGCGGCCTCGTCCAGCAGTTCGAGCCGCACCGCCAGGCTGCGGTGGCCCTCCGGGATGTCGGCCGTGGGCGCCGCAGGCTTGTAGATGTCGAACAGCGTGGCGCGCCGCACCAGGCCGTCGGCGCCGGCCTGCAGACTCGCCACGAGCGCGTCGTGCGGCACGTGGTCACCCACCACCAGGGCCAGGTCGCGCAGCACCGCCTGCTGGCGGGGAACGGGGCGCGCCTGCGGCACGTCGCGCTGCTGCACGGCGGCCAGATCCAGCTCGAACAGCACCGGCGCCTGCGGCAGCTCGTAGGCCTGGCGCCACCGGGGGTGCAGCTCGCCCACGTGGCCGATCACCTGCCCGTCCAGCTCCACCGCGGCGCAGCGGCCGGGGTGCATGGCGGGGTGCTCCGCGGCCACGAAACGGGGCTGGCGTGGCGCCAGCAGCGCCTCGACGTCGCCCTTCACGTCGAAGAAATCGACGGCCCGCTCCTTGGCACCCCACTGCAGCGGGGCCACGGGGCCGAAGGCCAGGCCCGCGACACGCATCGGCTGGGCGACCCCATGCACGCTGCGATCGCTCGCCGCCACGGCCGTGTCGCGGCGGAACACGCGGCCCAGCTCGAACACCCGCACGCGCGAGGCCTTGCGTGCCAGGTTGTAGCGCAGCACCTGCACCAGGCTGCCCACCAGGCTGGAACGCATCACCGCCAGCGGCGCGGCGATCGGGTTGAGCACGCGGATCGGGTCGGCGTTGCCGGCCAGCTCGTGTTCCCAACGCTCCTCGACGAAGCTGAAGTTGATCGTCTCCTGGTAGCCCAGGCCGGCCAGTGCATGCCGCACCGCATGCGCGCCGCGCTGCGCCTCGACACGCACGTGGGCCGTCACCGGCGCCAGCGGCGGGGTGGCGGGCAGGCGCTCGTAGCCGATGACGCGGGCCACCTCCTCGATCAGGTCCTCCTCGATGGCCAGGTCGAAGCGCCAGCTCGGGGGCGTAACCGTGACGGTGCCCTCCCCTTCGGTGCACGCCAGGCCCAGGCGGCGCATGACGCCCGCCACCTCGGCCTGCGTGAGCGGCATGCCGATCACCTTGGCGGCGCGGGCCACGCGCAGCGTGACCGGCGTGCGCGCGGGCAGCTCGCCCTGCCAGTCGGTGAGCGGGCCGGCCTGGCCGCCGCAGATCTGCTGCACCAGCCGGGTGATGTGTTCGATGTGCTCCACCGTGAGCGCAGGGTCCACACCGCGCTCGAAGCGGTGGCCCGCGTCGGTGGAGAAGTTGTAGCGGCGGGAGCGCCCGGCCACCGCGGAGGGGTGCCAGTACGCCGCCTCGATGTAGATGTTGGCGGTGTCGTCGGACACCGCGGTGGCGTCGCCCCCCATGATGCCGGCCAGCGACTCGACCTGCGCGTCGTCCGCGATCACGCCCACCTGGGCGTCCACGGTGATGGTGCTGCCGTTAAGCAGCTTGAGCGTCTCACCCTCGCGGCCCCAGCGCACCGCCAGGCCGCCGTGCAGCTTGTCCAGGTCGAAGATGTGCGAGGGGCGGCCGTACTCGAACATCACGTAGTTGGAGATGTCCACCAGCGCCGACACGCTGCGCTGGCCGCAGCGGGCCAGCCGCTCCACCATCCAGGCCGGCGTCGGGGCCTTCGGGTTCACGCCGCGCACGACACGGCCGGAGAAGCGGCCGCACAGGTCGGGCGCCAGCACGGTGACGGGCACGGTCTGGTCCACGGCCGGTGCCACGGGCTCGAACTGCGGGCTCTTGAGCGGCGCCCCGGTGAGCGCCGCCACCTCACGCGCGATGCCGTACACCGACAGCGCATGCGCCAGGTTGGGCGTGAGCTTGAGCGTGAAGAGGGTGTCATCCAACTGCAGGTGCTCGCGCACGTCCTGCCCCAGGGGCGCGTCGGCCGCCAGCTCCAGCAGGCCACCATGGTCCTCGGAGAGCTTGAGCTCTCGTGCGGAGCACAGCATGCCGAAGCTCTCCACGCCGCGCAGCTTGCCGACCTTGATCTCGAACGGCTTGCCGTCCTCACCGGGCGGCAGCTGCGCGCCCACCAGCGCCAGCGGCACGCGGATGCCCACGCGGGCATTGGGCGCGCCACAGACGATCTGCAGCGGGCCGTCCTTGCTGTGCGGGCCGGCGTCCACGCGGCACACGCGCAAGCGGTCGGCGTTGGGGTGCTGCTCGGCCTCGACGATCTCGGCCACGACGACGCGCGAGAACGCCGGCGCCACGGGGCGCAGCTCTTCGACTTCGAGGCCGGCCATGGTGAGCAGATCAGCCAGCTCGGCGGTGGTCAGCGGCGGGTTGCAGAACTCGCGCAGCCAGGATTCGGGGAATTGCATGGGAAGGCGGTGTCAGGCGTCGGGGCGGTCGACGGGAAGAGGCGTTTCGGGGCGGTTCAGCTCACTGGAACTGCGACAGGAAGCGCAGGTCGCCGTCGAAGAACAGGCGCAGGTCGTTCACGCCGTAGCGCAGCATGGTCAGGCGGTCGGGGCCCATGCCGAAGGCGAAGCCGATGTAGCGCTCCGGGTCCAGCCCGAAGTTGCGCACCACGTTCGGGTGCACCTGGCCCGAGCCGGCCACCTCCAGCCAGCGGCCCTTGAGCGGGCCGTCGGCGAAGGCGATGTCCACCTCGGCCGAGGGCTCGGTGAACGGGAAGAACGAGGGCCGGAAGCGGATGGTCAGGTCGTCGCGCTCGAAGAAGTGGCGGAAGAAGTCGGCGAACACCGCCTTGAGGTCCTTGAAGCTGACGTTCTCGCCGATCCACAGGCCTTCGCACTGGTGGAACATGGGCGAGTGGGTGGCGTCGCTGTCCACGCGGTAGGTGCGGCCCGGCGCAATGACGCGAATCTCCGGCATGGGCAGGCCCGCTGCCAGCCGTTCGGCGTGCGCCTTGACGTGCTGCACCGCATGGCGCACCTGCATCGGGCTGGTGTGGGTGCGCAGCAGGTGGCCGGTGCCATCGGCCGCCCGCGTGTCCACGTAGAACGTGTCGTGCATCGAGCGCGCGGGGTGGTCGGCCGGCGTGTTCAGGGCGGTGAAGTTGAACCAGTCTTCCTCGATCTCGGGGCCGTCGGCCACGGCGAAGCCCATGGAGCCGAAGATGGCCTCGATGCGCTCGAGCGTGCGCGACACGGGGTGCAGGCCGCCTGCACCACGCTGGCGGCCCGGCAGCGTGACGTCCAGCGCCTCGGCCTTGAGCTGAGCCTGCAGTTCGGCGTCGGCGAGCTTGTCGCGGCTGGCCTGCAGGGCCGCCTCGATGCGCTGCTTGGTCTGGTTGATCTCGGCGCCGCGGGTCTTCTTGTCCTCGGGGCTGAGGGCCGCCAGGCCCTTGAGCAGCTCGGTGACGCGGCCGGACTTGCCGAGGAAGCGGGCCTTGGCGTTCTCCAGCTCGGCGGGCGTGGCCGCGTGCTCGAAATCGGCCTGGGCAGCCGCCACGAGTTGATCGAGGTCGTTCATGTGGGACAGACGAGACGGGCGCGAGGGGCGCGAAAGAATGAAAAAAGGCCGCCCCGTGAGGTGACGGCCTTGGAGTGCCTGTCGGCCCGTGCCGCCCTCGCGAGGGCTCGCGAGAAGCGGCGCGGAGCCGGCGCTTGCATCAGCTCAGCTGGGCCTTCACCTTGTCGACGATGCTGGCAAAGGCCGCCGGGTCGTTGATCGCCATGTCCGACAGAACCTTGCGGTCCAGGTCGATCTGGGCCTTCTTCAGGCCGGCGATGAACTTGCTGTAGGTCAGGCCCAGGCCGCGCGTGGCGGCGTTGATACGGGCGATCCACAGCTGGCGGAAGACGCGCTTCTTGGTGCGGCGATCACGGTAGGCGTACTGGCCCGCCTTCATCACCGCCTGCTTGGCGATGCGGAAGACGTTCTTGCGACGACCACGGAAGCCCTTGGCCAGGGCCAGGATCTTCTTGTGGCGGGCGCGGGCGGTGACACCACGTTTGACGCGAGGCATGTATGGTTCCTTTCAGTGCCGTCAGAAGATCACAGGCCAGCGAAGGGCATCATCGCAGCGATGTGGCCCATGTTGGTCTCATGAACGTTGGCCGAGCCGCGAAGCTGGCGCTTGTTCTTGGTGGTCTTCTTGGTGAGGATGTGGCGCTTGTACGCCTGACCGCGCTTGACGGTGCCACCCGGACGGACGCGGAAACGCTTCTTGGCCCCGCTCTTGGTCTTCATTTTGGGCATGACTGCTCCTTGTGAATTGCCTCTGCTGGGCGGACAGCGCGGGTGCGCTGTCGCTTGATGGCCTGCAGTGGCTTCTGCTTCATCCCGCCGGTGACCAGACCGACGGGAGAATTCTTCAAAACCGTTACGACTTCTTCTTCGGCGCCAACACCATGATCATCTGGCGCCCTTCCAGCTTGGGCATGTGTTCGACGACCGCCACGTCCGCCAGTTCGTCGCGGATGCGCTCGAGCAGCCGCACGCCGATGTCCTGGTGCGTGATCTCGCGGCCGCGGAAGCGCAGCGTGACCTTGCCCTTGTCGCCGTCTTCCGCGATGAAGCGGCGCAGGTTGCGCATCTTGATCGCGTAGTCGCCTTCGTCGGTGCCGGGCCGGAACTTGACTTCCTTGACCTCGATGACCTTCTGCTTGGACTTGGCCTCGGCGGCGCGCTTCTGCTCCTGGTACTTGAACTTGCCGTAGTCCATCAGCCGGCATACCGGCGGATCAGCCGTGGCGGCGATCTCGACCAGGTCCACGTCGGCTTCGGCAGACAACCGCAAGGCCTCCTGCAACGGAACGATGCCCAGCGGCTCGTTGTCCACGCCGTTCAGGCGCACGTTCGGGGCGGTGATCTCACGGTTGAGTCGATGCTTGCGCTCGACATTGGGCGTCCGGCGATCGAGGAAGGTAGCGATGGTGCAAACCCCTTAAACAGGCGAGGAGGCAAGGGCCCGGCCCAGCAAAAACTGGTGGAGCGCAAAAACCGAGGCAAACATCAGACCTTGGTCGCGATGTCGCTGGCGAGCTTGGCTTGGAAGTCGGCCAGCGGCATCACACCCAGATCCTGATTGCCTCGGGCGCGCACCGCAACGGCCCCGCTTGCCTTTTCCTTGTCGCCTACGACCAGGATGTACGGGACCTTTTGCATCGAATGCTCCCGGATTTTATACGTAATCTTCTCGTTGCGCAAATCGGCCTCAGCCCTAACTCCTTGTTTTTTCAGCGTTTTCACGACATCCTGGACGTACTCGGCCTGGGCGTCGGTGATGGAGCTGACCACCACCTGCGTGGGCGCCAGCCACACGGGCAGCGCGCCGGCATGCTGCTCGATGAGGATGCCGATGAAGCGCTCGAGGCTGCCGACGATGGCGCGGTGCAGCATCACGGGCGTGCGGCGCTCGCCGGACTCGGCCACGTACTCGGCGCCCAGGCGCTCGGCCATGAAGAAATCGACCTGCATCGTGCCGCACTGCCATTCGCGGCCCAGCGCGTCCTTCAGCGTGTACTCGATCTTCGGGCCGTAGAAGGCACCGTCGCCGGGAGCGATGACGAACTCGCAGCCCGAGCGGCGCAGCGACTCCATTAGCGCGTGCTCGGCCTTGTCCCAGCTGTCGTCCGAGCCGATGCGGGCCTCGGGCCGCGTGGCCACCTTGTAGAGGATCTGCGTGAAGCCGAAGTCGGCATACACCTTCTGCAGCAGCGCCGTGTAGGCCACGCACTCGTCGAGGATCATCTCCTCCGTGCAGAAGATGTGGCCGTCGTCCTGCGTGAAGCCGCGCACGCGCATGATGCCGTGCAGGCCGCCCGTGGGCTCGTTGCGGTGGCACTGGCCGAATTCGCCGAAGCGCAGCGGCAGGTCGCGGTAGCTCTTGATGCCCTGCTTGAAGATCAGGATGTGGCCGGGGCAGTTCATCGGCTTGAGCGCGTAGTCGCGCTTTTCCGACTCCGTGGTGAACATGTTCTCCCGGTACTTCTGCCAGTGGCCCGTCTTCTCCCAGAGCGTCTTGTCCAGGATCTGCGGGCCCTTGACCTCGAGGTAGCCGTTGTCGCGGTACACGCGGCGCATGTACTGCTCGACCTCCTGCCACACCGTCCAGCCCTTGGGGTGCCAGAACACCGTGCCGGGCGAGTGCTCGTCCAGATGGAACAGGTCGAGTTCCTTGCCGAGCCGCCGGTGGTCGCGCTTCTCGGCCTCCTCCAGCATCGTGAGGTACTGCTGAAGTTCGTCCTTCGTGGCCCAGGCCGTGCCGTAGATGCGCTGCAGCATCTCGTTGCGGTGGTCGCCGCGCCAGTAGGCGCCGGCCACCTTCATGAGCTTGAAGTGCTTGAGCTTGCCCGTGCTGGGCACGTGCGGGCCGCGGCACAGGTCCTCGAAGCCGCCCTCGCGGTAGAGCGACACCTCCTGCCCCGCCGGGATGGAGCCGATGATCTCGGCCTTGTAGTGCTCGCCCAGGCCCTTGAAGTAGTTCACCGCCTCGTCGCGCGGCAGCACACGACGCTCGACCTTCTCGTCCTTCTTCGCCAGCTCGGCCATCTTCTTCTCGATGGCGACCAGGTCGTCGGGCGTGAAGGGGCGCTTGTACGCGAAGTCGTAATAGAAGCCGTTGTCGATCACCGGGCCGATCGTCACCTGGGCGTCGGGGAAGAGCTCCTTGACGGCGTAGGCGAGCAGGTGCGCCGTGGAGTGGCGGATGAGCTCCAGGCCGTCGGGGTCCTTGTCCGTGACGATGGCGAGCGCGGCGTCGCCCTCCAGCCGGTGGCTGGTGTCGACCAGCTTCGCCTCGGCGCCGTGGCCAATGCGGCCGCCCAGCGCGGCCTTGGCCAGGCCGGGGCCGATGGACGCGGCCACCTCGGCCACCGTGACGGGGCCCGGGTACTCGCGCTGGGAACCGTCGGGAAGGGAGATCTTGATCATGGTGCAGTCCAGAAACGAAAAACGCGGCTCGGTGGCCGCGCTTCGTGAAGAGAAAGGTCGAACGAGTTCGAACCAGCCGCGGCCGACTAGGGAAGGTCTCCGAAGGTCGTAGTTCGCGGTGTCATAACCGGGTTGCCTTTCTCGCTCTTGCTGGGGGACAGGGAGTTGGCGCCGATTGTAGCGTCTGGGCCTTCGACAGGCTCAGCCCGAACGGATCGCCGCGTCATGCGGGCACGGCGGGACGGGGGCCCCTACAGCGGTTCGGCCTCGATGGGGCCGCCGCGCCCCACCAGCTCGGCGAACTCGTCGGCCAGGCGCTGGCTCTCGGCGATGGCGGTGCGCCAGACGCGCTGCCGCCCGGCGAGGTCGTCACCATAGGCCTTGAAGTCCGCGCGGTCGGGCAGCTTGCCGTTGGGCAGGCCCGCGATCCACTCCGGCCGGGGCGCCAGCACCACCACGTTGTCCAGCGCGCCTGTGGCGCGGTGGCGGTACGGCAGCATCTTGTCCAGCCAGCCCGGCACGAGCGTGGGCTGGAAATGCGGGTACAGCACCAGGCCGTTGGAGATGCGGTCGTAGCGCAGGTGCAGGTGGTAGTCGGTGATGCCGCCGTCCCAGTACGCACCGCGTGGCGCGCCGGGGATGTCGTGCACCGCCTCCAGCCAGAAGGGGATGGAGCAGCTCGCCAGCAGGGAGGGCGCGAGGTTGCGGGCGGTCAGCGCCACCTGCCGCGTGGGGAAGTCGTGCAGCGGCAGCGGCAGCGGGTCACGCGGGTCGGAGAACACCACCCGCTCCAGCCAGCCGCCCATGGCGCGCCGCGCCACCAGGTTGCAGAAGAACGCGCCGCCATAGCCCAGCGGCGTGCGGATGCGCCCTTCGCGGCCGAGCACATGGCGGCCGCGGCTGGTGAACACATGCAGGCGCCAGCGCGGGTGTCCCAGCACCTGGGCCTCGACACCGGCGAAATGCTCCTGCAGCTTGGCGCCGAAGGTGCGGCTGACCACACGCGCCGTCGGCGGCCGGCCCGGCGCATGCTCGTAGTCCTGGGTGACGTAGTCCTCAGCCAGGCGCGCGAGCGCGGCATCCGGGTCGGGCAGGCAGGCCGCCGCCATGCGCCAGGCGCCGATCGACGCGCCCAGCAGGTGCAGCTCACGCCCGCCCGCCGGCAGCCAGCGGGCGAACAGGAAGCGGTCGAGCGGGTTGAGGATGAGCCCCTTGGGCCCACCCGCGGCCGCCGGCACCACCGCCACGTCGGACGGACGCAGCCCCTGCTCGCGCAGCTGCCGGCGCGCGCGCGGGCCGGCGAGCACGCGCAGGGCGGTGGGACGCGTGCTCACGGGCCCGTCAGCGCTTCTGCAGCTTGGCGAAGGCCGCGGCCATGGCGCCCTGCGGCTGGGCGGCACCGCTGCCGCGCGGCCCCGGCGCCGCACGCTCGTGCCGGCCCGCCGGGCGGTAGCTGTTGTCTCCCCGCCCCGCCCCCTTGGGCGCCGGCGCGGCGTCGAGCTTCATGGTGAGCGAAATGCGCTTGCGCGGCAGGTCCACCTCCAGCACCTTCACCTTCACGATGTCGCCCGTCTTCACCACCTCGCGCGCATCGTTGACGAACTTGTTGGACAGCTGGCTCACGTGCACCAGGCCGTCCTGGTGCACGCCCAGGTCCACGAAGGCGCCGAACTGCGCGACGTTGCTCACGGTGCCTTCCAGCACCATGCCGGGCTGCAGGTCCTTGATGTCCTCGACGCCGTCGTTGAAGCGCGCCACCTTGAAGTCGGGCCGCGGGTCGCGCCCGGGCTTCTCCAGCTCGGCCAGGATGTCCTTGACCGTGATGGCGCCGAACTTGTCGTCGGCGAAGGCCTCGGGCCGCAGCGTGCGGATGACATCGGCCTTGCCGATCAGCTCCTGGATGGGGCGGCCCACCTGCTGCAGGATGCGCTCGACCACGGGGTAGGTTTCCGGGTGCACGCCGGACAGGTCCAGCGGGTTGTCGCCGCCGCGGATGCGCAGGAAGCCGGCTGCCTGCTCGAAGGTCTTGGCGCCCAGCCCCGCCACCTCCAGCAGCTGCTGGCGGCTGCGGAACGCCCCGTGCGCATCGCGCCAGCGCACGATGCTGCCGGCCACCGCCTGCGACAGGCCCGACACGCGCGCGAGCAGCGGCGCGGACGCCGTGTTCAGGTCGACCCCGACGGAGTTCACGCAGTCCTCCACCACCGCGTCCAGCGTGCGCGCCAGCTCGCTCTGGTTCACGTCGTGCTGGTACTGGCCCACGCCGATGCTCTTGGGGTCGATCTTCACCAGCTCGGCGAGCGGGTCCTGCAGGCGGCGGGCGATGGACACGGCGCCGCGCAGGCTCACGTCCAGCTCCGGAAGCTCCTTGCTGGCGAACTCGGACGCGGAGTACACCGACGCGCCCGCTTCGCTGACCACCACCTTGTCCAGTTTCACGTCCGGGGCCATCGCGGCGATGCGCTTGATGAGGTCGGCGGCGAGCTTGTCGGTCTCGCGGCTGGCGGTGCCGTTGCCGATGGCGATGAGGTTCACGCCATGGGTGGCCACCAGGCGGCCCAGCACATGCAGGCTGCCTTCCCAGTCGTTGCGCGGCTCGTGCGGGTACACCGTGGCGGTGTCGAGCACCTTGCCCGTGTCGCTGACCACGGCCACCTTCACGCCGGTGCGGATGCCCGGGTCCAGCCCCATCACCACGCGCTTGCCGGCGGGCGCGGCCAGCAGCAGGTCGCGCAGGTTCTCGCTGAAGACCTTGATCGCGACCTTCTCGGCCTCCTCGCGCAGCCGGCCGAAGAGGTCGCGCTCCAGGCTCATGGAGAGCTTGACCTTCCAGGTCCAGGCGATGGTCTTGCGGATCAACTCGTCACCGGCACGCTTCTGGTGGCGCCAGCCCAGGTGGTGGGCGATGCGGCCCTCGGCCAGGGTCGGCTGGCCGGGCACCACCTCCTCGTCCAGCACCAGCTTGGCGTCCAGGATCTCCTGGGTGCGGCCGCGGAACACCGCCAGCGCACGGTGCGAGGGCACGGTGCGGATGGGCTCGTCGTACTCGAAGTAGTCGCGGAACTTGGCGACGTCGGGGTTCGTCGGGTCCTTGCCCTCGGCGAGCTTGGAGCGGAACAGGCCCTCGGCCCACAGCCACTCGCGCAGCGTGCCCACGAGTGCGGCGTCCTCGGCCCAGCGCTCGCTGAGCAGGTCGCGCACACCGTCCAGCACCGCGTGCGCGTCGGCGAACCCGCCCTCCACGTTGATGAAGGCGGCGGCCTCGACCAGCGGCTCCAGCGTGGGATCGGCGAAGAGCTTGTCGGCCAGCGGCTCCAGGCCGGCCTCGCGGGCGATCATGCCCTTGGTGCGGCGCTTGGGCTTGTACGGCAGGTACAGGTCTTCGAGCTCCTGCTTGGTGGGCACGGTCTCGATGGCCGCGCGCAGCTCGGGCGTGAGCTTGCCCTGCTCGTCGATGCTCTTGAGCACCGCGGCGCGGCGGTCCTCCAGCTCACGCAGGTAGGCCAGGCGCGATTCGAGTTCGCGCAGCTGGATGTCGTCCAGGCCGTCGGTGGCCTCCTTGCGGTAGCGGGCGATGAACGGGACCGTGGCGCCGCCGTCCAGCAGCTCGACCGCGGTGTTCACTTGGGCCGGCCGAACCTTCAGCTCGGCGGCGATTTGCAGCAGGATCTTGTCCAAGGCAGTGTCTGGGGCCCTCGCGCGGCCCCCGGCCAGAAAGAAGCGCGCGAGTGTGCCAGATCGGGCGCAGCCGCCCGTGGACAAATCCCGCCGCGCGGTCAATCGCCGCGCAGGGCGGCCCGCAGCTGCTCGCCCAGCTCGGGCCGGTGGGCGAAGGGGTCGGTGGGGTTGCGCATGGCCACGATGTCCTGCAGGCGCACGCCCACGGGCGCCAGCGCCCGCTCGTTGGGGTGGCTGAAGATGTAGAAGCGGTCGGCCTGCACGGCGTCGAACACGAACTGCGCCACCTCCGCCGCGCTGACCTTGCCGCTGGCGACGGCCTTCTCGCTCATGAGCTGCGCCGCCCGCTGGCTGGGGGTGGGCGCGGCCGCCTCGCGCATCTCGCCGGGCCGGGCGCGATCGCTGTGGGCGATGCCGGTGGGCACGAAGTACGGGCACAGCACATGCGCGCGCACCTGCTCGGTCACCAGCGCGAGGTCCTGGTACAGCGTCTCGCTGAGCGACACCACGGCGTGCTTGGTGACGTTGTAGGCGCCCTGGTTGGGCATGTTCACCAGGCCGGCCATGGACGCCGTGTTGACGATGTGGCCGCGCCAGGCCGGGTCGCGCCGGGCGGCCTCGAGCATCAGCGGCGTGAACACGCGCACGCCGTGCGCCACGCCCATGAGGTTCACGCCGACGATCCAGTCCCAGTCCTTGACCGAGTGCTCCCAGATCAGCCCGCCCAGGCCCACGCCGGCGTTGTTGAACACCAGGTGCGGCACGCCGAAGCGCGCCACGGTGGCGTCGGCCAGGGCCTGCACCTGCTCGGCGCGCGACACGTCCAGCGCGAAGGGCAGCACGCTCGCCCCCAGGCCCTCCACCTCGGCGGCCGCGCGGGCCAGCGGGTCGGGCATCACGTCGGCCATGACCACCTGCATGCCCAGGCGGGCGGCGATGCGCGAGGCCTCGAGGCCGAAGCCCGACGCGGCGCCGGTGATGACCGCGGTGCGGCCGGTGAAATCGTGCATGGGGTTCCTCGTCAGGCAGTGGGATGGGCGCGCTGGACCAGCGCATCGAACGGCGCCGCGGCCGGCAGGCTGCCGAAGGCGGCCAGCGACTCCGGCCGCGCCAGGCGCGAGTCGCAGAAGGCGGTGAAGACGGCGTCAGGGGCGTGCTGGCGCAGCAGCGCCGCCTGCACGGCCAGCGCCACGTCGCGCGCCAGCGCTCGGGCATCGGGCTCGGCCGTGCCGCCGTCCAGCCGGGCGGGCAGCGCATCGGCCAGGCGGTCGAACGCGGCGTGGGCGCCGCGCGCGGGCGCCAGCTCGGCCGCCAGCGCCTCGGCCGCGGGGCCGCCCTGGGGCCCCTGCAGGCTGCGCAGCAGGTCCAGCGCCATGATGGTGCCGGCGCCTTCCCAGATGGAGTTGAGCGGCATCTCGCGGTAGACGCGCGCCATCACGCCGTGGCCGCCCTCCTCCACGTAGCCGTTGCCGCCCAGGCATTCCATGGCCTCCTGGGCGAAGTGGCTGCCGCGCTTGCACACCCAGTACTTGGCCACGGGGGTGAGCAGGCGCCGCATCAGGGCCTCGTGGCCGGTCGGGTCCTGGCCATGCTCTGTGCGGTCCACGCTGCGCGCCACGCGCAGTGCCAGCGCGGTGGCCGCCTCGCTCTCCAGCGCCAGGTCCGCCAGCACGTTCCTCATCAGCGGGTGCCCGGCCACTGGCTTGCCGAAGGCCTGCCGCTGCGCCGTGTGGTGCAGCGCCAGGCACAGCGCCTGGCGCATCAGGCCGGCCGTGCCCAGCGCACAGTCCATGCGGGTGAGCGCGCCCATGGCGAGGATCTGCGGCACGCCGCGGCCCTCCTCGCCCACGCGCCAGCCGAAGGCGCCTCGGAACTCCACCTCGCTGCTGGCGTTGGCGTGGTTGCCCAGCTTGTCCTTCAGCCGCTGCACCTGCACCGCGTTGCGCGTGCCATCGGGCAGCCAGCGCGGCACGAAGAAGCAGCTCAGCCCGCCGGGGGCCTGCGCCAGCACCAGGTGCGCATCGCTCTGCGGCGCGCTGAAGAACCACTTGTGGCCGACCAAACGGAAGCGTTCGCCCCAGGCGTCCTCGCCGTCGCGCTCGGCGCGCGTGGTATTGGCCCGCACGTCCGAGCCGCCCTGCTTCTCGGTCATGCCCATGCCGAGCGTGACGGCGCGCTTGGCCGCCACGGGCAACGGGCGCGCGTCGTAGGCACGTGCCGCCACGCGGGCCGCCCAGTCGGCATGCAGCGCCGGGTTGGCCTGCAGCGCGGGCGTGGCGGCGTAGGTCATGGACACGGGGCACATCACCGACGGCTCGAGCTGGGTGAACACGATGAACCCGGCCGCCCGCCGCAGGTGGCCGCCGGGGCCGTCCGCCCAGGGCGTGCCATGCAGGCCGTGGGCGGTGACGCGGTCCATCAGCGCGCCGTAGCTGGGGTGGAACTCCACCTCGTCCACGCGCCGGCCCACCCGGTCGTGGGTGTGCAACACCGGCGGGTGCACGTTGGCCAGGCGGGCGTGGGCCTGCAGGGGGGCGCTGCCGGCCTCCTCGCCCAGGGCGGCCAGGCCGGCCAGGGCGTCGGCGCCGACCGCGGGGGCATGGAAGGCCAGCGCATCGCGCAAGGCCGCGTCGCCCGTGAAGAGGTTGGCGCCGGCCAGCGGCTCGGACTGGTTGAACACCTCGTGGGTGGGCGCGCCCGCGTCGGCGGCTAAGCGGGTGTCGAAGGCGGAAGACATGGCGGCCTCCACATTTCCAGGTGCGGGATGCCGTCTTCCAGGTAGGTCTCGCCCACCGGCTGGTAGCCGAAGCCGGCGTAGAAGGCGGCCAGGTGCGCTTGCGCGCTGATGCGGTTGGCGTGGCCGGGCCAGGCGGCGTCGCAGCGCGCCAGGCCTTCGGCCAGCAGCACCCGGCCCAGGCCACCGCCCCGCGCCTCGGGGTGGGTGACCACGCGCCCCAGCGAGGGCTCGGCGTACTTCACGCCCGGGTCCACCACGCGCAGGTAGGCCCGCAGTGAACCCTCGGCGTCACGGCCCAGCAGGTGGGCACTGTGCAGGTCCACGCCGTCCGGGTCGAGGTAGATGCAGTGCTGCTCCACGCAGAACACCAGCGCACGCAGCTGCAGCGCGTCGTACAGGTCGCGCACGCCCAGCGCGTCGAAGCGCGCGAAGGTCCAGGTCAGGGCGGGGGCCGGCGGCATGGGCGGGTGCCGCTCAGACGAGCTTGACCAGCTGCTTGCCGAAATTGCGGCCCTTGAGCAGGCCAAGGAAGGCCTCGGGCGCGGCGGCCAGGCCCTCAGCCACGGTCTCGCGGTACTTGAACTTGCCGCTGGCCACCAGCATGCCGAGTTCCTTGAGCGCGTCGGGCCACACGTCCATGTGCTCGCTGACGATGAAGCCCTCGATCTTCATGCGGTTGACCAGGATGAGCTGGGGCGCCGCCATCGGGATGGGCTCACCGTTGTAGCCGGCGATCATGCCGCACATGGCGATGCGCGAGAACGCATTGGCGCGCGACATCACCGCGTCGAGGATCATGCCGCCCACGTTCTCGAAGTAACCGTCGATGCCGTTCGGGCAGGCTTCCTTCAGGGCCTTGGACAGCGCCTTGGCGTCGCCATGGGCCTTGTAGTCGATGCAGGCGTCGAAGCCCAGCTCCTCGACGACCTGAGCGCACTTCTGCGGCCCCCCGGCGATGCCCACCACGCGGCAGCCGCGCGCCTTGGCGAGCTGGCCGACCGCGCCGCCCACCGCGCCGCTGGCGGCGCTGACGACGATGGTCTCGCCCGCCTTGGGGTTGATGATCTTGACCAGGCCGTACCAGGCGGTCACGCCGGGCATGCCCACGGCACCCAGGTAGGCCGACAGCGGGATGTGGGTGGTGTCCACCTTCTGCAGCACGCCGCGCTGGTCGGCGTTGACCACGGCGTACTCCTGCCAGCCACCCATGCCCACCACCTGGTCGCCCACCTTGAAGTGGCCGTTCTTCGACGCCACCACCTCACCCACCGTGCCGCCGATCATCACCTCGTTCAGCGGCTGGGGCTGCGCGTAGCTCTTGCTCTCGCTCATGCGGCCACGCATGTACGGGTCCAGGCTGAGGAAGTGGTGGCGCACCAGCACCTGGCCGTCAGCCAGCTCGGGCACGGGCGTCTCCACCAGGCGGAAGTTGTCGGCGGTGGGCTCGGCCGTGGGGCGCGAGGCGAGCAGGATCTGGCGGTTCATCGTGGTCATGGGAGTCCTTTCGAGGAGTTCGGTGAAGGTCGGAAGGCGGCCGGCGCGCTCACTCGGCGCGCGGGCCGTCCTGCCGCTGCAGGGCCTTGAGCTGGCGGCCCTTGGCCGGCAGCGCACGGACGTACTTGAAGGTGCCGGTGCCATGGGCGCAGAGCTGGCCGTCGCCGTCGAACACCGAGGCCTCGCAGAAGGCCAGCGTGCTGGTGCGGTGCAGCAGCTTGCCCGCCGCACGCAGCTCGCATTCGGCTGGGCGCATGAAGCTGGTCTTCATCTCCACGGTGGCCACGCCGGGGCCGTCGAGGTTCAGGCTGCGCGCGGCCGTGGCCATGGCCACGTCCAGCATGGTCATGAGCACGCCACCGTGGGCGACCTCCCACGAGTTCATGTGGGCCTCTTTCAGGTCGACCCGCAGCTCGCTGGCGCCGCCGGCACAGGCGTGCAGCTCGAGGCCGAGCTGCTCGACGAAGGGGATGCGCAAGGGAAAGGCGATGGGCGAACGGCTCATCGGCGCCATCATCCCCCGACCAGCGCCGACACGCCACCGTCCACCGCCAGGATCTGCCCGGTGATGTGCTTGCCGGCAGCCGACGCGAACAGCAGCGCGGCGCCCTTGAGGTCGTCGTCGTCGCCCAGGCGGTTCAGCGGCGCGTGGGCGGCCATGTTCTCGGCCCCCAGCGTGGCCAGCAGGCCCTGCGTCATCTTGCTCGGGAAGAAGCCCGGCGCCAGGGCGTTCACGGTGATGCCGTGCCGGCCCCACTCGCTGGCCAGCGCGCGGGTGAAATTCACCACCGCGCCCTTGCTCGTGTTGTAGGCGATGGTCTGCATGGCCGGCGGGTTGCCGCCCAGCCCTGCGATGGACGCCACGTTGATGATGCGGCCGAAGCGGCGCGGGATCATGCTGGCATTGGCCACCGCCTGGCTGAACACGAACAGGCTGCGCACGTTCAGGTTCATCACCTTGTCCCAGGCGGCCAGCGGGTGGGCCTCGGCCGGCGCGCCCCAGGTGGCGCCGGCGTTGTTCACCAGGATGTCGATCTGGCCCAGGCGCTGCATGGCCTCGGCCACCACACGCTGCGCGTCCTCGGGCACGCTGGCGTCGGCCGCCACCCAGCGGGTGTCGATGCCCTTGGCCTGCAGGTGGGCCGCGGATTCTTCGAGATCGCCGGCCTTGCGCGAGGTGAGCAGGACCTTCGCGCCCGCCTCGCCCAGCGCCTCGGCGATCTGCAGGCCCAGGCCGCGCGAGCCGCCGGTGACGAGCGCCGTGCGGCCCTCGAGGTTGAACAGGTGCTGGATGGGGGTGCTCATGGGTGTCTCCTCGGTCGGTTCAGAACCACGCCTCGTCCATCTCGCGGCACACCGGCTCGCGCGTGGCCACCACGCGCAGCCAGGCGTCCACCAGCGGCAGCTCGTAGGCGAAGAAATAGCGGCAGGCCGCCAGCGCGCCCTGGCGCCGGGCGGCGTCGGCGCTGGCGCGGGCCGTCAGCGCGACGTCCAGCCAGATCCAGGCGATGACCACGTGGCCGAAGGCCTGCAGGTAGGGCGTGGCGTTGGCCAGCGCCTCCTCGGGCACGCCGGTGGCCCAGGCGGCCTTGGTGGCCGCGCCCAGGCGCTGCAGCGCGCCGCCCAGCTCGCTGGCCAGCTCGGCCAGGCCGTCCACCTGGCCCGCGCGCTGCAGGGTGTCGGTGATGCGTGTGGCCAGCAGCTTCAGGCCCGCCCCGCCCTGCATCACCACCTTGCGGCCAAGCAGGTCCAGCGCCTGGATGCCGTGCGTGCCCTCGTGGATCATGTTCAGGCGGTTGTCGCGCCAGTACTGTTCCACCGGGAAGTCGCGCGTGTAGCCGTAGCCGCCCAGCACCTGGATGGCCAGGCTGTTGGCCTCCAGGCACCACTGGCTGGGGAAGCTCTTGGCGATGGGCGTGAGCACCTCCAGCAGCAGCGCCGCCTCGGCCGCCGCCTCGGGCGCGCCGGTGTGCTGCTCATCCACCAGCCGCGCGCAGTACAGGGCCAGCGCGAGCGCCCCCTCGGCATACGCTTTCTGCGCCAGCAGCATGCGTTTCACGTCGGCGTGCTGGACGATGGGCACCTGCGGCCGCGAGGCGTCCTTGCCCCCCTCCGTGATGGGCCGCCCCTGCGGGCGCTGGCGCGCGTAGGCGAGCGAGGCCTCGTAGCCGGCCACGCCCAACATAGTGGCGGCCAGGCCCACCCCGATGCGGGCCTCGTTCATCATGTGGAACATGCAGCGCAGGCCCTCGCCCGGCTGGCCGACGAGGTAGCCGATGGCACCCGCCCCGCCGCGCACCGGGTAGCGGCCCTCGCCGAAGTTCAGCAGGGTGTTGGTGGTGCCGCGCCAGCCGCACTTGTGGTTCAGCCCGGCCAGCGCCACGTCGTTGCGCTCGCCGGTGAACTGCCCCTCGGTGTCCACCAGCTTCTTGGGCACGATGAACAGCGAGATGCCGCGCGTGCCGGGCACGGGCTAGCCGTCCGGCCCGGGGATCTTGGCCAGCACGAGGTGGACGATGTTCTCGGTGAGCTCGTGTTCGCCGGCCGAGATCCACATCTTGTTGCCGGTGAGCCGGTAGCGCGGGCCCAGCGGGTCGGCCTCGAAGCCCTCGCCGTCCGGCACCGCGCGCGTGGCCACATCGGACAGGCTGGAGCCCGCCTGCGGCTCGCTCAGGCACATGGTGCCCGACCAGCGGCCGCTGAACTCGTTGAGCGCGAACACCCGCTGCTGCAGGGGCGTGCCGTGCGCCATCAGCAGGTTGGCGTTGCCCACGGTGAGCATGCCGCTGCCGATGCTCACCGATGCCTTGGCGAAGAAGGTGTTGGCCGCGGCCTCCACCGTGTAGGGCAGTTGCATGCCGCCGATGTCGTAGGCCTGCGCGGCGCTCAACATGCCGGACTCGGCGTACGCCTTCCAGGCCTCGTGCGTGGCCTGCGGCAGGATCACCTTCTCGCCGTCGAAACGCGGCTCCTCGGTGTCCACCAGCCGGTTGAAGGGCTCGTACTTCTCGCGCGCGATGCGCTCGCAGGTGTCCAGCACCGAGCCGAAGGTCTCGCGCGAATGGTCCGCAAAGCGCTCACGCGCCGCGAGCTCGTCCACGCGCAGCCAGTCGTGCAACAGGAAATCCAGCGTCGCTCGCAGCATGAAATACCTTCCGCCCAGAGGCCCTCCGAAGGAGTGGCCGACAGTCAAGTGGCGTGCGCGGATCCGGCTATGCCGGTCCGCAGCGCGAGCCCCCTCGGGGGGCAGGCCCCGCCAGGGGCCGTGGGGGCAGACGGTTACAACACCTCGAAGATCCCCGCCGCGCCCATGCCGCCACCGATGCACATGGTGACGCACACGCGCTTGGCGCCCCGGCGCTTGCCTTCGATGAGGGCATGGCCGGTCAGGCGCTGGCCGGAGACGCCGTAGGGATGTCCCAGCGCGATGGCGCCGCCGTTCACGTTCAGCCGGTCCATGGGAATGCCCAGCCGGTCGGCGCAGTACAGCACCTGCACGGCGAAGGCCTCGTTCAGCTCCCACAGGTCGATGTCGCTCACCTTCAGGCCCAGGCGGTCGAGCGCCTTGGGCACCGCGAAGACCGGGCCGATGCCCATCTCGTCGGGCTCGCAGCCGGCCACCGCGAAGCCGAGGAAGCGGCCCAGCGGCTTCAGGCCCTTGCGCTCGGCATAGGCCTCGCTCACCACCGCGCAGG
>JACRBA010000196.1 GCA_016213265.1 Burkholderiales bacterium | reverse complement strand
GAGCGCCTGGCCATTGCCAGCGAGGACACGCCGCAGTGGCTGTTCGCCGATCTGGGCACGCAGGCCATCGGCGGCGTGGTGGTAGGCATCTATCCGACGAACCCCTGGCCCGAACTACAGTACATCGTCCACCACTCCAACAGTCGATTCGTGGTCTGCGGCGACCAGGAGCAGGTCGACAAGGTGCTCGACGCAATGAGCAAGCACGAGGTCGGCCTGCCCGACGTGGTGAAGATCATCGCGGTGGACATGAAGGGCATGCGCCAGTATCCGCGCGACAATCTGCTGTCGTTCGACGAAGTGCTCGAACTCGGTGACCAGTATGCCGCCGAGTCACCCGGTCAGGCGCGCGCATTCGACGACGGCGTCGCTGCAACGCAGCCCGACGACACCTGCATGCTGGTCTACACCTCGGGCACCACCGGGCCGCCCAAGGGCGCGATGCTGTCGCACCGCAATCTGCTCGTGACCACCGACAAGCTACGCCGCTGCTTCGGGCTGGACCAGCAGAACATGGAGGTGCTGTGCTACCTGCCGCTGTGCCATGTGGCCGAGCGCGCCTTCTCGACCGTCATGCACATGATGACCGGCGGCGTGGTGAACTACGCCGAGTCCATCGACACGGTGGCAGCCAACCTGCGCGAGATCGCACCCAAGGTGTTCCTCGGCGTGCCGCGCATCTGGGAGAAGCTGCAGCAGGGCATCCTGATGCGAATGCAGGACGCGACGCGCCTGCAGCGCTGGGCCTTCCAGCGCTGTTTCGATTCGGGCAAGGCGCTCTTCGAGCGCGTCGAGCAGCACGGCGGGCAGCGCACGCTCGGCGACCGCTTGCAGTTCGGCTTGCTGTGGCTGCTGATGTTCCGGAACCTGCAGAAGTTCGTCGGTCTCGATCGCATGCGCTGCGGCTTCTGCGGCGGCGCCAGCGTCTCGCCCGAGGTGCTGAAGTTCTTCCGAATCCTGGGCCTCCCCGTCTATCAGGTCTACGGAATGACCGAGTCCGGCGGGGTGATCTTCCACCAGCATCCCCAGGCCGTGCGCCTGGGCGCCACCGGCACACCGATCGAAGGGCTGAACTGGAAGATCGCCGAGGACGGCGAACTCGTCGTCAAGCACCCCGCCGTCTTCAAGGGCTACATCCACGACAACAACGCCACCGCGCTGACGGTACAAGACGGCTGGCTGCACACCGGTGACATCGTGGCACAGGCCCCCAATGGCGAACTGATGATCGTCGATCGCAAGAAGGCCATCATCATCACCAGCGGCGGCAAGAACATCTCGCCCTCGGAGATCGAGAATGCACTCAAGGACAGCTTGTACATCCGCGAAGCCATCGTGCTGGGCGACGGCCGCCACTTCCTCTCTGCCTTGGTCCAGATCGACTACGACACCGTGGGAAAGTGGGCGCAGGAGAAACGACTGGCGTTCACCACCTACCGCAGCCTGTCGCAGCTGCCCGAGGTGCGCGAACTGGTCGATGCGGAAGTCAGGCGCGTGAACAAGCTGTTCGCGCGGGTGGAAAACATCCGCAAGTTCCTGATCCTCGAGAAGGAACTCGATCACGACGACGGCGAGCTGACCGCCACGCAGAAGGTTCGCCGCAACATCATCGGCAAGAAGTTCGCGCGCGAGATCGAACTGATCTACGGCGGAGGAACGGCCTGATGGACTACTTCGTTCAATTACTGGTCTCCGGCGTGGCCGTGGGATTGATCTACGGCTTCATCGGCATGGGATTCGCGATGATCTTCCGCGCCACCGGCGTGGTGAACTTCGCCCAGGGCGAGTTGATGATGCTGGTGGCCTACATCGGCTTCACGCTCGTGGGCACGTTCAAGCTGGGCTTCTTTGCGCTTCTGCTGGCCTCGGTCGTGGTTTCGGTGCTGATCGGCATGCTGGTCGAAGTGCTGCTGATCCGCCCGATGCTGGGCCAGCCGGTGTTCTCCACCGTCATGGTGACCATTGGCCTGGCCGTGATCATCCGCTCGGTGGTCGTGCTCGTCTGGGGCGCCGATCCGATGCCGCTGGCCACCGGGCTGTCCACCGAGCCCATCCGCATCGGGCCGGCCGGTGTGTTTCCGGCGCAGCTGTACGCGCTGGGCATCATGGCCTGCGTCGTGGGCGGGCTCTGGGTGTTCTTCCGCTACTCGCGCACGGGCATCGCGATGCGCGCCACCGCCAACCTGCAAACGACGGCGTTGCTCATGGGCATCAACGTCAAGCGCATCTTTGCGCTGTCATGGGCGCTCTCAGCCGGACTTGCAGCCATCGCAGGCGTGCTCGTCGGGGTGATCTACGACCTCAATCCAGGCATGTGGCTCACCGGGCTGCGCAGCTTCCCGGCGGTGATCCTTGGCGGGCTGGATTCGGTGTTCGGTGCCGCGCTGGGCGGGGTGCTGATCGGTGTGGTCGAGAACCTCTCAGAAGGCTACATCGGCCGCGGCATGAAGGAGATCGCCGGCTTCGTGCTGATCCTCGTGGTTCTCATGGTCCGCCCTTACGGCCTCTTCGGCAAAGCCGAGATCGAGCGAGTGTGATGCGCAGCGGAAACTTCAAACAAGACTACCGCCAGTTGCTGGTGCTGACCGACTCGGTGCCGGTCATTGTCTGGTCGATCGTGCTGGTGGCGGCGATCGCGCTCGCGCCGCTGCTCATTGGCAAGTATTTCGTCTCGCTGCTGCTGCTGATGATGATCACTGCCGTCGGCGTGTTGGGGCTCAACATCCTCACCGGCACCACCGGGCTCATCTCGCTCGGCCACGCCGGCTTCCTCGCCGTGGGTGCCTACGCGGCCGGGATCGTTGCCGGCCGCTACGGCTGGCCGATGCCGCTGTCGATCCTGGCCGGCGGCATTGGCGCCGCCGTCGCGGGCCTGGTGGTCGGCGTGCCCTCGCTGCGCTTGAAGGGCCTGTACCTGGCGATCACGACGATGGCCTTCGCGGTGATCATCAACCACCTCATCCTCAACGGCGGCGCACTGACCGGCGGCTCCGAAGGCTTGACAGTGCCGCAGCCGGCGCTGTTCGGCCGGCCGCTCGCGGCCGAGGGCGGCTACTACTACGTGGTTCTGGCGGTGCTGCTGCTGGCGGTGTTTGCCACGCTGAACCTGCAACGCAGCCGCGTCGGGAGGGCGCTGATGGCGATCCGCGAGCACGACATCGCCGCGCGCGCGATGGGCGTGAACTTGGTGCGCTGGCGCCTGCTCGCCTTCACGGTGAGTGCCTTCTACACGGGCGTGGCCGGCGCGTTGCTGGCCTTCTATACGCGCTACCTCAACGTCGACAGCTTCAGCCTGCTGGTGTCGATCGAGGCGCTGTCGATGCTGATCGTCGGCGGCCTGGGCACGGTGTCGGGCGCCTTGCTCGGCGCCGTGTTCATCTTCGTGCTCAACGAAGGCCTCGGCTTGCTCTTCAGCGCGCTGGGGTCGGGGGCACTCTCCACCGCCGCCTTCGAGATCAAGGGCATCGTCTACGGGTTGGCCATCGTCTTGTTCCTGCGCTTCGAGCCCGATGGCCTGATCGGCCGTTGGCGCGACCTGAAGCACTACTGGACGCATTGGCCGTTCCGCTACTAGAGCCATCACCCACGGGGGCAGCGGCCCCGCTCACCATGAGGAGACCGACATGAGCAGAATCGTTCCCAGCCTGCGCCCTCTCCTGGCCGCCGCGCTGTGTGCCTTGACCGCCGCTGCGCATGCCGCGGATCCCGGCGTGTTCGACGACCGCCTCGTCATCGGCAGCGTACTGCCGCAGACCGGGCCGCCCAGCCTGATCGGCAAGGCCGGCGTCATCGCGCTGCGCGTGTGGGAGAAGGACGTCAACGCGCGCGGTGGCGTCCATGGCAGAAAGATCGAGCTGCGCATCGAAGAAGACGGCTATGTGCCGCAACGCTCGGTGCAGGCGATCAAGAAGCTCGTCGACGTCGACAAGGTCTTCGCCGTGGTAGGCACATCGGGCTCCTCGCATTTGATGGCGATGATGCCGACGATCGAGGAGAACCAGATCCCGGCGATCAACTT
Source organism: Burkholderiales bacterium (assembly GCA_016213265.1). Lineage (GTDB taxonomy): Bacteria > Pseudomonadota > Gammaproteobacteria > Burkholderiales > Burkholderiaceae_C > Ideonella. Next base: position 5,087 of record JACRBA010000196.1, on the reverse strand, counting down.
CGCCGCCGTCGCCGGCCCGCACTTCACCCCCCCGCGCAAGACCGTCTTCAACGTCGGCGCCACCTACTGCCAGGAAATCACGGGTGCGATGAAACACCTGATCGCCACGCGCAAGCTGCAGAAGGGGAAGTTCGCGCTGATCTACCAGGACGACGACTTCGGCGCCGACGTCAAGTGCGGTTACGACGCGGCGCTCAAGGCCGCCGGGCTGAGCAGCGCGATCGACGTGCCCTACAAGCGCGCCCAGAAGGACTTCTCCGCCGAGGTGCTGGCGGTGCAGAAGTCCGGCGCGAACTTCGTGCTCGTGGGCGGCATCATCAGCGAGACGGCCACCATGCTCAAGGAGATCCAGAAGAACGGCATGGACGTCGTTCGACTGGCGGCACACCCCTCGCACCTGGGTGCGGTGCTGCAACTGGCCGGCAGCGCCGCGGAAGGCCTGCTGATCGCCGACTACGTGCCGCCGATCACCGACACCGAGACCCAGGGTATCGGCCGGCTCAACGCCTTGGCCTACAAGTACCTCACTGCCGACGACGTCAGGGCCATGAACCGCTACTCGCTGACCGGCTACGTGGCGGCGATGCTCCTGGAGTCGGCCCTGCAGGCCTGCGGACGGAATCTCACGCGCGCCTGCGTCGTGCAGAAGCTGGAGCAGACCAAGAATTTCGCCAGCGACGGCATCATGGCCCCGCTGAGCTTCGGCCCTGGCATCCGGCAGAGCGGCACCCGTCCGATCCTGCTCAAAGCCAACGTCGCCGCCGGCAAGTTCGAGCGCGCCTCGGACTGGCTGACGGACAAGTGATTGCCCGATTCACCTCTTCATCGACCCATCGTCGCACACACATGCAAACCTCGCTTCCGCTGCGTCCCCTGCTCGCTGCCGCGGCCATTGGCCTGTCGGCCCATTCCCTCACCGCTGCGGCCGCGGAACCAGGCGTCACCGACACCAAGCTCATCCTGGGATCGGTCACGCCGGTCAGCGGGCCGCCCAGCCTGCTCGGCAAGGCCCACATGCTGGCCCTGAAGGTCTGGGAGCAGGACGTCAATGCACGCGGCGGCATCAACGGCCGGAAGGTCGAGATCCGCCAGGACGACGATGGCTATGTGCCGCAGCGTGCGCTGCAGGGCATCAAGCGGCTCAACGAGGTGGAGAACATCTTCGCCCTGCTGGGCACCTCGGGCGCTGCGATGATGCAGGCCATGCTGCCCTACATCGAAGAGCAGAAGATCCCCACCATCAACGGCATGGCGGTGTCGGCCTCGCACTTCACGCCACCGCGCAAGACGGTGTTCATCCTCGGTCCGACCTATTGCCAGGAGCTGGCCGCCGGCATGACGCACCTGGTCAAGAGCAAGAACCTGCAGAAGGAGAAGTTCTCGCTCGTCTATCAGGACGACGAGTTCGGCGCGGATGTGCGCTGCGGCTACCAGAAGGCCGTCAAGGCACTGGGCCTGAACAGCGTGGCCGAGATCTCGTTCAAGCGCGGCACCAAGGACTTCTCTGCCGAGATGCTGAGCCTGAAGCGGGCCGGGGCCTCCTTCATCGCGTCGGGCGGCGTGGTGGCCGAGCATTCGATGCTCATGAAGGAGGCGGCGAAGAACCAGATGCCCGTGACCTTCCTGACCATCCACTCCGCACACCTCACGCCGGTGCAGGCGCTCGCGGGTCCGGCCGGAGACGGCTACTACGTGGCCGACTACGTGCCGCCACTGACCGACCTGGCGGTCCCCGGCATGGCCAAGTTCATCGCGTTGACGCAGAAGTACCTCAGCGCCGACGAACAGAAGCAGCTCAACCGCTACTCCATCACCGCCTATGTCGGCGCGCTGCTGATGGAAGACGCCGTTCGCCGCTGCGGCAAGGCGCTGACGCGCGCCTGCGTGGTCGACAAGCTCGAATCGACGAAAGATTTCCGCACCGACGGGCTCACCTCGCCGATCAGCTTCAGCGCCACGCAGAGGCAGTCGCCCAGCAGCGTGCTCGTGCTGCGCTCCGATGCCAAGGGCGGCAAGTTCGATCGCGTGTCCGATCCGATCCCGGTCACCGATTGAACCTTCGGCCGTGTCGACACCGACACATGTTCACGGCCCGTTCCAGGAACTGGTCGGGTACGAGACCATCGTTGCCGATGGTCGTCCACACCTCCGGTTGCCGGTGCGGCGCGAGCTGCTCAACCCGCACGGCGTGCTGCACGGCGGCGTGAGCCTCACGCTGCTGGACGCTATCGGCGGCCGCTCTCTGATCGACCAACGGGTCCCTGCCAACGGCCAGATCATCATGTCGTCGGTGACCGTCACGCTGACGACCGACTTCCTGCTGGGCGTACGTGACGGCGTGCTGTTCGCCACCGGCTCGCCCGACCACATCGGCAAGACCGTGGCCTACGTGTCGGTGCAGTTGCGGCACAACGACCTCTATGGCCCGCTGATCGCGCGCGGGCTCGGCACCTACAGGGTTTATGCGCGGTCATTGGTGCGTCCGGTCTGAGCGACGCGGCTCGGTCGCCGCGATCGCAGCCGCCGACGCGCCGGCCGACACCCCTTCAGAACACGCCGCACGCCAGACCCGCCGCAAGCGCCTGGCCCAGATCGGCACATTGCCGCAGGGAGGCAGGGGCGATGTGCTTGGGCGCGAGGATGGCCTGGGGAGTCTGTGCGCCGGTGCGCACGATCAGCGGCTCGGCGACCGAGCGCAGCCGCCAACCGGTGGCAACACGCTCGATCTGCCGCACCGCCATGCTGCCGTCGGTGCCGGCACAGACCATGGCGGCGTAAGGCCGCCCGTTGATGCGGCCGAGCGCGGCATAGTAGGTTCGGTCGAAGAAGTCCTTGAGTGCACCGGACATGGCGGCCAGATTCTCCGGCGTGGCGAAGAGGTAGCCATCGGCGCTCAGCACGTCCGTCGCACCGGCATCGAACGCGCGCCGGGCGACGACCTCGATCCCGTCTTCGTGGCGCGCCGCGTGCATCGCGGCCTCGACCATCTGGGTGGTGCCGCCCGTCATGGAATGGTGGACGACCAGCAGCGTCTTCATCGCAGTTGCGCCGAAGTATGCCCGTCTTCAGCCGTCCCCCGGCTGCCTCACCGTGCGGCCCCGAAACCGGCAAAGTGTGCGAACTCATCGGGCTGTGCGCGCTCGGTGATGAAGGCGTTCTCGGGGGCCGCCGGATCCTCGTGGCCAAGCGCGATGCCGCAGGCGAGGATCTCGTGTTCAGACAGCGGCAGTTGCTCGCGCACGATCTTGTGGAACCAGGCGAACGCGGCTTGCGCACAGGTGTGCAGGCCCTGGGCGCGGGCCGCGACCATGATGTTCTGAATGAACATGCCCATGTCCATGAAGCTGCCGGTGTTCAGGCGCCGGTCCAGCGTGACGAGCAGTCCCACCGGGGCGTCGAAGAAGATGTAGTTGCGGAGCATCTGCAGTTCACGCGCCTGGGCGTCGTCGCGTGCGATCCCCAGCGAGGCATACAGGCCGAAGCCGCAGCGGCGGCGGCGATCAAGATAGGGTTCGACCCACTGCGTTGGATAGTACGCGTACTCGGGCTGATGGCGGTCGGGGTCGGTCGTGGCGGCCTGCACGATCGCATTGCACAGCCGATTCTTCGGTTCTCCGGCAACTGCGTAGACGCGCCAAGGCTGCACATTGTTGCCGCTGGGCGCGCGCGCCGATACCTCCAGGATGTGGCGCACCACCGTGACGGGCACCGGCGTGGGCAGAAAGCGCCGCACGGACTTGCGGCTGCGGATGGCGTCGTCGACATGCATCGGGATCTCTCCTGGCGGGCAGCGCGGGACCGGCGTGTACACGCTGGACGGCGCACGCGCCTTGCGTTAACCTTGCGCGAATGCAGTCTACCAAACGACCGTTTGCTTGGATACCGTCGCCGGAGACGATTGCCGGCTCCAACCTCACTGCATTCATCCGGTACACCGGCCAGCCCGACCTGCAAAGCCTGCAGAGCCGCGCCGACGCGGACCCAGCCTGGCTGATGGAGCAGGTGTTCGGGTTCTGCGATTTCCGCTTCTACAAGCCGTACGAGCGCATGCTCGACACCTCGCGCGGCATCGAGTGGGCGCGCTGGTGCGTCGGCGGCACGACCAACATCGTGCTCAACTGCATCGACCGGCACCGTGGCACCCCCACCTGGGATCGCACCTTCATCGCCTGGGAGAGCGAGGATCCGACGGCACCCAACGCCCGGCGCGAACTGAGCTACCGCGAGTTCGACGCCGGGGTCTGCCGGCTAGCCGGTGCGCTCGAGGCGCTGGGCGTGCAGCGCGGCGACCGGGTGGGCCTGTACATGCCCAACCTGCCCGAGACCTTCATCGCGTTCTTTGCCGTGCTGAAGATCGGCGCCGTCGTCATGCCGCTGTTCTCCGGCTTCGGGCCGCAGCCGCTGGTGGCGCGTCTGAACGACGGCGAGGCCAAGGTCGTGCTCACCGTCGACGGCACCTGGCGCCGCGGCACCCCGGGCGCGATGAAGTCGGTGCTCGACGAGGCGCTGGCAGCGGTGCCCAGTGTCCGGAACGTGTTGGTGCTGCGGCACCTGGGCAAAGCCCTGCCCTGCCCCATGACCCCGGGACGCGATGTCGACTGGGCTGCGGCCGTGGCGGAGCAGTCCGCCGAGCGCGCCACGACCGAGATGGCCGCCGACGATCCGGCGGTGCTGCTGTACACCTCGGGCACCACCGGCAAGCCCAAGGGCTGCGTGTGGACGCACGTGGGCTTCCTCGGCTCGATGGTCACGCGCGACATGCACATCTGCGGCGACTTCCGTTCGAGCGACCGCTTCTTCTTCATGAGCGACATGGGCTGGATGGTGGGCGCGATGTGCGCCTGCATCCCCAGCTACTTCGGCGGCAGCCTGCTGGTGGCCGAAGGCACGCCCGACTATCCCGACACCGGCCGCTTCTGGCGGCTGCTGCAGGACCACAAGGTCACCTACCTTGGCGTGGCACCCACGCTGATCCGCGGTCTGATGCGCCACGGCGACCAGGAGGTCGGACGTTACGACCTCTCGTCGCTGCGCATCACCGTCTCCGGCGGCGAGGCTTGGACCGAAGCGCCTTGGCGCTGGTTCTT
>JACRBA010000195.1 GCA_016213265.1 Burkholderiales bacterium | reverse complement strand
GCACGGCCGGCGTGCGGCCGGCGCCGAGCGCGGGCACCAGCTCGCCGGCGGCCAGCATCTGGCGCGCCAGCGCGGGCCGGGCGAGCGCCACGCCCTGGGCCGCGCGGGCGGCTTCGAGCACCAGGCCCAGGTCCACCAGGCGCGGGCCGCTGTCGGGCTCGGCCGCGTCCAGGCCCTGGGCCCGCAGCCAGGGGGCCCACGGGTCCACCGGCGTGCGCAGCAGCGGCAGCACCAGCAGCTCGGCCGGGTGGCGGGGCGGGTGGGGCGCCTGCGCGAGCAGGCTGGGGTGGGCCAGTGGCAGCAGGTCGTCGCACCACAGGGGCGCCATGCCCGGCTCGCCGAGCGGCCCGTGGCGCACGGCGATCTCGGCCTCGGCGCCCGCCAGGTCGAGGAAGGGCACGGACAGCACCACCTCCAGCTCGATGTCGGGGTGCGCGCGGGTGAAGGCGGGCAGGGCGGGCACGAGCACCTGGCGCGCGAAGGTGGGCGGCGCGGTGATGCGCAGCCGGGTGCGGCGCTGGCTGGCACGCTGGTGCAGCGGAATGGCCGCCAGCTGGTCCAGCGCCTGGCGCACGGCGGGCAGGTATTCTTTGCCGGCGGGTGACAGGGCCAGCGCCTTGGCGCCGCGCTGGAACAGGGCGACGCCCAGCCGCTCCTCCAGGGCGCCGATGCGCTTGCCCACGGCGCTGGCGGTCACGGCCAGCTCGTCGGCCGCGCGTTCGAAGGTGCCCAGCCGCGCCGCGGCCTCGAAGGCGAGCAGGGCATCGAGCGACGGCAGGCGCAGGTCGGCGGGTGGCGGCATGGCGGCCACTCTAGCGGGTTGCCGCCGGGCCTTCGACGGGCTCAGGCCGAACGGATGACGTGACCGTTCGCCCTGAGCTTGTCGAAGGGCGGGCCGTGAGGGGGCCCTCGTCGGCCTTAGGCCGCCGTGGGCTCGGGGGCGGCGGGCGAGCAGCTCGCGCCGCCGCAGCCGGTGATGGAGTCGGCAGCGACGCGGCGGCGGCATTCGCCCGTGGCCGGGTCGAAACCGAGCTGGTCCAGGTGGGTGGCCAGCGAGGCGTCCATGGTCTGCGCATGCACGCGGAACCAGGCCGCCAATTCGGGCAGCACGCGGCCCAGGGGCCCGAAATCCTGCTGCTCATGCGCCAGGCGCGACACCTCGCGCATGATCTGCAGCACCTGCGCATGCTGCGTGCCGTGGCAGTTCTCGGGCGCGAAGCCAGTGGCGGCCATCCAGCGGTCTTCCTGGCCGAAGTGGGCCACGGTGTGCTCGACCAGCGCGTCGTAGGCCTGCAGCCCCGCCTCGGGCGAGCCGGCCAGGGCCTGCTCGGTGGCCGCCAGGAGATCGACGAACTCCTGGTGGGTGGCGTCCATCTGCGGGTGGTCGAGGGCGAGTTCGGCAGACCAGGTCAGGTGCGGCATGGCAGTGGGGGCGCGGCGGGCGCGGCAGGCAATGGGCTCGGGCCGATTGTCCCGCGGCCGCCCGCGCGGTGGCGGGACACGGCCAGGGGGCTTGAGCTGCCTCAAGACCAGGGGCCGGCGGCGCGTCGGCACAATGGGTCGGATGCGCCCTCCCGCCACTGCCCACGACGAGCCGGATTCCGGTGTCTCCCGCTCGCGGTGGATGCGCCCGCTGTGGCTGCTGGCCGGTGGCGTGGCACTGGTGCTGGGCCTGGTGGGCGTGGCGTTGCCGCTGCTGCCCACCACGCCGTTCATCCTGCTGGCGGCCTTCTGCTTCGCGCGCGGCAGCCGCCGCTGGGAGCACTGGCTGCTGCACCACCCGCGCTGGGGCCCGATGGTGCGCAACTGGCGCGACCACCACGCGGTGCCGCTGGGCGCCAAGCGCCTGGCCACGGTGATGATGGCGGCCAGCAGCACCTGGGCGGCGTGGACGATCTCGTCGGGCTGGCGGTGGGTGCCGGCGCTGTGCTGCACCGCGGTGGCGGTGTGGCTGTGGAGGCAGCCCTCGCGCTGAGCGCCGCGGGGCCCGTCAGCGAGCCGGGCCTTCGCTGTCGAACAGCGGCAGGTCGTACGACGCCTCGGGCTCCTGCATGGCCGCCGGCCGCGCGGCCGGGGCGCCCTGACGGCGCGCGGCCCGTTGGGCGGCCAGCTCGGCGGCACGCTGCTGGCGCGCGGCCCACTCGCCTGGCCTCATCAGCTTGCTGGCCCGCACGCCCAGCAGGCGCAGCCGCCGTGTCAGGTCGACCCGCTTCAGGCACTCGCCCGCCGCGCGGCGGATGGTGACGGCATCGGCCGTGGGCTCGGGCAGGGTGAGGTCGCGCGTGGCGGTCTTGAAGTCGTCGAAGCGCAGCTTGATGCCGATGGTCTGGCCCAGCACGCCCTTGCGTGCCAGGTCGGCGGCCAGACGCTCGCACAGGCCGGTGAAGATGGCGCCCAGCTGGGCGCGGTCGCGCACGGCGTGCAGGTCGCGGTCGAAGGTGGTCTCGTTGCTCACCGAGACGGGCTCGCTGTGGGTGGCGAGCGGCCGGTCGTCGCGGCCCCAGGCGGCGTCGTTGAGCCAGCCGCCATAGCTGCGGCCGAAGTGCTCGATGAGCCACGCGCGCTCGCAGCGCGCGATGTCGCCCACGGTGTGCACGCCCAGCGCCGCCAGCCGGGCGGCGGCCTTCGGGCCGATGCCGTTCACCTTGCGCGCGGCCAGCGGCCAGATGCGCGTGGGCAGGTCGTCCATCGTGAGCACGGTCAGGCCATCGGGCTTGTCCAGCTCGGAGGCCAGCTTGGACAGCAGCTTGTTGGGTGTGACGCCGATCGAGCAGGTGAGCCCGCCGGTGGCGCGATGGACGTTGTTCTTGATCTCCAGCGCCAGCGCGCGCACGCCGCCGAGCGGGTCGTGCCCCACCGCGTCCTGCGCGCCGGGCACGTCGGTGAGGTCGATGTAGATCTCGTCGATGCCACGGTCTTCGATGACCGGGGCCAGCTCGGCCACCGCGGCCTTGAAGCGGCGCGAGTAGTGCCGGTAGCGGTCGAAGTCGACCGGCAGCAGCACCGCGTCTGGGGCCAGGGCAGCGGCCTTCATGGTGCCCATGGCGGAGAACACGCCCAGCGCGCGCGCCTCGTAGGTGGACGTGGTGATGACACCGCGGCCCGCGTAATCGCGCAGGCGGGCGAAGCGGCGGCTGCCGTCGGCCAGCCGCTCCGGCTGGTGGCGCCGGCCACCGCCGATGACCACCGGCAGCCCGCGCAGCTCGGGGTAGCGCAGCAGCTCCACGGACGCGTAGAAGGCGTCCATGTCGAGGTGGGCGATGAGGCGGCGGGGCGGGCGCATGGGGCGCGAGAAAGGCTGTATGGATTATCAGTGGTGAGCCCATCCGGCGCGCGCTTCTCAAGCCCCTTGGTTGCAAATGAGCAATATGCACATTTATACTGAACACGCGCCGAATCCTTCGGTGCACACGGGCCACCCGACACCCGGCACGGTCGAGGGACGCCTGTGGAACCACCGCGTCGCCAGGCGACGCATTGACCGTCTCATCCAGGAGCGAACCATGTCCTCCCATCCTCTTGTTCACCGTGCGGGCGCCGGGGCCGCACGTCCCTTCCATCCGTGGCGCGGCCCGCTCGCGGCCTGCGTCCTGGCCCTGCTGGCCGCCTGCGGCGGTGGCGGCGGTGACGCGACCGATCCTCCCGTGGCGGCCGGCACGTCCTACACCGCCGGGGCCATCACGGGCTTCGGCTCGGTCATCGTCAACGGTGTGCGTTTCGACGACAGTGGCGCCGAGATCGAGGACGAGGACGGCGGCCGCCACGGCGCCGACGACCTGAAGCTGGGCGCCCAGGTGGAGGTCATCGCCTCGTCGATCGACCGGGCGGCTGGCACCGGCGTGGCCACGCTCATCCGCTTCGGCAGCGAGATCAAGGGCCCGGTGGAGGCGGTGGATGTGGCCGCGGGCCGACTCACCGTGCTGGGCCAGGCAGTCATCGTGACGCCGCGCACGGTGTTCGACGACCGACTGGCCGGTGGCCTGGCCGGCGTGGCGGTGGACGCGCTGGTGGAGGTGCACGGCCAGTACGACGCTGCCCAGGCGGCCGTGGTGGCCACCCGCATCGAGCACGAGGACAGCACCAGCGAGTACAAGCTGCGTGGCGAGCTGCAGTCGCTGGACACGGCCGCCCGCAGCTTCCGCATCGGCGACGCGCTGATCCGCTACGACGACACGACCCGCCTGGACACGGCGCTGGCCAACGGCGCCCGCGTGAAGGTGCGCCTGCAGACCACGCCGGTGGACGGCGCCTGGGTGGCCACCCGCGTGCAGGGCGGCCGCAGCGGGCTGGACGACGGTGACCATGCCGAGGCCGAAGTCACCGGCCGCATCACCGCCTGGACCAGCGCCACCACCTTCAGCGTGGACGGCCTGCCCGTGGACGCCAGCACCGCCACCTTCCGCGAAGGCCCGGCCGGCGTGGTGCTGGGCGCCCTGGTGGAGGTGGAAGGCCGCATCGAGAACGGCGTGCTCATCGCCACCAAGGTGCACCTGGAGGACGAGGACGACGACAGCGAGCACGAGCGTGGCGAGGACTACGAGCTGCACGGCGCCATCAGCGGCCTGGACACGGCAGCCCGGCAGTTCCACCTGCGCGGCGTCACCGTGCACTACAGCGACAGCACGGCGTGGCGCGATCTGGGCGAAGCGCAGCTGGCCGACGGCCTGCAGGTCGAGGTCAAGGGCAATCTCTCCGCCGACGGCACGCGGCTCGAAGCGACCCGCATCTCCGCCGAGGACGACTGACCCGATGCTCGGCGCATTCAGCGCCGAGCGGTTACGATGTGCGTGGGCGATGTGCACATTTGGCGCGCCGCCCACGCCACGCCCCTCTCCGCCGCATGAGCTCGACTGACGACGCCTCCTTGCCGCCCGACCAGCAAGCCGTGCTGGAAGCGGTGAACGCCTTGCTGGCCCCGCTGGCCCGGCTGGCCGTGGGCCGCGGCGTGCACTTCGGCGAGGTGGAAGAGCGACTTAAGACCGCCTTCGTGCAGGCCGCCCGCGAGGCCAGCCCCGGGGGCCTGCCGCACCGGCAGGTCAGCCGCATCAGCACGGCCACTGGCATCAACCGGCGCGAAGTGACGCGCTTGGTCAACGCCCACCTCGAGCAGGCACGCCCGAGGCGTTCGCTGGCAGGCGAGGTGTACGCGCACTGGCTCACCGACCCGCTTTACCGCGATGTGGGCGGCCAGCCCGCCGCGCTGCCGCGCCAGGGGCCCCGTCCCAGCTTCGAGACGCTGGCCCGTGAGGTGACCAGCGACGTGCATCCGCGTAGCCTGCTGGCGGAAATGGAGCGGCTCGGCTACGCCACGCTCGATTCGGCGGGTGAACGCGTGTTGCCGGTGCGCGATGCCCTCGTGCCCAAGGGCGACTTGCCGCGCGCGCTGCGCATCCTGGGCGCCAACGTCGGCGGCCACCTGGCCGGCGCGGTGGCCAACGTCCTGGGCGATGGCCGGCAGCACTTCGAACAGGCCATCGTGGCCAGCGGGGTGCCGGCCGATGCCTTGCCAGCGGTGCGTCAGCTCATCGCGGCCCAATGGCGGCAGACTTTCGACAGCCTCGTGCCGGCGCTGGAGCGCCTCATCGAGGCAGGCAACGCACGACCCGAGGGCGACGGCACACCACCGCTTGAGCGCGTGCTGATCGGCCTGTACAGCTACCACCAGCCGGACACGGCGGCCGCACCGGAGCCGCCGCCTGCCCCGGGAGACACCTGATGACCTTGCGCCTGCGCCCCTTCGTCGCCGCCCTGGCGGCCACCGCCACCGCCTTGCTGCTGCACGCCTGCGGCGGCGGCGTGGAAGGCCAAGGCACCGGCTCCGTGAGCTACAGCGAAGGCCCCATCGGCGGCTTCGGCTCCATCATCGTCAACGGCGTGCGTTACGACGAGCGCAGCGCCCGCATCGTGGACGAGGACGGCGGCACGCTGGCCTCGGGTGACCTGCGCCTGGGCATGACGGTGCGCGTGGACGCCGGGGCGATCGACCCCGTCACGCTGAGTGCGGTGGCCACCGATGTGCGCGTGACCAGCGACCTGCGTGGCCGCGTGGCCGCCAAGGATGGGGTGGCCGGCACGTTGACCGTGCTGGGCCAGACCGTGCGCGTGACCACGTCCACCGCCTTCGACGACACGCTGGCCGGCGGTCTGCCTGCCGTGGCGGTGGGCAGCACCGTGGAGGTGTACGCCATCCTCGACCCGGTGACGGGCGTGTATGCCGCCCAGCGCGTGGAGACCGATCCGGCCCCCTCCGCGTTCAAGCTGCGCGGTGTGGTGGCCGGGCTCGACCTCGGCGCCCGCACGCTGCGCATCGGCACCGCCACCTTCACCTGGGCGGCGGGCCTGGCGCCTGAGGGCCTGGCCAACGGCCAGACCGTGCGCCTGACGCTGCAGACCACCACCGATGCCCAGGGGCGTTGGGTGGTGACGCGCTTCGACGACGGCGTGGCCCTGCCGCCGGACGGCGCCGAGGTGGAGATCGAGAGCGTGATCGCCAGCTACACGTCCATGGCCGACTTCACCCTGGCCGGCGTGCGGGTGGACGCCTCGGCGGCGCGCGTGGAGCCGGCCGGCGCCACCGTGGCCGCGGGCGTGCGGGTGGAGGTGGAGGGCCACTACCGCAACGGCGTGCTGGTGGCCGACAAGCTGGAGGTCAAGGGCGCCGGCGACGACGGCGGCGACGACGACGGCCGCGAGGTCGAGCTGCACGGCACCGTCAGCGGCCTGGACACGGGCGCGCGCACCTTCGTGCTGCGGGGGCTGACCGTGGACTACACCGATGCCGAGTTCAAGGACGGCACCGCGGCCGACCTGGCCGATGGCGTGGAGGTGGAGGTGCACGGCCGCCTGGACGGCAGCGGCACGGTCGTGGTCGCCGAGGAGATCGACTTCGAGGATTGAGGCACCGGGGGGCTTCGACAGGCTCAGCCCGAACGGATCTGGTGGGGTGCCCGGCGTTTCGACAGGCTCAGCCCGAACGGATCTGGTGGGGTGCCCGGGGTCTCGACAGGCTCAGCCCGAACGGAGGGTTCCCGTTCGCCCTGAGCCTGTCGAAGCGCCTCGGCTCGGCGCCGTTC
>JACRBA010000192.1 GCA_016213265.1 Burkholderiales bacterium | reverse complement strand
GGGATTTCGTGGTCTGCCGTGAGACGTGCTGAAAAGACGAAGCCCCTGATTTCTTCAACAAAATCAGGGGCTTACGGGGCATCATGAGACGCCGTGGAGCGAGGTCACATGTGGTCGATCATGACCTGGCCGAAGCCGGAGCACGACACCTGCGTCGCGCCGTCCATCAGGCGGGCGAAGTCATAGGTGACCTTCTTGCTCTGGATGGCGCGCTCCATCGAGCTGATGATGAGGTCGGCCGCCTCGATCCAGCCCATATGGCGCAGCATCATCTCGGCCGAGAGGATCTCGGAACCCGGGTTCACGTAATCCTTGCCGGCGTACTTGGGCGCGGTGCCGTGGGTGGCCTCGAAGCAGGCCACCGAGTCCGACAGGTTGGCACCCGGGGCGATGCCGATGCCGCCGACCTGGGCGGCCAGCGCGTCGGAGATGTAGTCGCCGTTCAGGTTGAGCGTGGCGATCACCGAGTACTCGGCCGGGCGCAGCAGGATCTGCTGCAGGAAGGCGTCGGCGATGGAATCCTTGACGACGATGTCCTTGCCGGTCTTCGGGTTCTTGAACTTGCACCACGGGCCGCCGTCGATCAGCTCGGCGCCGAACTCGCGCTGGGCCAGGGCGTAGCCCCAGTCACGGAAGCCGCCTTCCGTGTACTTCATGATGTTGCCCTTGTGGACCAGGGTCACGTTGGGCTTGTCGTTGTCGATCGCGTACTGGATGGCCTTGCGCACCAGACGCTCGGTGCCCTCACGCGAGACCGGCTTGACGCCGATGCCCGAGGTCCCGGGGAAGCGGATCTTCTTGACACCCATCTCCTCGACCAGGAACTTGATGACCTTCTTGGCCTTGTCGCTCTCGGCTTCCCACTCGACGCCGGCGTAGATGTCCTCGGAGTTCTCGCGGAAGATCACCATGTCGATCTTCTCGGGCTCCTTCACGGGTGACGGCACGCCCTTGAAGTAGCGCACCGGTCGCAGGCAGACGTACAGGTCGAGTTCCTGGCGCAGCGCCACGTTCAGGGAACGGATGCCACCGCCCACCGGGGTGGTCAGCGGGCCCTTGATCGACACCACGTACTCGCGAAGGGCCGCCAGCGTCTCCTCGGGCAGCCAGACATCCGGGCCGTAGACCTTGGTGGACTTCTCGCCCGCGTAGATCTCCATCCAGTGGATCTTCTTGGCGCCGCCGTAGGCCTTGGCTACCGCCGCATCCACCACCTTGATCATCACGGGCGTGATGTCGAAGCCGGTGCCGTCCCCCTCGATGTACGGAATGACGGGGTTGTTCGGGACGTTCAGCGAGAAGTCCGCATTGACGGTGATCTTCTGGCCGCCCTCGGGCACCTTGATGTGCTGGTACATGTGGCTTGGCTCCGCGATTGCGAAAGAGGTGGTGAAAAGGGGTTTCGGAACCTGAAATTCTAGTTCAGACGACCTGTCGGCCGGCTGACCACCCTGACGGCCGATGAGGCTAGGACACGCACCACAGGACGGCCTCGCTGATGAGGTCGTGTCCCATGGCCCAGGCGGACGCACCCACCAGCAGGCCGCCCGCGATGCGAATCGCCCAGGCGTTCACGCGTGAGGCGTCCAAGGACAGGGACGTGCCCACCGCCCCACCGCTGGTCTGCCATCGCATCCATAGCCACGGCGCCAGCCCCAGGGCCGGCGCCGACGCCAGGGCGAACGCGCCCATGGCCAGGGCCCCTCCGGTCGGCGAATTGGCAAGCGCCGCGACGACCAGCGCGGACTGCAGCAGCCCGCACGGCCAGGCCGCCCAGGCCAGCCCCGCCACGCCTGCCTTGACAGGCCCTTGCATGCGCTGCCAGCCGCCGCCCGCATCGGACGGCGGCGTCGGCGGCACGCGGCCCACGCGCTCCAGCCATGCAGGCTGACGCCCGGTGATCAGGAGCCAGGCGCCGAGTGCCAGCGCAGCCACATGCAGCAGCGTCCACAGGGGGCGAAGCACTGGCGCCACCGCGCTGAACTTCTCCAGGGCCCCCACGCTGGCAGCGGCGACGCCACCCGCCACGGCGTAGCTCAGCAGGCGCCCCAGGTGGAAACCGGTCCACGCTGGCGTGCCCGCGTTCGTCCCATTGGCGCACGCACGCACTGCGGCGGCGCTGGGCGCGCTGCACATGGCCACGCAGTGCACGGAGCCTGCGAGGCCGAGAAGAAAGGTGGTGAAGGCGAGCGCGAGATCCACGGATCAGATGATGCGCGAAAAGCGCTCGCGAACCTGATCGGCCCGAAGATGCCGATCAAACACCATGGCGATCGCCCGCACGAAGAACCACCCCTGTGCGGTGACCTGCACCGCCTCGGGCTCCAGCACGACGAGGCCCTGGTCGGCAAACCGTTGCAGCTCCGCCAGTTCGGTGCGGAAGTACTCCCGCACGTTCACGAGGTAGGCCAGTTCCACCGATTCGAACTCCAGCCGGCCCTGGCACATGATGGCCATGATCACCGCGCGACGCAGCAGGTCGTCGCGGGTGAGCGCGAGGCCCCGCACCACCGGAAATTGGCCCTGCTCGATCGCATCGTAGTACTCGGGCAGCGTCTTGGCGTTCTGGCTGTAGGTGGCACCCATGCGGCCGATGGCGGAGACGCCCAGGCCGATGAGGTCGCAGTCCGGCTGCGTGCTGTAGCCCTGGAAGTTGCGGTGCAGGCGCCCCTGCCGCTTGGCCGCAGCCAGCGCATCACCTGCCAGCGCGAAATGGTCCATGCCGATGTAGGCGTAACCGTGTCCGAGGAACCCTGCGATCGCATTCGAGAGCATGGCCACCCGATGCTCCGGCGGCGGCAAGTCGGCGGCGTCGATGCGTCGCTGTGGCTTGAACCGCTGCGGCAGGTGCGCATAGGCGTACAGCGCGATCCGGTCGGGCCGCAGCTCAGAGACCTGCGTGATCGTGCGGGCGAAAGAATCGGGTGTCTGACGGGGCAGCCCGTAGATGAGGTCGGCGTTGATCGATTCGAAGCCCAGCCGGCGCGCGTCCAGGATGAGGTCGCGCACGCTCTCGAAGGATTGCACCCGGTGCACGGCCTTCTGTACCTCGGGGTCGAAGTCCTGGATGCCGAAGCTGATGCGGTTGAAGCCCATGGTGCGCAGCGCCGCCAGCCGCTCGGTGGAGACCGTGCGCGGGTCCACCTCGATGGACACCTCGGCGCCGGGCGCCACGCGAAACGCCCTGCCGAGGCGCTGCATCAACTCGGCCAGTTCCTCGTCGCTCAGGAAGGTGGGCGACCCGCCCCCCAGGTGCACCTGCGTCACCGCCTGCGGCGAGCCCAGCGCCTGATGATGCAGATCGATTTCCGCGTACAGCGCTTGCAGATACTCGGCCGCGCGGCTGTGATGTCGCGTGATCACCTTGTTGCACGCGCAGTAGTAGCACACCGATTCGCAGAACGGTATGTGCACGTACAGGGACAAGGGCGACTTGCCGCCGACAGTGGCCCCTTCCGCGCGCTGGCGAAGCGCACACAGGTAGTCGTCAGGACCGAATGCCTCGACGAAACGGTCCGCCGTCGGATACGATGTGTAACGTGGCCCGGGTACGTCGAACCGGCGCAGCATCTCCGGGCTCAGCGCGTTGGCCACGGAATCCGAATGGGCAGCAGCGTCGGTTGACGCGGCCGAAGCGGCGGCAGGCGTAGTCAGCATGCCTGGGATGGTGCGGCTGTGGGGCGGGCGAGAGCTTGATTTGGCTCAAGTCATCCGCGACCCGCCCGACCAAGAATAGCCCGGCCCTTGAGACGCATCATGCCCGCCCACGACACTGCCCACTGCCCCATGACAGGAATGTCTCGCGTCAAGCAGGAGGCCTTCAAGGTCGCTTGCTCCAGCTGCAACCTGCGCGAACTCTGTCTTCCAGTGGGACTGTCTCGCGACGACCTCGAGAAGATGGACGCGCTGGTCGCCACGCGCCGGGCCGTTCCCCGCGGAGAAACGCTGTTCCGCTCCGGAGATGCGTTTCAGTCTCTCTATGCGGTGCGCACCGGGTTCTTCAAGACCTGCGTGTCGTCCGAGGACGGCCGCGACCAGGTCACCGGCTTTCAGATGGCCGGTGAGCTGCTGGGGCTGGATGGCATCAGCAACGATCGCCACAGCTGCGACGCCGTCGCACTCGAAGATTCACAGGTGTGTGTGATCCCGTTTGCCGATCTCGAAGAACTCGCCCGTGAGTTCACCGACCTGCAGCGCCAGTTCAACAAGATCATGAGCCGCGAGATCGTGCGCGACCACGGCGTGATGCTGTTGCTGGGCAGCATGCGGGCCGAGGAGCGGCTCGCCGCATTCCTGCTCAACCTCACCCAGCGCCTCCAGGCCCGGGGGTTCTCGCCGTCGTCGCTGATCCTGCGCATGACGCGAGAGGAGATCGGCAGCTACCTCGGGCTCAAGCTCGAAACAGTCAGCCGCACCTTCTCGAAGTTCCAGGACGAGGGCCTGCTCGAGGTCAAGCAGCGGCAGATCCGCATCCTGAACCAGGGCGGTCTGCACCAGCTCGTCAACGGCGCAGCCTGCTGACGACCCTCGCCGCGCGGCGGCCGCGTCGGCCGCGGCGCCCTGCCCGCTTCACTGCGCGTCGGGGTGGGTGAGGAACTGGGTCATTGCGGCGGACGCCGCGATCACGAACCAGAAGACGAAGAAGGCCACGGAGTACAACGTCAGCGGTTGCCACTCCACCGGCTCGACACCGAACCACTGCAGGTGCTGCGGGTCCACGACCGCAAAGACCAGCGTTTCGAGCACACCGGCCATCACGAAGGCTGGCCACAGGATGCACAGCGCCCGGGTGGGCTTGTCGGTTGGTGGCTGGGTCATGGGGCGTTCCTGTTCATCCACCCGTCCCGGGCTCGCCGGGCGTGGCCACGCCTCAAGGGCGCGCGGTCTGGACGTGGTTGCGTGCCTGCACCGCAGGCGTCAAGGCATCCGGTTCGGTGGCTGTGCTCTGGCCGGGGTTGGCGTCCACGGTCAGCACCGTGTCGGCGCCGCGGATGGCGATCACGGCGGTGAGGATACCGGCGATCACCACGGCCAGGGGGCCGCCGATGACCATCCAGACCATGGGCTCGCGCCACCAGGCGCGCGGTGTCGGGGAAGACGTGGACGGTTCGGACGAAGACATGGCTGCTCCTGTGCCGGCGCGATCAGCGCGGGATGATGAAGGTGGACTTTTCGTCCACCTGGGTGGCGTCCGCCGGGTCCAACCCGGGCCCGGCCAGCTGTTCGATGTGGAAGTGGATCGGGTGGGCGCCTGAACCGGCCTGCAGCGCGGCTTCGGGGGCCATCTGCACGCTGACCGTGAGCCAGCGCGCTTCGGCGGGGCGTGTGGTCACCTGGGCGTCACTGGCCACGGCCAGGGTGGGCAGCCCGCTCACGCTGATGCGGTAAGACTGCGATTGTTCCGTGGTGTTCATGACCTGCAGACGGTACACGTTTTCCACGCGACCGTCGTCGACGAGGCGCGCCAGCGAGGCACGATCGCGCACCACGTCGACGCGGAATGGGGCTCGCATGGCGATGCTGGCGACGAACGCGGCACAGATGACGAACAGAATCAGCGTGTAGACGATGACGCGCGGGCGCATCACGCGCCGCACGATCTGCGCCCAGCCAAGGTGCTCCTTCAGGCTGTTCTGCGTCGCGTAGCGAATGAGCCCCTTCGGGTAGGCCATCTTCTCCATGATGCCGTCGCACACGTCGATGCAGGCAGCGCAGCCGATGCACTCGTACTGCAAGCCCTTGCGGATGTCGATGCCGGTGGGGCAGACCTGCACGCACAGGCCGCAGTCGATGCACGAGCCAAGCCCGAGCGCCTTCGGGTCGGCCTTCTTGGATCGCGAACCGCGCGGCTCTCCGCGCTCGGTGTCGTAGCTGATGATCAGCGTGTCGTGGTCGAACATCGCGCTCTGGAAGCGCGCGTACGGGCACATGTACTTGCACACCTGCTCGCGCATGTAGCCGGCGTTGCCCCAGGTGGCGAAGCCGTAGAACAGGATCCAGAACCACTCCCACGGCCCGAAGCCGAGGGTGGCCGCCTCGTGGGCCAGCGTGCGGATGGGCGTGAAGTAGCCGACGAAGGTGAAACCCGTCCACAAGGCGATGCCGATCCAGGCCGCCTGCTTGGCGGTCTTGCGCCAGATGCGCTCGGCCGTCCAGGGGCCGGCGTCGAGCTTCATGCGCTTGGCGCGATCACCCTCGATCTTGTGCTCCACCCACATGAAGATCTCGGTATAGACCGTCTGCGGGCAGGCATAGCCACACCACAGCCGGCCGGCGACCGCGGTGAAGAGGAACAGGGCATAGGCCGAGATGACCAGCAGCCCCGTGAGGTAGATGAAGTCCTGCGGATACAGGACCAGGCCGAAGATGTAGAAGCGCCGCGAGGCCAGGTCCAGCAGGACGGCCTGGCGATCGTTCCAGGTCAGCCAGGGCAGCCCGTAGAACACGAGCTGCGTGAGCCACACCAGCGCCCAGCGCCAGTTGGCGAACACGCCCGTGACGGCACGGGCGTAGATCTTCCGTTGCTTCTGGTAGAGCGAGACGACGGCCACGGTGCCGTCATCGCCCTCCTCCTGCGGCGCGCCGGGCGCCGGGACGGAGGATGACGTGGCAGCAGACGTGGCCGTGTCGCTCATGCGGGTTGCCTCACTTGGCCGCCACTTGCGGGGCGTTCGACAGGTTCCAGACGTAGGCCGTCAGCACCTTGACCTGCTCCGGCGTGAACCGGGGGCCTTGCGCGGGCATCACGTTGGTCTTGCCATTGTTGATCATGGCCACGATGGCGGCTTCGCCCCAGCCGTGGAGCCAGATCTTGTCGGTCAGGTTCGGCGCACCCAGCGCCTGGTTGCCCTTGCCGTCCGGGCCGTGGCATGCAGCGCAGGCGCCGAACTTGGCCTTGCCCAGTTGCGCGGCCACCGCATTGTGCGGGCTGCCCGACAGGCTCAGCACGTAGTGGGCCACGTTGCGCACATCCTCTGCGCCACCGACGGCCGCGGCCATGGGCGGCATCACGCCCTGGCGACCTTCGACGATGGTCTTGTGGATGTACTCATCGCCCGTGCCGCCGAGCCAGTCGCTGTCCGCCAGGTTGGGGAACGACTTGCTGCCGCGGGCATCGGCACCGTGGCACTGCGCGCAGTTGTTGGCGAACAGGCGTTCGCCGATGGCCATGGCCTGCGGGTTCTTGGCGAGCTGCTCGGCCGACTGGCCTGCGAAGCCGGCGTAGACGGGCGCCATGGCGGCGCGCGCCTTTTCCTGCTCGGCCTGCCATTGGCCCGTGCTGCTCCAGCCCAGGCCGCCCTGGGCGCTGCCCAGGCCCGGGTAGAGGGCGAGATAGGCGGCCGAGAAGACCACGGTGATCACGAACAGGCCCATCCACCAGCGAGGCAGGGGGTTGTTCATTTCACGCAGGTCCTCGTCCCAGACGTGGCCAGTGGTGTTGTCGTTGGCCATCACCTTGCGGCGGCTGGCAATCAGCAGCAGGACGATGCAGAACACCAGCCCTGCGATGGTGATGCCGGCGACATAGACCGACCAGCCGGCATTGATGAAGTCGCTCATTGTGTGTTGCTCCGTTGGGCGTCAGAGGGGGTGTCGTGGCTACGAGCCGGGGCGTCGTCGACGAACGGCAGCATGGCCGCCTCGTCGAAGGCCGCCCGGCGCTGCTTGTTCAGCGTCCAGACGACCAGGGCCACGAACAGGCCCAGCGACACGACGGTGACCAGGCTGCGCCAGGTGTTGACGTCGAAGTCCATGGTCGTTCCCTTACTTGCGCGCCGTGCCCAGCACCTGCAGGTAGGCGATGACCGCGTCGAGTTCGGACTTGCCCTTCACCTCGTCGGCCGCCTTGGCGATCTCGTCGTCGGTGTAGGGCACGCCCACCACGCGCAGCGCCTTCATCTTGGGCGCCATGTCGGACGGGTTCACGTTCGACGTGGCCAGCCAGGGGTAGGCCGGCATGTTCGACTCGGGCACCACGTCACGCGGGTTGTTCAGGTGCACGCGGTGCCACTCGTCGGAGTAGCGGCCGCCCACGCGGTGCAGGTCCGGGCCGGTGCGCTTGGAACCCCACTGGAACGGGTGGTCGTAGACGAACTCACCGGCGACCGAGTAGGGGCCGTAGCGCAGCGTCTCGGCGCGGAAGGGGCGCACCATCTGCGAGTGGCAGTTGTAGCAGCCCTCGCGGATGTAGACGTCCCGGCCGGCCAGCTGCAGCGCGGTGTAGGGCTTCAGGCCCTCGACCGGCTGGGTCGTCGAGCGCTGGAAGAACAGCGGCACGATCTCGACCAGGCCCCCGATCGCCACGGCGACCAGGATCAGCACGATCATCAGGAAGTTGCTGGTCTCGATCTTCTCGTGACCGCTGACGGAATGGGTTTGTGCCATCTCGAATGCTCCTTGTGGCAGTGCGTCAGGCGTGGGCAGCCACCGCCGGGATGAGGGCGGGCTGCACCTTGCCGGCGCGGATGGTCATCACCGTGTTCCAGCCCATGATCAGCATGCCGCCGAGGTACAGCAGGCCGCCGAGGACGCGGATCACGTAGAACGGATAGGTGGCCTTGACGCTCTCGACGAAGCTGTACACCAGCGTGCCGTCGGGGTTCACCGCACGCCACATCAGGCCTTGCATCACACCGGCGATCCACATCGCGGCGATGTAGAGCACGATGCCGATGGTGGCCACCCAGAAGTGCAGCTCGATGGCACGGCTGAAGTACATCGTCTTGCGGCTCAACATGCGCGGGATCAGGAAGTACAGCGCGCCGATGGACACCAGGCCCACCCAGCCCAGGGCACCGGAGTGCACGTGGCCGACAGTCCAGTCCGTGTAGTGCGACAGGGCGTTCACGGTCTTGATCGACATCATCGGACCTTCGAAGGTCGACATGCCGTAGAACGACAGCGAGACGATCAGGAACTTCAGGATCGGGTCGTCACGCAGCTTGTGCCAGGCACCCGACAGGGTCATGATGCCGTTGATCATGCCGCCCCAGGAGGGAGCCAGCAGCACCAGCGAGAACAGCATGCCGATCGACTGCGCCCAGTCAGGCAGCGCGGTGTAGTGCAGGTGGTGGGGGCCCGCCCACATGTAGGTGAAGATCAGGGCCCAGAAGTGCACGATCGACAGGCGATACGAGTACACCGGGCGCTCGGCCTGCTTGGGGATGTAGTAGTACATGATCCCCAGGAAGCCGGCGGTCAGGAAGAAGCCCACGGCGTTATGGCCGTACCACCACTGCACCATGGCGTCCTGCACGCCCGCGTAGGCGGAGTAGCTCTTGGTCAGGCTCACCGGAATCGCGGCGCTGTTGACGATGTGCAGCAGGGCCACGGCGATGATGAAGGCGCCGAAGAACCAGTTCGCCACGTAGATGTGCTTGACCTTGCGGATGCCGATGGTGCCGAAGAACACCACCGCGTAGGCCACCCAGACGACCGCGATCAGCAGGTCGATGGGCCACTCCAGCTCGGCGTATTCCTTGCCGCTGGTCAGGCCCAGCGGCAGGGTGACCACGGCCAGCAGGATGACCAGGTTCCAGCCCAGGAAGGTGAACAGCGCCAGCCCAGGCATGAACAGCCGGGTCTGGCAGGTGCGCTGCACCACGTGGTAGCTGGTGGCGAACAGCACGCATCCGCCGAAGGCGAAGATCACCGCGTTGGTGTGCAACGGGCGCAGGCGGCCGTAGCTCAGGAACGGGATGCCGAGATTCAACTCGGGCCACGCGAGCTGGGAAGCGACGATGACGCCGACCAGCATGCCGACAATGCCATAGAGCACCGCCGCGACCGCAAACCAGCGGACGACGGTGTCGGTATAGGCCGGCTGGTTTGCCGGCACTGAACTAGTTGCCATGGGTTTGACTCCTCACACCCGCGCCTTTGCGGGCCATAGGGGATTGTTCTGGAGGGGAACTTTTGCTCGATTGATCGTTATCAACCTGCATCGGGCTCATCGAGGATGCGCTCGCCTTCGCGTTGCAAATCGTCAAATTGCCCTCTGTGCAGTGCCCAGCCGAAGACGCCGATGATGGCCAGGACGAGCACGGCCGAGAGGGGAATGAGCAGATAGAGGATGTCCATGACGTCGAGTGAAACCCTGTGTTGTCAGGTTCGCGCAAGGCGCAGCGCGTTTCCCACCACGACCAGCGAGCTGCACGCCATGCCCAGGCCCGCGGCCCAGGGCGGCAGCCAGCCCACGACGGCCAGCGGCACGCACGCCAGGTTGTAGGCCGCGGCCCAGAAGAGGTTCTGACGGATGATCCGCATCATGCGGGTGGACAGCTGTCGCGCGGCCACCAGGTCGCCCAGGCGATTCGAGACGATCACCGCGTCGGCATGCACGCGCGCCACCATCGCCCCGCGCCCCATGGCGAAGGAGACGTCCGCCCGCGCCAGCACCGGTGCGTCGTTGACTCCGTCGCCCACCATGCCGGTGCGCTCGCCGCCAGCCTGCGCCGCCGCGAGGGCCTGCAGCTTGGCTTCGGGGGTGGCGCCGCCACGGGCGTCGTCGATGTGCAGCCGACGCGCCAGCCGGGCGGCTCGCTCCGGGTGGTCGCCCGACAGCAGGGTGAGCGCCACGCCATCTGCCTGCAGGGCCGCCACGGCCTGTGCCGCGTCCTCGCGCAGCCGCTCGTCGAACTGGCACCGCAACCACCGCGCCGCGCCCGCCGCCCCCCAGTACACGGTGGGCAGTCCGCCGGCTTCATCGCCCTGCCCCGCCCCCACCCAGGCCCGCTGGCCCAGGCGCCATCGGCAGCCCTCGGCATCCACGCCCTCCAGGCCCTGCCCTGGCACCTCCTGCACCTGCCCCAGCGGCGCAGTGACGGCGCCGGCAGCAGGCCCCGGCAGCTCCTCCACATGGCTGGCGAGCGCGCGGGCCAGCGGATGGCTGGACCAGCGCGCCAGCGCGGCGGCGGCCCGCAGGTCGTCCACCGTGACCGGGTCGGGCAGCTCCCCGCCGTGGACGGCGACCCAGGTGGCGCCGGCCCAGGCCGGCTCGTCGTGCGTCAGGGTGCCCGTCTTGTCCAGGAACAGGCGGTCCATGCGGGCCAGAGACTCCAGCGCATCCAGGCGCTGCAACATGACGCCGCGTCGCGCCAGGCTGCCTGCGGCCGCCACCAGGGCCGACGGCACGGCGAGCGACAGGGCGCACGGGCAGGTGACGATGAGCACCGCCACGGCCACGCCCACCGCGCGCGATGGGTCGATCCACATCCAGCCGATCCCGGCGACCACCGCCAGCGTCAGCACGACCCACAGGAACGGCGCAGCCCAGGCGTCGGCCTGGCGCACCAGCGCCGGGCGTTCGGTGAGCGCCTGCCGCATCAGCGACACGATCGCGCCGTGGCGGGTGTCCGCGCCGACACGCTCGACGCTCATGCGCACCGGAGCGCCGAGGTTCACGCTGCCCCCCACCACCTCGTCGCCCACCCCGTGCGGAACGGGCAGCGACTCGCCGGTGAGCAGGCTCTCGTCGATCTCGGTGGGCCCGGTCTGCAGCCGGCCATCGGCGGGAAAGCTGGCGCCCAGCGGCACGAGCACCACGTCGCCAGGCCGCAGCCGGTGGGCGCTGACGACCTCCAGCTGGCCGTCCGGCGAGACGCGCTGCGCTGTCTCGGGCAGCGCGGCCAGCGCCTGTTCCAGGCTCTCGGCCGCCCTGTGGCGCGCCATCATCTCCAGATAGCGGGCCGCGAGCAGGAAGCTCACGAACATCGAGAGGGAGTCGAAATACACCTCGTGCCCGAACAGGCCAGTCGGGTCGAAGGTGGCCCCGCTGCTGGCCACGAAAGCCACCACGATGCCGAGCGCCACCGGCACGTCCATGCCCATGCGGCGCTGGCGCAGCGCGCGCCAGGCGCCCTGGAAGAACGGGCCAGCGGAGAACAGCAGCACCGGCATGGTCAGCAGCCAGCTGCCCCAGTTGAGCAACTGCCGCAGGTCGGGCGACAGGTCGCCGCCTGAGGCCACATAGCTCGGCGTGGCGAACATCATGATCTGCATGGCGCAGAAGCTCGCCACGAACAGGCGCCACAGCGCCTTGCGACGCTCGGACTGGCGCAGCGCCCGGGCCGGCGCCACCGCGTCGGGCAAGGCGTCGTAGCCGGCCGCCTGCACGGCACGCAGCAGCGTGGACAAACGCGTGCGCGCAGGATCCCAGCGAACCTGGGCGCGCTGTCCGGCCGCGCTCACCTCCGCCCGCTCCACCCCCTCGACACCGATCAGGGCGGATTCGATGATTCCGGCGCAGGCGGCGCAGTGCATGCCGCCCAGCACCAGACCGGTCTCCGCCATGCGCCGGCCGTCCGGCAGGGTCTCCCAGCGCGTGCTCGCCTGCTGTTCCAGCGGGTCGTCCACCACGGCCAGGCGTTCGTCAGCAGCCGGTGCAGCCGGGGTGACGGCGGTGGCGGTCGAGAAACTCGTCATGGCATGCGGCGCAAAGGGAGGGGCTCGGCGAGCGTGCTGCGCCAACCGTCCATAATCTACCCGCCGAGCTTCCTCGAACGCATGACTTTGATCAAGACACGACCTGCCGCCCTCGCCTTGACCATGCTGGTCAGCCTCGCGCTGGTGTCAGCCGGAGCGACGGCCCAGCCCCGCGGAGAGCCCCAGCAGTTGCCCACGGTGCAGCTCAACGCCGGCATGCACAACATCGTGGCGATGGTGGCCAAGTCGCCCCGCGAGCGGGAGATCGGGCTCATGTTCCGCGAGCAGATGGCCAGCCACGAGGGCATGGTGTTCGTCTTCGAACAGCCGGCCACCCAGTGCTTCTGGATGCGCAACACGCTCATCCCGCTGTCGGCGGCCTTCGTGGCCGACGATGGCCGCATCGTCAACATCGAGGACATGGCCCCCATGTCCGACCAGTCGCACTGCTCACGTGAGCCCGTGCGCTACGTGCTGGAAATGAACCGCGGCTGGTTTGCCAAGCGCGGTCTGAAGGCCGGCGCGAAGCTCAACGGCCCGTTGTTCCGCCCCTGACGGCCGTGTCTGCGCGCACCGTCACGCGGCCAGCGTGATGGTGAATCGCAACCCGTCGACCTGCGGGCGGCTCTGCGCCTGCAGCTGACCGCCCAGGCGCAGCACCACCTCGCGCGCGATGGTCAGCCCGAGTCCGGTGCCACCGTCGTTGCGCAGGTCGGCCCGCTCGCCGCGCCAGAAGGCCTCGAACAGCCTCGGCAACTGGGCGGCCGTCACGCCCGGCCCGTTGTCCTCGACCACGACCTCCGCGCCGCCCTGGGGCAGGGGCCGCACCCGCAGCACGATGGCCTGTCCGCCATAGCGCAAGGCGTTGTCCAGCAGGTTGTTGACAACCTCGCCCAGCCACAGCGGGTGGGCACGCGCCATCACGGGTGCGTCCGGCGCGTCCAGCACGATGCTGCGCCCCTCACGCAGGCCCTGCAGCACCAGCGGCTCGGCCGATTCGCGCAGCAGCGGAAGAATGTCCAGGGTCTCCTGCTCCCCGTCCATGGACAGCGCCGTCTCCGACCGGGCGAGGCTGAGCAACTGCCCGATCAGGCGCGACAGCCGGTCGGTGGACCGCTCCAGCTGCGCCAGCAGCGGTTGCCAGGCGGCCGGCTCGTGTGGCCTGGCGTCCAGCTCCTGGGCCAGGTTCTGCGCCAGCACGCGGATGCCGGCCACCGGCGTGCGCAGCTGGTGCGCCGCATCCGCCACGAAACGGCGCTGCAGGTGGATGGACTGCTCCACGTCGGCCAGCAGGCGGTTGATGCGCTCGATCAGCGGCACGGCCTCCCGGGGTACCCGGTCCAGCGGCAGGGGGCGCCAGTCCTGCGCGTCGCGCAAGGCGACCTCCTGCGCCACGTCACGCAAGGGCTGCAAGCCGCGCCGGATGCCCCAGCCCAGCAGAGTGAAGGTCACCGAGCCAAGCGCCAGCGCCGGCAGCACGATGGACAGCTGCAGGTCGCGCATGAGCCGGGCGCGCTTGTTCTTGGTCTCGACCACGATGACCGACACCGACCGGTCCAGCATGGGCGAGCTGACCGAGAAGACGGCGCCCCGCACCGGCTCGCCGTCGTACTCGGCGTCGAACACGCGCGGCTGCTCGAAGCTACGCCGGCGGTACGCCGGTGGCGGCACCGGCACGCTGGCGTCACCGGCCAGCGCATTGCCGTCCACGTCGACCATGGCGAAACCATTGCGGTCGTGGCTGTCCCAGGTGACCAGCTCCATGGCCTGGCGTGACAGGTCCAGCAACGGGCCGCGGTCGGACCAGGTCACCTTGGCGGCGAGGGCGCTGGCCTCGTCCTGCAGGCCCCGGTCGAAAGCCTCGTTGGCGCTGGTGCGGGCGAGCCAGTAAGCGCCAAGAACGGCCGCCACCAGGCCGATGCCCCAGCTCCACAGCAGCGGGCGCAGCAGCCCGCGCCGGATGCTGCCGCCGGCCGAGGCACGGCGGGGTGGCGCCGCCTCAGGCGGCGGCTGGTCCATCGGTCGTGCCCTGCGCCGGCTCCATGAGATAGCCGAACCCGCGCACCGTGCGGATCACCACCCCGAGATCGGCGAAGCGCTTGCGCAGCCGGTGCACGTACACCTCGACGGAGTTCTCGCTGAAGTCGGCTTCCCAGGTGGACATGCGGGCGACGATCGAATCCTTGGGCACCACCCGGCCGGCCTTCTGCATCAGCAGCTCGGTCAACGCCAGCTCCCGCGGGCTCAGGGCAATGCGCTGGCCGTGGTGGGTCAGTTCGCGGTGGGCCAGGTCGAGCCGCAGGTCGCCGCACTGGATGACCTCGTCCACGCGGCCCTGTGCGCGCCGCTTGAGGGCGCGGATGCGGGCCAGCAGCTCAGGCAAATCGAAGGGCTTGACGAGGTAGTCGTCGGCGCCGGCGTCCAGGCCTTGCACCCGGTCGTGCAACTCGTCGCGCGCCGTGAGCAGCAGCACCGGCATGCGCACCCCGCGCCCGCGCCAGTGGCGCAGCACCTCCATGCCATCGCGCCGCGGCAGGCCGAGGTCGAGGATGGCGAGATCATGGCGGCCCAGGGCGCCCTCCCCCATGGCCTGTTCGCCGTCGTGCAGCACGTCGACCTTCCAGCCCTCGCGCTCCAGGCCGCGGGCCACCCCCAAGCTCAGCGCAGGGTCGTCTTCCACGAGCAGGATGCGCATGCCGGCCTCGGTATGTCCTCAGTGTGACGTTCGGTTGGGCGGCGAGCGTACCAAAAGAAAGAGCCGGCTTTCGACGGCCGGCTCTGCACGGTCAAGGCTGCGGCCTCAGGCCGCGGGCGCTCAGCCGAAGTTCTTCTCGGCGAAGTCCCAGTTCACCAGCGAGTTCAGGAAGGTCTCCACGAAGCGCGGGCGCAGGTTGCGGTGGTCGATGTAGTAGGCGTGCTCCCACACGTCGATCGTCATGAGGGCGGTGTCGCCCGTGGTCAGCGGCGTGCCGGCGGCGCCCATGTTGACGATGTCCACGCTGCCATCGGCCTTCTTCACCAGCCAGGTCCAGCCAGAGCCGAAGTTGCCCACCGCGCTCTTGGTGAAGGCTTCCTTGAAGGCGGCGTAGGAGCCCCACTTCGCGTTGATGGCGTCGGCCAGCTTGCCCTTGGGCTCACCGCCGCCCTGGGGCTTCATGCAGTTCCAGAAGAAGGTGTGGTTCCACACCTGGGCGGCGTTGTTGTAGATGCCGCCGGAGGACTTCTTGACGATCTCCTCCAGACCCATGCTCTCGAACTCGGTGCCCTTCTGCAGGTTGTTGAGGTTCACCACGTAAGCGTTGTGATGCTTGTCGTGGTGGTACTCCAGCGTCTCGCGGCTCATGTGCGGCGCGAGCGCATCGTGGGCGTAGGGCAGCGGCGGCAGCGTGTGTTCCATGCGGGTTCCTTTCGAGTGTGCGCCCCGGCGGGCCAGGGGCGATGTGGGAGGCGGCGGCATTGTAGGCAGCCGCCGGCATGGCCATCGGCGTCAGGGTTGATCCTCGGGAGGCCCGGGATGGACCGACTCCACACGCGTGTCTGCGGTTCCGTCGGCCCACACGGCGCGCAGCCGCTGGCCTGCCACCAGCCCCCGGGTCGACACGATGGCGCGACCGGCCTCGTCTTCCACCCAGGCATAGCCACGGGCCAGCACGGTGCGCGGGTCGAGCCCCTCGAGCCGGGCGGCGCGCTGGTCCAGCGACAGGTGGCTGCGGGAGATCGCCATCTGGCCGGCCTGCACCCAGCGGCCGGCGCGGTGCGCCAGGTCGATGCGGCGGGCCTCGAGGTAGCGCGCCGGCACGCCGCCGAGACGGCGTGTGAGTGCATCCAGCCGCATGCGTTCGGCCCCCACACGCTGGCCGGGGCGCTGCAGACGCAGTGCGACCGTGTCGAGTTGCTGCGACGCGCCATCGAGGCGTTGGCGCACACGGCGCGACAGGCGCTCGGCCTGGCGGTCCAGCGCCTCCAGCAGCGCATCGCGGGCGGGCGTGGCGAGCTCGGCAGCCGCCGTGGGCGTCGGGGCGCGCAGGTCGGCGGCCAGGTCGGCCAGGGTGACGTCCGTCTCGTGGCCCACACCGCACAGCACCGGCAAGCGGGAACGGCGGATCGCGCGGACCACCCTCTCATCATTGAACGACCAGAGGTCTTCCAGGGAGCCGCCACCGCGGCACAACAGCACCAACTCGGCCTCTTCCACCCCGTTGGCGCGCGACAGCGCCTGCACGATGGCCTCGGGCGCCTGCGGCCCTTGCACCAGGGTGGGCACCAGCACCACCCGCACGTGGGGGGCACGGCGCGCCAGCGTGGTCAGCACATCATGGATGGCCGCGCCCGTCGGTGAGGTGACGACGGCCACCGTGCGCGCGAACGCGGGCAGCGGGCGCCGACCCGAGGGGTCGAACAGGCCCTCGCGCTCCAGGCGTGCGCGCAGCCGCAGGAACTCCTCGTACAGGCTGCCCGCACCGACGCGCTGCATCGACTCCACCACCATCTGCAGTTCGCCGCGCGCCTCGTACACGGCCAGCCGGCCGCGCAGCTCGACCTGCTGGCCGTCCTGCGGTGCGAAGGGCACCAGCATGGCCGCACGACGGAACATGGCGCACCGCAGCCCAGCGCCCGCGCCCTGCCCGTCCTTCAGCGTGAAGTAGCAGTGGCCGCTGGACGCGCGGCTGAAGCCCGACAGCTCACCACGCACGGCCACGGCACCGAATCGCGCGGACAGCGCGTCGGACACGGCGAGCAGCAGGGCGGCCACGTCCCAGACGCGGGCGGAAGACTCGGGTACGGCAGGCATGGGTGGAGCGGCAGGCCCGGCGGGCCGCCACATTTTTCAGCAGCGTGAGGCAAACCCGCGCCAGTGCAGGGCCGGCGCACGTTGCTCCGGCCTTGCACACAGCGTTTTCCACAAGCACTGTGGACAGTGCGTTGGGTGTCCCGCACGGGGCGGTCAGCGGGCCAACGATGGGGCCATAATCCCGCGTCTTTCAGCTCAGACGCGGGCGCGAGCCCGAAGGCAATCCCCTTGCTGTCGATCATACAAGCCGCCGGCTGGCCGATCTGGCCTCTCATCCTGTGCTCCGTGGCCGCCATGGCCCTCGTCATCGAGCGTGCCGTCGCCCTGAGACGGGCCCGCGTCGCCCCCGCCGGGCTGGTGGACGAGGTGATGCAGGTGCTGCGCCAGGGCATGCCCTCGGCCGACGTGCTGGGCAAGCTCGCCGCCAACTCGGTGATGGGGCAGCTGCTGGCCACCGGCATCCGTGCCGCGGCCCAGGACGGCCGCGCCGTCAATGAAACCCTGCTGCGTGATGCCTTCGAATCGGCCGGCCGCTCGGCGGCCCACCAGCTGGACCGCTACCTCAACGCGCTGGCCACCATCGCATCGGCAGCGCCGCTGCTGGGGCTGCTCGGCACGGTCATCGGCATGATCGAGATCTTCGGCTCCCAGGCGCCCACGGGGGGCACCAACCCGGCCCAGCTGGCCCACGGGATCTCGGTGGCGCTGTACAACACCGCCTTCGGCCTCATCGTGGCCATCCCTTCGCTCATGTTCCACCGCTACTTCCGCGGCCGGGTGAACGACTACCTGCACGACATGGAGCAAGGCGCGGAGCGGGTGCTGCACCTGCTCATCGCCCGGCCGGCCAAGGCCCGCGGCTGAACGAGGTGCCGCCATGGCGATGAACTTCCGCGGCGACCGCCACGACGAGCCGGACATCAACCTGATTCCGTTCATCGACGTGCTGCTGGTGATCCTCATCTTCCTGATGCTGTCGACCACCTACTCGAAGTTCACCGAGCTGCAGGTCACGCTGCCCGCGGCCGATGCCGACGCCAGCCGCGACCGCCCCCAGGAGATCATCGTCGCGGTCACGGCCGACGGCCGCTACAGCCTGGACCGCCAGCCGGTGGAGGGCCGCAGCGTGGAGCTGCTGGCCGCGGCCCTGCAGGCCGCCGCCGGCCAGCGGCAGGATCCTTTCCTGATCATCTCGGCCGATGCCAGTGCGGCCCACCAATCCGTGATCAACGTGCTCGATGCGGCGCGCCGCGCCGGCCTGGCCCGGATCACCTTCGCCGCCCAGTCGAGCCAGGGTGCCAACGGCGGCGCATCGCCGTCGCCTTGAACAGCCTTGTCCATCGGGTCGGGGCCGGCCTGCAGGCCAGCTGGTGGCGGCATCCACCCGGTGCCCTCTCGCGCCTGCTGCAGCCCGCCGCCTGGCTGTACGGTGCGCTGGCGCGCCGCGAGGCCGCCGCAGGCCACCGGCAGGCGCGGCGCCCGGGGGGGCGCCCCGTGCTCGTGGTGGGCAACCTCATCGTCGGCGGCGCCGGCAAGACGCCGACCACGCTCGCGCTGGTGGCTGCCCTCCAGGCTGCCGGATGGCGCCCAGGGGTGGTGTCGCGTGGTTATGGCCGGCGCGACGACGCATTGGTCCACGTCGGTCCGCAGTCGCCTGCGGCGGCCACGGGCGATGAGCCCCTGCTGATCCACCGTCGCACCCACGTGCCGGTGGTCGTGGCGCGCGACCGGGTCGCGGCAGGCGATGCCCTGTGCGCGCGGCACCCCGAAGTGGACGTGATCGTGGCGGACGACGGCCTGCAGCACCACCGGCTCACGCGGGACGTGCAGGTCCTGGTGTTCGACCATCGAGGCGTGGGCAACGGTCTGCTGCTGCCCGCTGGGCCGCTGCGAGAGCCGCTGCCTGCGGCCGTGCCCCCGGGATCGCTGGTGCTGTACAACGCCGACGCGCCGTCCACCGCCCTGCCCGGCGCCTGTGCCATCCGTCGACTTGGCGGCGTGCTGCCGCTCGCCGCCTGGTGGGCGGCGCACGGGTCTGCCATGCCGGCGACCGAGCAGCAGCCGGTGTCGGCCCTGCGCGGCCGCCGCGTGCTCGCCGTGGCGGGTATCGCGGAGCCCGAGCGCTTCTTCCGCATGCTCGAGGCCCAGGGCCTGCAGATCGACCGGCTGCCACTGCCCGACCATGCGCCGCTGTCCGCACTGACCTGGCCGGCCGGCACGGCCGACGTGGTGCTCACGGAGAAGGACGCGGTCAAGCTCGCCCCCCAGTCGGTGCCTGTGGGCACCCGGGTGTGGGTCGCGACGCTAGACTTTGCGCTTCCGCCCGACTTCACCGAGGCGCTGCTGGCCGCGCTGGCCGACGCGCGCGGGCGCCTTTCCCATTGCCCTGGATGAACATGGATCACCGCCTGATCGAGATGCTGGTCTGCCCCGTTTGCAAGGGGCCGCTGCAGCTGCGTCGCGACGACGCCCAACGGCCGATCGAGCTGGTGTGCCCGGCCGATCGCCTGGCCTACCCGATTCGCGACGGCATCCCCGTGATGCTCGATGCCGAAGCCCGGCACCTGGCCCCCGAGGACAGCTGATGCGCTTCACGGTGCTGATCCCGGCGCGGCTGGCGTCGAGCCGGCTGCCGGACAAGCCGCTGGCCGACATTGGCGGCAAGCCCATGGTGGTGCGGGTCGCCGAGCGCGCCGCGCTGGCGGGCGCCGCGGCCGTGGTGGTGGCGGCCGACGACGCACGCACCGTGCAGGCGTGCGAGGCCCACGGCGTGCAGGTGCTGCTCACCCGCCGAGACCACGCCAGCGGCAGCGACCGGCTGGCCGAGGCCTGCGCCCTGCTTGGCCTGGACGGCGATGATCTGGTCGTCAACGTGCAGGGCGACGAACCGCTCATCGACCCGGCCCTGGTAGGTGCCTGCGCGCGGCTGCTCGCCGATCGCCCCGAGTGCGCCGTGGCCACCGCCGCGCACGCCATCGAACAGGCGGCCGACTTCACCAACCCGAATGTGGTCAAGGTGGTGTGCGACCGTGACGGCCGCGCGCTCTATTTCAGCCGCGCCCCCATCCCCTGGTGGCGCGATGGCTCGGCCGCGGGGGCGCCTGCCCTGCCCGCCGGTGCGGCACGGCGCCACATCGGGCTGTATGCGTACCGGGCGGGCTTCCTGCGCCGGTTCCCAGGGCTGGCCCCCGCGCCGCAGGAGCAGCTGGAGTCGCTGGAGCAGCTGCGCGTGCTCTGGCACGGTGAACGCATCGCCGTGCATCTGGCCGCTCATGCGCCCGCGCCCGGCGTGGACACGCCGGAAGACCTGGCGCGCGTGCGCGCCCTCTGGCCCGCCGGGTGATCGCCGGCTGGGCGGGCGAGCCCTGTCAGCCTCGCGCAGGAATGCCCGTGCTATCCTGACTTGAACCGCCTCGGCGCGCGGGCTGAGCCTGCTTTGCCTGCCTGAAACGATAACCACTTCACGAGACACTCTCACCATGCGACTGATTCTCTTGGGCGCACCGGGCGCCGGGAAAGGCACCCAGGCGGCTTTCATCTGCCAGAAGTACGGCATCCCCCAGATCTCCACCGGCGACATGCTGCGTGCGGCCGTGAAGGCAGGCACCCCGCTGGGTCTGGCCGCCAAGAAGGTGATGGACTCGGGCGCCCTCGTCAGCGACGACATCATCATCGGCCTGGTCAAGGAGCGCATTGCCCAGCCGGACTGCGCCAAGGGCTTCCTGTTCGATGGGTTCCCGCGCACCATTCCCCAGGCCGAGGCGATGAAGGCTGCTGGCGTGAAGCTCGACCTGGTGCTCGAGATCGACGTGCCCGACGAGGCCATCATCGAGCGCATGAGCGGCCGCCGCGTGCACGTGGCCTCGGGCCGCACCTACCACGTGAAGTTCAACCCGCCCAAGGTGGCCGGCAAGGACGACGCGACCGGCGAAGACCTGGTGCAGCGGCCCGACGATGAAGAGGCCACGGTGCGCAAGCGCCTGCAGGTCTACCACGAGCAGACGCGCCCGCTGGTCGACTACTACAGCCAGTGGGCCGCCACCGGCGACGCCCAGGCTCCCCGCTATGCCCGCATCTCCGGCGTGGGCGGCGTGGACGAGATCACCGCCCGCGCCCTGCAGGCCCTGGGCTGAGCCCCACGGCCGGTGCGTCTGACAGGCTGGCCTGTCAGGCCTCACCGGCCAGGGCCAGGTCCCACCTCGGCCTGACCGAGAAGCGATAGTCCCTGCCCAGCTGCGCCAGCCCCGCCTGGCAGCGCATGGCCGCGGCCAACGCGATCATCGCGCCGTTGTCCGTGCACAGGTGCAGCTCCGGGTAGTGCACGCGCACGCCACGCCGGCTGCAGGCTGCATTCAGCTGTGCCCGCAGGCGGGCGTTGGCCCCCACCCCGCCCGCCACGACCAGCCGGTCGAGCCCCGTCTCACGCAAGGCGCGCAGCGCCTTCGTGCACAACACCTCCACGATGGCCGCCTGCGTGCTGGCAGCAAGGTCGGCCTTCTGCGCTTCGGTGGGGGCTGGTCCCAGCCGCTTCCAGGCCGTCATCACGGCCGTCTTCAGGCCGGCGAAGGAGAAATCGAGGTTGGGCTGGTGCAGCAGGGGGCGCGGCAGGTCGAAGGCGTCGTCGCGGCCGTGCTCTGCCAGCCGCGAGAGCGCCGGCCCGCCGGGGTAGCCCAGCCCCAGCATCTTGGCCGATTTGTCGAAGGCTTCGCCCGCGGCATCGTCGATGGTTTCGCCGAGCATCTCGTAGCGCCCTACCCCGTCCACCCGCATGAGCTGGGTGTGTCCACCGGACACGAGCAAGGCGACGAAGGGAAATCGCGGCGGATCGGCGGACAGGAAAGGCGACAGCAGATGGCCTTCCAGGTGGTGCACACCCAAGGTGGGCCGGTTGAGGGCCGCGGCGAGTCCGCAGGCCACCCCCGCGCCGACCAGCAGCGCACCGGCCAGGCCCGGCCCGCGCGTGAAGGCAACCACGTCCACCTCCTCACGATGCAGGCCCGCTTCGGCCAATGCGGCCTCGGTCAGCGGCAGCACACGGCGCACGTGGTCACGCGACGCCAGCTCGGGCACCACGCCGCCGTAAGCCTGGTGCATCGCGATCTGGCTGTGCAGGGCCGCACCGCGCAGCACCGGCACGCCGCCGCCCTCCACGGACACCACCGCGACGCCCGTCTCGTCACACGAGGATTCAATGCCGAGGATGTTCATGGGCAGCCCACAGGCGGAAGGCAGGCGATCAGTGGAGACATGGCGTGGCGTCGTACACAAAGTGTTGCGCTTGGCCAAGGTGGGATGCCCCCCCTGGGCCGCAGAATGGCGCCGCTGCAGAATACCGCGCTCCGCGGTCGGGCCAACCGCCCGACACGCGCCGGAGCGCAAGATCCAAACGATCGTCGTGGGGTATGAAGGAATACAAGCTGTTGTCCTGGCCTGACCTGCCAGCCGAGTTCCGGCGAACGGGTTTTCGCCGCCTGCTCAGCGACCTGTCCCAGCGCCACCTGAGCGAAGCCGCTCTTCTGCGCCGCGATGGCGTGAAGCCCGCCGAGGTGCGCGCCCTGCTGAAGTTCCTGGCCGCGCGCCATGTGCTCGATGTGCGCCAGGCGGAGCCCAGCGCCTCGAAATGGCGCCCCGACCTGGCCGGCTGGCTGCGCCGGCTCACCGCCTGAGGGTCGCCTTCGCCGCCGCGGTTGCGGCGGCTGCCGCGCGTCAGTGGTTCTCGCGGGCGTGGTTGATCGTGTACTTCGGGATCTCGATCGTCACGTCCTGATCGGCCAGCACGGCCTGGCAGGACAGCCGCGACGTGGGCGCCAGGCCCCAGGCCTTGTCCAGCAGGTCTTCCTCGATCTCGTCCGGCTCGCCCAGGGAGGCATAGCCCTGCTTCACGACCACGTGGCAGGTGGTGCAGGCGCAGCTCATCTCGCAGGCATGCTCGATCTCGACGCCATGCTCCAGCAGGGCTTCGCACAGCGAGGTGCCAGAGGGTGCCTCGAACTCGGCACCCTGGGGGCACAGCGTGGCGTGGGGAAGGATGCGGATGACAGGCATGGGGGTCAGATCTCGTCCAGTCCGCGGCCGGTGAGCGCGGCGCGGATGCCACGGTTCATGCGAGCCGCGGCGAAGGTTTCGGTGCCGGTGGCCAGGGCCTCGACGGCGCGGTTGATCGCCGCCGAGTCGTCGCCTTGCGCCACATGGCGCAGGGCCTGCAGCAGGGCCTCCACGGCCGCCCGCTCGTCGTCGGTGAGCAGGTCGCCATCCGCCGCCAGGGCCGCCTGGGTGGCCAGGTCCATGCGCTCGGCCTCGAC
Source organism: Burkholderiales bacterium (assembly GCA_016213265.1). Classification (GTDB taxonomy): domain Bacteria; phylum Pseudomonadota; class Gammaproteobacteria; order Burkholderiales; family Burkholderiaceae_C; genus Ideonella. The sequence continues at coordinate 7,405 of JACRBA010000192.1, read as the reverse complement.
GCGGGCCTCGCGCAGCGCACGGGCATGCATGTCGGCCTCGGCGCTCGTGAACCCATCGCGCAGCATGCGGGCGATCTCGTCGTCGCCCAGGCCGTAGCTGGGCTTGACCTGCACGGCCGCTTCCACGCCCGAGCCCATCTCGCGGGCGCTGACGCTGAGCAGGCCATCGGCGTCGACCTGGAAGGTCACGCGGATGCGTGCGGCGCCGGCCACCATGGGCGGAATGCCGCGCAGCTCGAAGCGGGCCAATGACCGGCAGTCGGCCACCAGCTCGCGCTCGCCCTGCACGACGTGGATGGCCATGGCGGTCTGCCCGTCCTTGAAGGTCGTGAACTCCTGGGCCTTGGCCACTGGAATGGTCGTGTTGCGCTCGATCACGCGCTCCACCAGGCCGCCCATGGTCTCCAGGCCCAGCGACAGGGGGATCACGTCCAGCAGCAGGAGCTCGCCGTCGCGCGCGTTGCCGGCCAGCGCGTTGGCCTGCACGGCGGCACCGATGGCCACCACCTCGTCCGGGTTGAGGTTCGTCAGCGGCTCGCGCCCGAACAGCTCGCCCACTACGCGGCGCACGGCCGGCATGCGGGTGGAGCCACCCACCAGCACGACGCCCTGCACCTCGCTGGCCTGCACGCGTGCGTCGCGCAGCACCTTGCGCACCGCGGTGACCGTGCGTTGGAGCAAGGGCTGGGTGAGCCGGTCGAAGGTTTCACGGTCCACGCGCACGGCCAACGTTGTCCCGGACGCCGCCCGCCAGCTGAGCTGCGTGTCGGCAGAGTCCGTCAAGGCTTCCTTGGCCGCGCGGGCGGCCACCAGCAGGCTGCGCCGGTCGTGGGGCGACTCAGGCGCCCAGCCGGCCTGCGCCGCCGCCCAATCGGCCAGCGCGTGGTCGAAGTCATCGCCGCCGAGGGCCGCGTCGCCGCCGGTGGCCACCACCTCGAACACGCCACGCTGCAGGCGCAGCAGCGAGATGTCGAAGGTGCCGCCACCCAGGTCGTACACGGCATACAGGCCCTCGCTGCCGTTCTCGAGACCGTAGGCCACGGCCGCGGCCGTGGGCTCGTTGATCAGCCGCAGCACATTCAGGCCAGCCAGCTGGGCGGCGTCCTTGGTGGCTTGGCGCTGGGCGTCGTCGAAGTACGCAGGCACCGTGATGACCGCGCCGAACAGTTCGTCGTCGAAGCTGTCCTCGGCGCGCTGGCGCAGCGTGGCCAGGATCTCCGCCGACACCTCGACCGGGGTCTTCACGCCCTGCCGCGTCTCGATGGCCACCATGCCGGGGCGGTCGACGAATCGGTACGGCAGCCGGTCACGGCCCACCACGTCGGCCAGCCCACGGCCCATCAGGCGCTTGACCGAGGCCAGCGTGTGCTCGGGGTCCTGGGCCTGCGCGGCCAGCGCGTCGTGCCCGATCTGGCGGCCGCCATCGGGGAGATACCGCACCACGGACGGGAGCATGGTGCGGCCCTGTGCGTCGGGCAGGCATTCGGGCACCCCGTGGCGCACCGCGGCGACCAGGGAATTGGTGGTGCCCAGGTCGATGCCCACGGCGATGCGACGCTGGTGAGGGTCCGGCGACTGGCCCGGCTCGGAGATCTGCAGCAATGCCATGGGATCAGGGTTGTTCTTCGTTATCGAGTCGGTCGGCCACGTCGTCGCGGAAGCGCCGGACGAACATGAGCGCCCTCACCCGCTGCGCTGCCGCGCCCGCGTCCTGGTGCTCGTCCAGCGCGTGCGCGATCTCCTCGAGCAGTTCGGCCTCGCGGGCGAGCACCTGGCGCTCCAGCGCCTGCACATCGGCGCGCCCCTGTGCCTCGTCCAGGGCTTCGCGCCAGTGCATCTGCTGGGCCAGGAAACTCGCCGGCATGGCGGTGTTGCGCTCGGCCTGGATGGGCGCACCACGCAGCTCGCACAGGTAGGCGCCGCGGGCCAGCGGGTCCTTCAGGCGCTGGTACGCCTCGTTCACCCGCACGGCCCACTGCATGGCCAGGCGCTGGGCCGCCGCCCCGTCAGCGCTGAAGCGGTCAGGGTGCACACGGCCCTGCAGCGCCCGCCAGCGCGCGTCGAGTTCGGCCCGGTCCAGCGCGAAGCGGGCAGGCAGTCCGAACAGCGTGAAGTCGTCGTCGTCGAGCTTCATGGCGTGGCCGCCGGATGGCAGGGGAACGCGGCGGTCATGTCAACCTGGAAAGAGGACGTGAAAAGGGCGCGGCCCGCAAAGCGGCGCGCCCTGTCGAACACGGGATGGCGGTGCGATTGTCGGGGGTATTGTCGCCACGCGTGGCGACGCCTGCCTCAGACGCGGAAGGACTCACCGCACCCGCAACGGTCTTTCTCACGCGGGTTGTGGAACTTGAAGCCCTCGTTGAGGCCCTCGCGCACGAAATCCAGCTCGGTGCCGTCCAGGTAGGGCAGGCTCTTCGGATCGATCAACACCTTGACCCCGTGGCCCTCGAAGACCACGTCTTCCGGGGCCACCTCGTCGGCGTACTCCAGCTTGTAGGCCAGGCCCGAGCAGCCGGTGGTCTTGACGCCCAGGCGCACGCCCACGCCCTTGCCGCGTCGGGCGAGGTAGCGGGTCACATGCCGGGCAGCGGCTTCGGTCAGCGTGACGGCCATGGGCTCAGTTCGCCTGCGGGGCGGCCTCGGCCGTGGCGTCGGCGGCCTCGGCATGGCGCGAGCGGTAGTCGTCGACGGCCGCCTTGATGGCGTCTTCGGCCAGGATCGAGCAGTGGATCTTCACCGGGGGCAGCGCCAGTTCCTCGGCGATGTGGGTGTTCTTGATCTCGAGCGCCTGGTCCAGCGTCTTGCCCTTGACCCACTCGGTCACCAGCGAACTCGACGCGATGGCCGAGCCGCAGCCGTAGGTCTTGAAACGGGCGTCCTCGATCAGGCCGGTCGCCGGGTTCACCTTGATCTGCAGCTTCATCACGTCGCCGCAGGCGGGCGCGCCGACCATGCCGGTGCCGACGGTGTCGTCACCCTTGTCGAAGTTGCCGACGTTGCGCGGATTTTCGTAGTGGTCGATGACCTTCTGGCTGTAGGACATGTGCGTGCTCTCCGGTTCAGTGCGCCGCCCACTGGATGGTCGACAGGTCAATGCCGTCGCGGTACATGTCCCACAAGGGGGACAGCTCCCGCAGCTTGGCGACCCGCTCCTTCAGCGTGGCGACGGCGTAGTCGATCTCTTCTTCGGTGGTGAAGCGGCCGATGGTGATGCGCAGGCTCGAGTGGGCCAGCTCGTCGCTGCGGCCAAGCGCGCGCAGCACGTAGCTGGGCTCCAGGCTGGCCGAGGTGCAGGCCGAGCCCGAAGACACGGCGATGCCCTTGACGCCCATGATCAGCGACTCACCTTCCACGAAATTGAACGAGATGTTCAGGTTGTGGGGCACGCGCTGCGTGAGGTGGCCGTTGATGAAGGTCTGCTCGATGTCCGCCAGGCCTTTGACCAGGCGGTCGTGCAGGGCCTGGATGCGCGGCCGCTCGGCGGCCATCTCCTCGCGCGCGATGCGGAATGCCTCGCCCATGCCGACGATCTGGTGCGTGGGCAGCGTGCCCGAGCGCAGCCCGCGCTCATGGCCGCCGCCGTGCATCTGGGCTTCCAGGCGCACGCGCGGCTTGCGGCGCACGTACAGCGCGCCGATGCCCATGGGCCCGTAGGTCTTGTGCGAGGCCAGGCTCATCAGGTCGATGGGCAGCTGGGCCATGTCGATCTCGACCTTGCCGGTGGCCTGGGCCGCGTCGACATGGAAGATCACCCCGCGCTCGCGGCACAGCTTGCCCAGCGCGACCACGTCCTGGATGACGCCGATCTCGTTGTTCACGAACATCACCGAGGCGAGGATCGTGTCCGGCCGGATGGCCGCCTCGAAGGCCGCCAGGTCCAGCAGGCCATCGGGCTGCACCTCGAGGTAGGTGACCTCGAAGCCCTGGCGCTCGAGCTCCCGCATGGTGTCGAGCACGGCCTTGTGCTCGGTCTTCACCGTGATGAGGTGCTTGCCCTTGCCCTGGTAGAAGTGGGCCGCGCCCTTCAGGGCGAGGTTGTTCGACTCGGTCGCGCCGGACGTCCACACGATCTCACGCGGGTCGGCGTGGATCAGCTCGGCCACCTGGGCGCGCGCCTTCTCCACCGCCTCCTCGGCCTCCCAGCCCCAGGCATGGCTGCGCGACGCGGGGTTGCCGAAGTGTTCGCGCAGCCACGGCACCATCGCATCGACCACGCGCGGGTCGACCGGCGTGGTGGCGCCGTAGTCCATGTAGATCGGGAAGTGCGGGGTCATGTCCATGGGGACGCCAGGCAGTGAAACGGGTTACTTGGAAAAGGCGTTGCCGAGCGCGAACACCGAGTTCGGCGCGGTGATCTTGATGGGCTTGACGACCGGCTGGCTCGAAATGGCCCGCTTGACCGGCGCTTCCTCGATGGACACGCCCTTGGCGATCTGGTCGTCGACCAGCTTGCGCAGGGTGATGGAGTCGAGGAACTCGATCATCTTGGTGTTCAGGCTCGCCCACAGCTCGTGCGTCATGCAGCGGCCGGCGTCCTCGCCCATGCAGTTTTCCTTGCCGCCGCAGCCGGTGGCGTCGATCGGCTCGTCCACGGCCACGATGATGTCGGCCACGCTGATCTCCTCGGCCTTGCGGCCCAGGGAATAGCCGCCGCCGGGGCCGCGGGTGCTTTCCACCAGCTCATGCCGGCGCAGCTTGCCGAACAGCTGCTCCAGGTAGGACAGCGAGATCTGCTGACGCTGGCTGATCGCAGCCAGGGCCACCGGCCCATTGTTCGAGCGCAGCGCCAGGTCGATCATGGCGGTGACCGCGAAGCGGCCTTTGGTGGTCAATCGCATAGGGTGCTCCTGTCGAAATTGCGGGCCTCACTGGGGCAAGCGGTTGGCCTGCCCCGTCCTTGCCCCCATTGGTGTCGGGAGCCGCAGGATGGTTCGCGCCACAGGTCGTCCAATCGGCCTCGGGCCACCGGGTTAACCCGCGCCAGAGTCCGACTGTTTCGGTCGATTATAGACGAAGCCGAGCTTTTTTGTCGAGTATCAAGGACGGCGGCCGCCACCCGGGGCGGCGCTGACGAGCGGCACCACGTTCACATCGTGGGCGCCGCCTGCGCCGAAGGCCTGCTCGCGCAGCAACGCAAGCTGGTCGCGCACCCGCGCCGCCTTCTCGAACTCGAGGTTCTTGGCGAACTCGAGCATCTGCTTTTCCAGCGCCTTGATGCGCTTGCCCAGGTCCTTTTCGCTGAGCGTCTCGACCTCGGCGGCCTGCTGGGCGAGCCGCAGGTCGTCCTGGCCCGACTTCTCGGCCACCACGCCGTCGATGAGCTCCTTGACCTGCTTGCGGATGCCGCGCGGCACGATGCCGTGCTCGGCGTTGAAGGCCACCTGTTTGGCGCGCCGACGTTCCGTCTCGTCCATGGCGCGGCGCATGGAATCGGTGATGCGGTCGGCATAGAGGATGGCGCGGCCGTTCACGTTGCGCGCGGCGCGGCCGATGGTCTGCACCAGGCTGCGCTCGGCGCGCAGGAAGCCCTCCTTGTCGGCGTCCAGGATGGCCACCAGCGCCACCTCGGGGATGTCCAGGCCCTCGCGCAGCAGGTTGATGCCCACCAGCACGTCGAAGGTGCCCAGGCGCAGGTCACGGATGATCTCCACGCGCTCCACGGTATCGATGTCGGAGTGCAGGTAGCGCACCTTCACGCCGTTGTCGGACAGGTACTCGGTGAGCTGCTCGGCCATGCGCTTGGTCAGCGTGGTGATCAGCACGCGCTCGCCGTTGTCCACCGTCTGGCGGATCTCCTGCAGCACGTCGTCCACCTGGTGCGTGGCCGGGCGCACCTCCACGATCGGATCCACCAGCCCGGTGGGGCGCACCAGCTGCTCCACCACCTGGCCGGCGTGGGTCTTCTCGTAGTCGGCCGGCGTGGCGGTGACGAAGATGGCCTGGCGCATCTTGCGCTCGAACTCGTCGAACTTCAGCGGCCGGTTGTCCAGCGCGCTGGGCAGGCGGAAGCCGTAGTCCACGAGCACGGTCTTGCGTGCGCGGTCGCCGTTGTACATGCCGCCGAGCTGCCCGATCAGCACGTGGCTCTCGTCCAGGAACATGAGGGCGTCGGGCGGCAGGTAGTCCACCATGGTGGGCGGCGGGTCGCCCGGCGCGGCGCCCGAGAGGTGGCGCGTGTAGTTCTCGATGCCCTTGCAGTGGCCCACCTCCTGCAGCATCTCGAGATCGAAGCGGGTGCGCTGCTCCAGGCGCTGGGCCTCCACCAGCTTGCCGTTCTTCACGAAGAAGTCCAGGCGCTCGCGCAGCTCCGCCTTGATCGAATCGATGGCGCTGACCACCCGTTCCCGCGGGGTGACATAGTGGCTGCTGGGGTAGATGGTGAAGCGCGGCACCTTCTGGCGGATGCGGCCGGTCAGCGGGTCCAGCAGGCTCAAGGTCTCGATCTCGTCGTCGAACAGCTCCAGGCGCACGGCCAGCTCGGAGTGCTCCGCCGGGAAGACGTCGATCGTGTCGCCGCGCACGCGGAAGGTGCCGCGGGAGAAATCGGTCTCGTTGCGCGTGTACTGCATGCGGATCAGCTGGGCGATCACGTCGCGCTGGCCGATCTTGTCGCCCACCCGCACGATGAACCGCATCTGCGTGTAGTCCTCGGGTTTGCCGATGCCGTAGATGGCGCTCACCGACGCCACCACCACCGTGTCGCGCCGCTCCAGCACGCTCTTGGTGGCGCTCAGGCGCATCTGCTCGATGTGCTCGTTGATCGAGCTGTCCTTCTCGATGAACAGGTCGCGCTGGGGCACATAGGCCTCGGGCTGGTAGTAGTCGTAGTAGCTGACGAAGTACTCCACGGCGTTCTTGGGGAAGAACTCGCGGAACTCCGAGTACAGCTGCGCGGCCAGTGTCTTGTTGGGCGCGAACACGATGGCCGGCCGCCCCAGCCGGGCGATCACGTTGGCCATGGTGAAGGTCTTGCCCGAGCCGGTGACGCCCAGCAGCGTCTGGTAGGCCAGGCCGTCGTTGACGCCCTCGACCAGCTGCTCGATGGCCTGCGGCTGGTCGCCGGCCGGGGGGTACGGCTGGAACAGCTGGAAGGGCGATCCCGGAAAGCTGACGAACTCGCCGGACGGCGCATCGCCGCCGGTCGTGTCGGGCATCACTTCAGAAGCATCCGGCATGGGGTTATCCCTGGTCAATCCACCTAAAATGCTGCGCTGCGGGCAAGCCCGGTTCCGCGCAAGGAACCTGGCAGCGTAACCCAGCAGGCCGCTGCCCGCTGGCCCGCGCCCTGCCCCTCCCTGCCCGGCTCCTGCCACCGTCCCTTCAGGCTTGATGCGCGTGTCCTTGTTTGCCGCCGTCGAAATGGCCCCGCGTGACCCGATCGTGGGGCGGAACGAGCAGTTCAACG